>USCL01000020.1 GCA_900553145.1 uncultured Desulfovibrio sp.
CACATTGCGGTACACGGTGGCCTGATTAAGCGATTCCACCGCCAGCCGCCCGTTTTCCAGTATCTCCTCAATGCCGAGCGGGCGATCCTGTTGGCAAAAAACCTGCTCGATCGCCGCCCGCTGTGATGTCTTCCGCTTCATTCCGCACACCTCATGCGCGTATCAACCTCTGTGTTCCATGTCATCCCGATCGCCGCCCGCCTCTTGACACCTCGTGCGGCAAGCAGTAATTGCAAATGCCTTCGCAATAGCAATAAGCCATCCACGGCTTTCCCGCAAGGAGTCCCATATGCGCAAAACCATCGCCGGAATCGTATTCCTCATGACCGTTACGCTGCTGTGCGGCGCCGCCTTCGCCCAGACCCGGGTACTCGCCACCACCTTCCCCGTCTACCAGATCGTCCACAATGTCGTGCGGGACGTGCCGGGCATGGAGGTGCAGCTCATGCTTCCCGCACAGGCCGGATGCCCCCACGATTACGCCCTCACGCCGCAGGACGTGGGCAAGCTGGCGCAGGCCGACGTCCTCGTCGTCAACGGGCTCGGCATGGAGGCCATCCTCGGCTCGCCCTCGGCGCGCTCCAAGAAGGAGCTCCGCACCGTAGACGCCTCCAAGGGCATCTCCGGGCTGCTCCCCTATACGGACGAGGAAACGGCGCACGAGGGGCATGAAGGGCACCATCATGGCGGCATGAACCCCCACCTGTTCGCCAGCCCCCGCATGGCCGCGCAGATGGCCCGTTCCATCGCGGGGCAGCTTGCCGATCTCGATCCCGGCAATGCGGCGGCGTACTGGTCCAACGGTGAAAACTACGCCCGGACGCTTGACGCGCTGGCCGACGAGTTCGCCGCGCTCGGCGGCAAACTGAAGAACAACCGCATCATCACCCAGCACGGGGTATTCGATTATCTGGCGCGCGACATGGGCCTTGAGGTGGCCGCGGTCATTCAGGCGGACGACACGCAGGCACCTTCCGCCTCCGATATGATGAAGCTCGTCAAGGCCATCCGCGGCCGACATGTCGGAGCCATCTTCACCGAGCCGCAGTACCCGGACAAAATCGCCGCAACGCTGTCCCGCGAAACCGGCGTCGCCACGGCCAAGCTGGACCCCGTCGCCACGGGGCCGGCCATCGCGCCGCTGGACTACTATGAAAAAACCATGCGCGCCAACCTGCATACGCTGGAGAGCACCCTTGGAACCAACTAACGCCGTCGTCTTCCGCGACGTATCCGTGCGCCGGAGCGGGCTCGACATCCTTGACCGCGTCAACGCCACGGTCCCGCAGGGAAGCTGCACCGTCATCGTGGGCCCCAACGGCGCGGGCAAGACCACGCTCATCCTCGCCCTTATCGGCGAGATGCGCTACGGCGGGGCCATCAGCGTCATGGCGGGCAGGAGCGGGAACCCCCTGCGGCTCGGTTATGTGCCGCAGCGCATCAGCATCGACAGGGGGATGCCGCTCACGGTCATGGAATTCCTTGTCATGGGCATCCAGAAACGCCCCCTCTGGCTCGGCATCCGCCCCTCGCTGAAGGAGCACTCGCTCGAGCTCCTTTCGATGGTCAAGGCCGAACACCTCGCCCCCCGGCGGCTTGGCGACCTGTCCGGCGGCGAAATGCAGCGCGTCCTGCTTGCCCTCGCCCTGCAGCAGGAACCGGAACTGCTCGTGCTGGACGAACCTTCCGCCGGGGTGGACTTTCAGGGCGAGCACCTGTTTTGCGAGCTGCTGGACGAACTGCGCGCCGCCAACGGGTTTACGCAGCTCATGGTCAGCCACGATCTCGGCATGGTCTTCCACCACGCCACGCACGTCATCTGCCTCAAACGGCATGTCTTCGCGGAGGGAACGCCCGACGAGGTTCTGACGCAGGAAAACCTCATGGCGCTGTTCGGCATGCACATGGGCCTCATCAACCCGCACGCTCCCGCCGCAACCCAGCCCAAGGACAACCATGCTTGATCTCGCGCCGCTCTACCACCTCGTGGCCCTGCTCCCCTTCGAGTGCCTGCAGGCCGGCTTCATGCAGCAGGCGCTCGTGGCCCTGATCCTGCTCGCGCCCATGGCGGCGACCATGGGCGTACAGGTCGTCAGTTTCCGCATGGCCTTCTTTTCCGACGCCATCAGCCATTCGGCCTTCGCGGGCGTGGCGCTCGGCTTGATCTTTTCCATCAACCCGCACGTCGCCATGCCGGTCTTCGGCATCCTCGTCGGGCTCGGCATCATGGCCGTCCAACGGAACAGCGCCCTCTCCTCGGACACGATCATCGGCGTATTTTTCTCGGCGGTCATGGCCTTCGGCCTCGCCGTAGTCAGCCGGGACAACGCCGTGGCCCGGGATCTGCAGCAATTCCTCTACGGCGACATCCTGACGATCACGGAAACGGACATCCGCTGGCTCATCGGCCTGTTCGCCGCGCTGACGGCCTTTCAGATATGGGGCTACAACCGCCTGCTGTACATCGGGCTGAACCCCGTGGTCGCCAAGGCCCACCGCATCAGGGTCTTTTTCTGGCAATACCTTTTCGCCGGGCTGCTCGCGCTGGTGGTGATGTTTTCGGTCTGGGCCGTGGGCGTCCTGCTGGTGACGGCGCTGCTCATCGTGCCCGCCGCCACGGCCCGCAACCTCGCCCGCACGGCCGGGGGCATGTTCTGGTGGTCGATCCTCGTCAGCGTGACCTCCGCCGTGGCGGGGCTGGTGCTCTCCGCGCAGGAGTGGGCCGGGACGGCCACCGGGGCGACCGTCGTCCTCGTCTCCTGCGGCTGGTTCCTGATGAGCGCCGTCCTCGCGTCCATCCGGGGGGAAGCCAGACGGCAGTAGGCCATAGCGGCCCCCTTCCCCAAAACCGGGCGGCGGCGCACCGGAACCTCCCCCCGGCCCGCACGTTTCCCCTTCCGCAGCACAGAAAAACGCCCCGTTCCGTGAATCGGAGCGGGGCGGGCAACCGGGAGGAAGCATGGCCTTACCGGCAGCATATGGGCCGGGCGGACATCCGGGATGCCGTAACCCTGTTTCTCAACCGTAGCGAAACGCTTCCGCACGGCCCAAAGCCGTATGCATTTGGGAAATGGCCGGAGACGGCCCCGGCAAGGGGACGCTCCGGCTTTTCCTTACTTTCTGTTGATCATATGCTCGGGAGCGAGGATGTCGTCAAGCTTCTCGCGGCTGAGGAGGTTCCGGGCGAGCACGATGTCGATCACCGAACCATCGGTTTCGAGGGCTTCCTTGGCGATGGACGCGGACGTCTCATACCCGAGGTAGGGATTCAGGGCGGTGATGATGCCGATGCTGTTCTCGACCATGCTGCGGCAACGTTCCCTGTTCGCCGTGATGCCGCTCACGCAGCGATCCTGCAGCGTCCGCATGGCCTGACGCAGACGGTGGATGCCGTTCGACAGCGAGAAGGCGATGATCGGCTCCATGACGTTCAATTCCAGCTGGCCCGCTTCCGCCGCCATGGTGATGGTCACGTCCTTGCCGATGATGTCGAAGGCCACCTGCGACACCACCTCGGGGATGACCGGGTTGACCTTGCCCGGCATGATCGAGGAGCCGGGCTGCAGCCGGGGCAGGTTGATCTCGTTGATGCCCGTGCGCGGGCCGGAGGACAGCAGGCGCAGGTCGTTGCAAATCTTGGACAGCTTGACCGCGATGCGCTTGAGTACGCCGGACGTCTGTACATAGGCCCCGGTGTCCCACGTCGCTTCGATGAGGTTGGTGGACAGCACCACCGGAATCCCGCTGACCTCGGCGAGGGCCTTCGAGGCGACTTCGGCGTAGCCCTTGGGCGCGTTGATGCTCGTCCCGATGGCGGTGGCGCCGAGGTTGATCTCAAGCAGCAGCTTGCGGGATTCCTCAACGCGCAGGATGTCTTCACCGATGGTCGTCGCGTACGCCCCGAATTCCTGGCCGAGGGTCATGGGCACCGCGTCCTGCAGCTGCGTGCGGCCCATCTTGATGACGTCCGAAAACTCTTCGGACTTGGCCACGAACCCCTGCTGGAGGTAGGCCATATCGCCGGTCAACTGGCCGAGCATGGTATACAGGGCGATGCGCAGGGCCGTGGGGTAAATGTCGTTGGTGGACTGCGAGCAGTTCACGTGGTTGTTGGGATGGCAATACTCATATTCGCCCTTGCGGTGCCCCAGCAGCTCAAGGGCGCGGTTGGCGATCACCTCGTTGGCGTTCATATTGGTCGAAGTCCCCGCGCCGCCCTGAATGCAGTCGACGGGGAACTGATCGTGGAGCTTGCCCTCGATGATCTCGTCGCAAGCCGCGCAAATGGCGTCCCCGATCTCGCGGGGCAGCACGCCGAACCGCATGTTGGCGATGGCCGAGGCCTTCTTGACCAGACCGAGCGCCTTGATAAGTTCCGGGAAGCTGGCGATGCTCACGCCGGAAATCGGGAAGTTCTCGATCGCCCGATAGGTCTGGATTCCGTAATATGTATCGGAAGGGATGCGCATTTCACCCAAAAAATCATGTTCGAGACGAGGCATGGACGTTTCTCCTGTTTGGTGCGAATACAGAACGTGACGTCACTATAGGAAAGAGCCGGAGGAACTGGCAATTGCCGATTTCGTATCGCGTCATGATCAAAATGCATGGAGCCCCGCGTGGACCAGAAACTCCTTGAAGATTTCCTCAGCCTGTGCCGCCATAGAAGCTTTTCGCATGCCGCGCAGGAACGCAATGTCACCCAACCCGCCTTCAGCCGCCGCATCCGGGCGCTGGAGGAATGGCTCGGCGTGGTCCTTTTCGACCGGACGGCCCTCCCCATCCGCCTTACGGCGCAGGGCGAGCAATTCCTGCCCGTCGCCCGCGACATCGTGGATCGCATGGACGGAGCCCGGCGGGAATTCGCGGCCGGAAACCGCTCCGACGGCACTGTCCGCCTCATAAGCCTGCCCACGCTCTCCATCAACGTGCTCCCGGATCTCCTTTTCCGGGTGCGGCAGGCGTGCGACCAGCTCCGCTTTGTGGTCAACCCCTTCCCTCAAAACGTGGAGGAACATTTCTGCGCGCTGATGGAGCATCAGGTCGATATGCTGCTCACCTACAGGCTGGACGAATACGAATCGGACAGCGAGTTCCTGTCGCACATCGAATCCGCCACCGTCGGGCGGGAACGCTTCCTCCCCGTCGTGGGCAGCGCGCTGGCGGAACGCCTTCCGGGCGCCTCCCCCCTCCCCTACCTTTCCTACAGCAACTTCTCCTTCGCCAACCGCATCATCCTCCCGCTCTATGAAAAAACGCCCTGCGAGCTGCAATCCGTCTATGAAAGCAGCCTGAGCGAAGGCATCGTCAAAATGCTGGAAAAGGGCATCGGCATGGCATGGGTTCCGGAAACGCTGGTAAGCGAGCAACTGAAACGCGGCACCATCCGGCGCATATGGGAAGACCGCCCGGACCTCAGCGTGGAGGTGGACATCAAGCTCTACCGCAACAAAACCGTCCATCGCGCCGCCATCGAAACATTCTGGAAAGCCATCCACGCCTAAGCCCCGTCAAGGCGCAATCTCCGATCACCCGCCGCAAGGCCATAAAAAAGCCGGGACCGTCATGAACGGTCCCGGCTTTTCGTGTCGGGTTAGGGGAGGGAGTGCCTAACCCAATTCAACAGCGGACTTGGCGTCGTCTTCTTCAAAGACTTCTTCCTCGGCATCCTTCGGGGTGAAGAGCAGGGGACGGTCGGCCGTTCCAAGGAGCATATACTGCATTCTCGTTTCAGGGATGGCGCGCAGTTCGGAAGCGCGGCTGAAGTAGAAGCAGGCACCGATGGCCACCCATGCGAGCAGCATAATCCACGATTCGACACCGATAGCCGCCGGGGAACCGGGCACGGCCAGCATGAGGAAGCAGGCGATGGAGGTCAGCGCGCCGACCACGGCCACGGACTTGCTCCACCACGGGGTCTGGGCGGCGAACTTGGTGGCGTACTTGTAGACGACGAGGCAGGTGGAGAGGTAGGCAAGCGCGGTGCCCATAGCGGACATGTCGACGATCCAGTTGAGGGCGGAGCGGCCGAAGAAAGGCGCGATGAGGGTCAGGCCGAGGGTGAACAGAACCGCGTTGGTCGGGGTACCGTACTTGGGGTGCACCTTCAGGAACCAGGGGTGCAGGAACTTGCCGCGGCCCATGCTGAACAGCAGGCGCGTGGTGGCCATGAAGAAGCCGTTCATCCCGGTGAGGATGCCAGCGAGCACGGGGATGGCGAGGATCATGCCGCCGAAGCGTCCGAAGGCCATGTCGGCCACAGCGCCGGTAGCCCACGTGTGGTTCTGACCAAGCAGGTCAGTATAGGGAATGATGATGGACACGGAGAGCAGAACGAGGGCATACAACGTCGCGCCGCACACGATGGAATTCAGCATCAGACGGCGGGACTTTTCAGGCGGGAAGTCGAATTCTTCAGCGGTCTGGGGAATGGTGTCGAAACCGACGAACAACCAGGGCGTAATCGCCACGATGGAGATGACGCAAGCCCAGGGCGAGCGGCCTTCGGCGAACATGGGCACCAGGTTGTCAAGCGAGGCGGTGGAAGTGGAGAAGGAGCCCACGGTCAGGATAAGCACGCCGGCCACCAGCGCAAAGGCGAGGATGAGCTGGATGCTGCTGGCGAAGTCCATGCCGCGATAGTTCATGTACCCGAAGAAAAGGAAGGCGCAGGTCATCATAACCAGCTCGCCGGCGTACACGTCCCAACCGGCTACGCTGTACAGATACCCCACGTCGAACACGCCCGGCAGCAGGGCGCGGCTGAGGAGGGCCAGCGCGGTGCCGTTAGCGGCGATGACGCAAAGGTAACCGAGGATGAGCGCCCATCCGCAAATAAAGGCCCACGTTTTGCCGAAGCCGACATAGGCGTAGGTGAACGCGCCGCCGGCCACGGGGTACGCCTTGACGAGGATGCTGTAGGCGAGGGCGACGAAGCACAGGAGGCCGCCGCCGATAATGAAAGCCAAAATACTGCCGATAGGACCCGCATCGGGAAGGAAACGCGCCCCGGGAAGGACGAAGCAGCCCCAACCGATGATGGCGCCCACGGCAAGAGCCCAAACTTCAGCCGGGCTCATCGTTTTCTTCAGTTCTTCGCGTCCGCTTTCAACATGTTCGTTGCTCATGACCAAAAGTCCCTCTTTGTCTTGGCGTTTCAAGAGTGGTTCCTTCGCGCTCTTTTTCGTTCACCGCCGCATTCCGGCTTTGAACGAAAAAGGACGCATCATCCAAAAACTCTATTGGAACGTCGGGATTGTTCCCGAAGGCACTAAGTCTTTAGCAAGTGCCGAGCCAAAATCGCTGGAGGGGCATACCTGAGAGGTTTTTATTCATAGTAATCCCATGAAATACAAAAAAATATTTTTTCCGTTCCCTCAATAATCCCCTAGAAAGTTCTTTTCATCACAACGAGACATGAATGTCCCGCAAAAAATGTATTTTCCTGTATCTCGTTTGTTTTTAGTTGGTTAAGTATTAGTACCCTCATGGGGCATTTTTGTCCCACGGGACATTTTTGTCCCGCCAAACGCCTCCTCTTTTGGAGTACGCCTTTTCCGTATAGGTTGATTCATCAAACAGCCACAATGCGTTGAGGCCGTTTCAGAGAAAACCATCACCCATTTACTCCCGCACGGAACCGGAATGAGGCAAAACACACGTGAAAAACACAACTTCTTGGCAACCGGGTGCAAACACGGTATGAATCCCAAAAGAAAACCAAAAGAAGTGATTTTTCTCTCAATCCCAACAGGTTCCATACATTCCGCCGATTCCCCCGCTTTTTCTTGCGGCCACCACCTATATTAAGGATAGAGCCATGCGGCGCAGCACGCTGTTCGGACTACTCGGCTTTTTTGTATCCCTCCTCTTCCTGACGGCGGAACTTTCCGCCGCCCCTCAGGAACCTCCGTTCAAAATCGAAACGGGCTGGCTCCCCGAGCATGAGACGTTCCTCATCTGGTACGCCAAACAAAAGGGATGGGACAGGCAGGAAGGGCTCGACATCGTCCTGAAGCGGTTCGATTCGGGCAAAGAACTGATCGACAATGCGGACAAATGGGTCATCGGGGCCTGCGGGGCGTTCTCCATCCTGACCGGCCCTTCCCCTGAAAGATTCACCGTCATCGGCGTCGGCAACGACGAGTCGCTGGCCAATGTGGTCATGGTCCGGCCCGACAGCCCGATCTTGAATGCCAAAGGCGCCAACGACGGCTATCCGAACCTCTACGGCAAAGCCGACGACATCCGGAGCAAGTCCATCATCTGCCCCGCCGCGTCATCCGCCCAATATCTGCTTACCAAGTGGCTTGCCGCCTACGGCCTGACGCCCCGGGAAGTGCGTATCCAACATACGGATGCCGCACCGGGGCTTCAGGCTTTCCTTGCCGGAGAAGGGGACGCCATCGTCTTGTGGGCGCCCTACAGCTACACCGGGGACGAACACGGACTGAAGGTTGCGGCCACGTCGCGCTCGGTCAACGCGCCGCAACCCGTGCTGCTCATGGCGGACAAACAGTTTGCCGATGCCCACCCCGCTCAGGTGGCGTCCTTCCTGCGGGTCTATCTGCGCGCCGTCCGCATGATGCGCGAGGAGTCCGTGGCGGCCCTTGCGGAAGACTACAAAAGATTCTTCAGGGTGTGGGCAGGCAAAACAATGTCCGATGCCGAAGTCATCAAGGACATCACCATCCATCAGGTGTTTCTGCTTGACGATCAGCTCCGGCTGTTCAACGCCGGGCATTCCCGCAGCGACATGCAGAACTGGCTCGCCGCCATGATCCGCTTCCATGCGGGAACGGCCTATTCCCAAGACAACGCGGAGGAACTGCTCGGCCTCGTTACCGACGCATTCCTCAAAAAGGTCGAACGGCCTATTCCCGAATACCGGTGACCCCGCGCACCCCAACGGGGGCCCTTCCCCCTCCGTCCATTCGGGCAGCGTTATGCGGGAAGGAAGCCACACATCGGAGCCCTTTGTTGTTCATGCTTCCATGTTCCGGAAGCCGTCCCCATGCAGCCCATGGGGAGCCCTCTTTCTCCCAAAGGGCAACCGCCCCCCCACGTAGCCAAAACCTTTTCCTGATCCATATAAAAAGACGGCCTGATCCATTTCCATTGGATCAGGCCGTTTTCTTCTCACCTATGCGGCAACGGGCAGAAGGCTAACCGAAACCCTGCCCTCCGCTCTCCATATCCCTTACGCTCAACAAACAAAAGAACTCCTGCCGCACAGCCTCCCCACCAATCGAAAGCCGTGGGAAAGGAGGGGCCGGGGGGGAAAACCTTCTGAAGAAGGGTTTTCCCCCCGGCTTCATTCCTCACCCTCGCGTTCACACCCCATCTGCCCGTTCCCGACGCGGCGCAGGCAGACGATATACTCCTGATTCCCCTTGGGGCCCTTGACGGCGGCGGGCACGACGCCGAGGCACTCAAGGCCAAGACGCTCCTGACAAAACAACAGCACCTTATCCACTGCCTGCTGGCGCAGGGCGGGATCGCGCACCACGCCCTTGTCCGTCTGGTGCGGCCCAAGCTCAAACTGCGGCTTGACCAGCGCCGCCACCAAGCCGCCTTCCTTCAGCCAGCGCACGCAGGGCGGCAGGATCAGCGTCAGGGAAATGAAAGAGACGTCGGCGACGATGATATCCACCGGCTCGGGGATCAAGTCTTCAGGAGCCGTACGCAGGTTGGTCCCTTCCATGCTGATGACCCGCGGATCCCGGCGCATGCGCTCATGAAGCTGTTCCTTGCCCACGTCCACCGCATAGACCTTCGCCGCGCCGTGCTGCAGGAGGCAATCCGTGAACCCGCCCGTGGACGCTCCGGCATCCAAACAGACGAACCCGATCACATCCAGCTCAAAATGCTCTATGGCGGTCAACAGCTTATACGCGCCACGGCTGACGTATTTCTCGATGCCGACCAGTACGAAGGCCGTATCCAACGGATATTTGTGGCCGGGCTTATCCACTTTCTGCCGTACGCCGGAGACATCCTCCAGCGCCACCTTGCCCGCCATGATCAGACGTTTCGCCATTTCGCGGCTTTCCGCCAGACCTTGCGCGAAAACCAACTCGTCCGCGCGTTCCTTACCCTGCGCCATACTGACCCCGCTTCCGAAAAAGAATTGCCGTGGCACCACGGCACCGGGCTAGAGTTAGCAAAATCCAGCCATGATGCAACCCGCCGTTATCGATCCGCAGCAGATTGGCGCTTGAAAGACACGGCGTCCTTTGTCATGCTTGCCGTCGCAAGCCGCCCTTTTCGCCCGCGCATTGCCCTGCGGGCAACGGCTCGCAGAGGAACCGCCATGAATGAACGAAACTATCACGCCGTCATTTTTGATCTTGACGGGACATTGCTGAACACGCTCGACGATCTCGCCAATGCCGCCAACGTCGCGCTGCACTCAGCCGGCTACCCCCAGCACCCTGCCGCCGCCTACCGCCAGTTTGTCGGCAACGGCCTGCGCATGCTCGTCCGCCGCGCCCTGCCCGCCGGGGAAGCGGATCGGCTCGGCCCTGAGGGGTTTGAAGCATTGGTGGAGCGCACAGGCGACAACTATGCCAGAGACTGGGCCGTAACAACGCGCCCCTACCCGCATATCCCCGAACTGCTGCGGGAACTCCGGCGACGCGGCATCCCCTTGGCCGTCGTGACGAACAAACCGCACGGATGGACACTCCGCATGCTTGAGCACTATTTTCCCGATGCCCCCTTCCGGTTTATTCAGGGAGCCCTGCCGGACTTGCCCCACAAACCCGATCCTACCGGGGCGCTCAAGGCCGCCCGGCATCTCGGCATCGTTCCCGGCAAAACGGTTTTTGTCGGGGACAGCAATGTAGACATGCTGACGGCCCGCAACGCCGGGATGGCCGCCGTCGGCGTGGACTGGGGATTCCGCGGCGCCAAGGAACTGCAAGAAAGCGGCGCGGACGAAATCCTGTATGATCCGTTGGAGCTTCTTCATTTTTTTGAAGAGGGCACGCATCAGCAGTTCAGGCCGTAAACACAGTTTGCAAGCCGGATACCGAAGGAGGGGAAGGCTCTTCTGTTGACTCATTCCCCTGATGCACGTATTCTTTACCACCCATGCCCGGATGGCGGAACTGGCAGACGCAAGGGACTTAAAATCCCTAGGCTTTATAGCCGTACGAGTTCAATCCTCGTTCCGGGTACCAAACAAAATGAACAGGTTACAATAAAACCTGACACTCTTTACATCTAAGAATAAGCCCCCTCAGTTTGCACGTTGTAAATGCAAATTCAGGGGGCTTTTCTTTTACCCTTCTCCCTTCTCTTTTCCCGCCCCTCCTCTCTCATCTCATACTCCCGCCTCCCTACTTCCCCTCCTTCCCCTGCGCCCGCTGACATCCGTCAAAGGGACTTCCCTCCGCCTTTTTTGCTAATTACCGCATTACCTCACGGCATTAGGTGCGCTGACACCCATGAATCGCATGGATCTCCTTCCGTCAGCAGAACAGCACCCGGCCCCACGCGAACCCATCCCTCCTCCTAACCAAGGACAGATCCGCCCATTCGCTTGGGGCCTTTTTTTGCGCCCAAATTTTGAAACTCATAATCACTCTAAAATAAAGGATTATTTTATGAAAGATGCCTGTTTTGCGCCCGAAAACGCCCGCCGCAACCACCACAGTCTGCCCCTCTCTCCGCTTTTCGCCCGCCAGCTTGAGCTTGAAAAGGAAATGGCCGACCGGGGCCGGGACCGCTACTACACGACAGTGGCCCGCAACACCGAACGGAATGCGGAAGCGAATACCAGCTACGGGAAAATGCTCCTGAAACGCGGCATTGAGCCGATGGCACGGGCCATCAGCGAGTTCATGGAGTCCGCCAAACAAGGCGGCGCGGGCAGGCGGCACAAGGCCGTGGGGATGCTCGAAGGGATGGACGTGCAGGTGGTGGCGTTCATCTCGCTGCGGAAGGTGCTCGACACGTTCAGCCAGCCTCCCCAACGGCTCCAGCTCCGGGGCAAAATACATCCGGGCCAGCCTCGAATGGCTGAAGAGTTTCGACGAGGTGGTCTTCGCCTTCGACATGGACGAGCCGGGGCAGAAGGCCTCCAAGGAATGCGCCCTCCTGCTCAGTCCCGGCAAGGCCAAGATCGCCCGCCTCCCGATGAAGGACGCCAATGAATGCCTCGTGGCGGGCAAGGGCAAGGAACTCATCGACGCCTTGTGGGGAGCCGTCCCCTACCGGCCCGACGGCATCAGGTCCGGGGCCGAGCTGTGGGAGGACATCAAAAAGCCTCCGCCAGCGGGCTACGAGATCCCCTATCCGGGGCTGAACGACAAGCTCGGCGGGGTGCGCCTCGGGGAGCTTGTGCTGTTCACGGCGGGCTCGGGCATCGGCAAGTCCACCATCGTCAACGAGATCGCCTACCACCTCATGATGGCGCACGGCCTCACTCTCGGCGTCATGGCCCTTGAAGAGAACCCCGCCCGCAACGCCCGCCGCTACCTCGGCATCCACCTCAACAAACCCCTGCACCTCCCCGCCGCCCATGCAAGCGTGCCCGAAACCGACCTGAAAGCGGCCTTCGACGCCGTAATGGCCCCCGAGTCCGAATGCATACCGCCGGAACACGCTATCAGGCAGAACGGCATTATGACCGAACCCTCTCCACTTGTCCCATCATCAAAGAAGCGATCGAACGGAAACGCCCATAAGCCGTTGAAAACGGTATGTTGGACGCATTGGAACGGCGCACAGCACCAGCCCTAAAATTCGAACGGCAACACATCCCGTACGGCACAACCGGGTATCCTTGCATGGAAAGGAGAGCACCGCCTATGCAGTACGCCGAGCGCCCTTTATCCGATCTGGCTTCCCACCGGCGATCCTTTCGTGCGCCGGGATATGCCCCCGGGAGCCTATCGATCTCTGCTAGCCGATCTGCTATCACAGGACACGGGGGAAAAACTCCCTGACAACGCGGCAACCATCCTGAATCGTTCTCTATCTTTTGAAAAGGTTTACGCCATGCTTTCCATGCTTGCGCTTCTCGTGCTTGGCGGGGCTCTTGTGGGGCTCCTTTCCGGGCTTCTCGGCGTCGGCGGGGCGGTGGTCATCATGCCCATGCTCAACGCGTTTTTCGAGCGCCTCGGATTTTCCGTGGACATGACGCAGCACCTGTCGCTCGGAACGTCCCTTGCCACCATCCTGTTCACGTCCCTTTCCAGCGTGCTGGCACACAAACGTTACGGTTCCGTGCGCGCCGACATTTGGAAAAAGATGGCCCCCGGCATCATTGCGGGCACGCTCGGCGGCGCGCTCCTCGCACCGCATCTTCCGGGGCTGTTCCTGCGCGGCTTTTTCGCCTTCTTCGTCATGCTGGTCGGTGTCCATCTGCTCTTTAAGCCCCAGCCGCACCCCAAAGAAGGACGGCTTGAACGGACAATGCTCCCGGTCAGCATGCTCATCGGGCTGATTTCGAGCCTTGCGGGCATCGCCGGAACCATGCTCTGCGTGATATTCCTCGTCTGGGCGGCGATCGACTGGGCCGACGCCGTGGGTACGTCCGCCGCCCTGAGCCTGCCCATCACCCTGACCGGAACCATCGGATACGCCATAGGCGGCTGGCACCTGCCTGATCTCCCGTCCTATTCCGTGGGCTTCGTATACCTTCCGGGGATGCTCTGCCTGCTGGTTTCCAGCATGAGCATGGCCGTCGTGGGCGCACGGCTGGCCCATTCGCCGGGGTTGCCGGTGCAGGCATTGCGTAGCTGCTTCGCGGTCGGCAACATCCTTCTCGGGCTTTCGATACTCTATTCCGTCCTTTTCAGATGAACCCGGTACGGCTCAAAAAAACCGCAAAAAACAAAAAACGCCGCGCCAACACATCCCGGATACACGCCTTCGCAAAGCAAGCTCCTGCTTTACGGTGGAAAAACAAAAATCCCGGCAGGAAAAACCTGCCGGGATACTGTTTTTTGCTGGTGGGCCATCGGTGACTTGAACACCGAACCAACTGATTAAGAGTCAGCTGCTCTACCAATTGAGCTAATGACCCAAGGACATTTCTGCCCGCGCTCATCGCGCGAAAAGGGATGTACCGAAAACGGCGGGCGGTGTCAACGCCTTCCCCGCATTTTTCGGAAATTTTTCTTCACTCGCAGGAAAGAGCCCTTCACCTCACAATAAAAGAAAGCCACATTCCTTTATGCGGGGTCCCAACCCCGTTCAGGCGGGTGGGCACTTGCCGAGCCGCAGAGGCCGTTTCGCCTCATCGCCTCTAGAAGTGAAACCCGAAATAAAAAGCGGGGCCCACAAAACAGGGAGTCCGAAGTGCCCCGCTCTTGCATCAACGCGTTGGTTTTCTCAAAGAAAGGGAGAAACGTTGTCCTTCTCACCGAGAAGGATGAGGATTTCCCGTGAACATCACCTGCCGCGCGGATTTTTTTCCCGGCATTGCCCTTGGCGGCACGCCCCGGTGGCGGCCCGCACATCGTCTAAGGTGACGGCGCCCCGCTGCTTGGCGCGCACTATTTCGCCCTTGCTCACGCCGGCGCACCAGCATACGAACTCATCGTCCGGTGCGCTCCAGATATCTTGTGTAAAGTCCATGCGTCCCCTCTATCAGCATATTCGAAACACATCCGGCTGCCCTCCCAATTCAGCTGCCGCACATTCGCCATGCGGCATGGCTCTAGAAGCTGGAAGGACACCGCTCGGGAAGATGCCGTCACGGACAAGTGCTTTATCCCTGATTGCCGGCTAGGCTGCCAGCCCGTCCCGATGCCAAGCGTTGAAGCTGCTTCCGGCGCCATATACGAAAGAAGGGTTGCAACTTTCATTGCAACCCCTTGATTTCGCTGGTGGGCCATCGGTGACTTGAACACCGAACCAACTGATTAAGAGTCAGCTGCTCTACCAATTGAGCTAATGACCCGTGCCTCGCGGCGTGAAAAGAGGTTTAGTCCAAATGAGGGGTGAGTGTCAACACCCTTTTTGCCAAAGAGAGGAAAAAACGCTAACGTCCCCCTCATGAAAACGAAGAATGCACTTCCTATAGGGTTCGTACTGTGCCTTGTAACAGGCTTTTTGCTGTATGCGGCGGCTTTTGCCCGCGCCGGCTCCCTCCCCTTTTCGATGGATACGGAATACGCCGAACTGGACGGCCACCCAACGGCGATACTCTGGATAACCCCGCAGAAAGGCTATCACACCTATTCCCACTACGCGGACGCCCCCATCCCCACCAGCTTGAACGCCCGCAACGCGCAGGGGCAGCCTGCCGCGGCCTCCATACTGTATCCGCAGGGCCGGCTCACGCCGGATACCTTCGAACCCACAAAACAGATACTGGCCTATACGGCCCGGTTCCCGATCTTCGTCCGTTTCGATGCCCCCGCATCCGGCCCCTTTGCCGCCGATTTGTCCATGCTGCTCTGCTCGGACAAGAACTGTGTCCCCGTGCAGCAAACGGTTTCCCTGACACTTCCCGGGACGCTTCCCCCTCCAGACCCGGCCACACTGGAGGCTTACAGACAGCTTGGCAAGGCCGACGCCCCGGCCGCCCCATCCCGGCCCGTTTCTCCGCAGGCATTCCCGCAGCAAACCGCCGCACAGCCGACGCCACTTTCCGCGCCTTCCGCCCAGCTTGCTCCGGGAAACCCCGCCGAACCTGAGCAATGGCGGTTCACGCCGCGCTTCCCGCAGGAGTCGCTGGAACCCACGGCCCTCGGCACGGCCTTGCTCCTCGGGCTGCTGGCGGGCCTCATCCTCAATGTCATGCCCTGTGTGCTGCCCGTACTGACCATGAAGATTTCCGCCTTGCTGAGCTCGTCGGGTTATGAGACCGAAGGTCAGCGCCTCGCCCATTTCCGCGAGCACAACATACTGTTCGCCGCCGGGATACTGACATGGTTTCTCGTGCTGGCCTTCTGTGTCGGCGCGCTCGGGTTGGCGTGGGGCGGCCTGTTCCAGAATACCCATCTCGTGTACGGGCTGCTGATCCTCGTCTTTTTGCTGTCCCTCTCCCTGTTCGACGTGTTCACGCTGCCTGTGCTCGATTTCAAGGTCGGCGCGTCGGGCAACCCCAAAACGCAGGCCTACCTCACCGGCCTCGTCGCCACCCTGCTGGCGACCCCGTGCAGCGGCCCCCTGCTCGGCGGCGTGCTCGGCTGGGCGGCGCTCCAGCCCCTGCCCGTGATCGTCGCCGTGTTCACGGCAACCGGGATCGGCATGGCCCTGCCGTACCTCGTGCTGGCGGCTTGGCCCGGCGCGGCCCGCATCCTGCCCAAGCCCGGTGCATGGACCGGGATCATGGAACGGCTGGTCGGCTTCTTCCTCATGGGAACGGCCATCTATCTGCTCTCCATCCTCCCAGAATCGCAGCGATTCGCCGCGCTCGTCACCCTGCTCGTCTGCGCGCTGGCGGCGTGGATGTGGGGGCAGTGGGGCGGCTTGCGGGCCTCGGGGCGTCAAAAGCTCTTTACGGGCACGCTCGCGCTCCTTATGGTAGGCGGCTCCATCTGGTGGAGCGTACAGCCCGCGCCCGAGCCCGCGCCGTGGGAAACCTTCCGGGCCGATACGTTCCGTTCGCTGCTGAAAAAAGAACCGCTTATGGTCGAATTCACGGCGGACTGGTGCCCGTCCTGCAAATTCCTCGAGCAGACCGTGCTGACGCCCAAACGTTTGCATGCCATCAGGGAACGCTACGGGCTGCGCCTCATCAAGGTGGACCTGACCCGGCCCGATCCGGAAGCGCAGGCGCTGCTCCGCTCCATCGGCAGCGTCAGCATCCCGGTCACGGCCATTTTCCCCAAGGGCCTCCTCTCGAACAGCCCCATCGTGCTCAGGGATCTGTATACGTCGAGCCAGCTTGAAAGCGCCCTTGCCACCCTGTCTCCCCGGAAGTGAGTATGCTCGTGCAAGCCTCGCAGGACGCCCTGCGGCATCTGGAAATCATCATGGTGGGAACCAAGTTCCCGGAAAATATCGGCATGGCGGCCCGCGCCTGCGCCAACACGGGCTGCGGACGCCTGACGCTCGTCAGCCCCGTGTGGTGGGATAAGGAAAAGGCCCGCCCGCTGGCCACGGCTAAGGGCGAAGCGCTGCTCGACGCCGTTGAGGTCAACCCCACGCTGGGCGAGGCGCTCGCCCCCAATGTCCTGACCTTCGGCACCACGGCCCGCACGGGCGGCTGGCGGCGCGGGCTGCTCACGCCGGAACAGGCCGCCGGGGAAATCGCGCCCCTCCTGCATGAAGGCGGCCGGGTCGCCATCGTATTCGGCTGCGAGGATCGCGGGCTGAACAACGCCGACATCGAGCAATGCCAGCGCCTCGTGACCATCCCCACGGCCGGAGAGGCCTCCTCGCTCAATCTGGCGCAGGCCATCCTCATCCTTACCTACGAATGCATGAAGGCGGTCAGCCGCGTGGACCCCCAGCCTTGCCTCGGCAACGATCCCGGCCAGCAGTCGCGCCGCATCACGCACGAGGAGCAGGCCCTGCTCTACGCCCGGCTCAAGGAAACGCTCCTCGCCATCGACTATCTCAAGGATGACAATCCCGACTATTTCCTGATGCCCCTGCGCCGCTTCCTCGGCAAATCCGGCTTGCGGCGGCATGAAATGGACATGCTCATGGGCATCTGCCGTCAGGTGGACAACCTCAGGAAGGCGGCGGGAAAATAAACAGGCAACGCCTCCGGGAGCGAGGGCACAGCCCTTGCCCCGGGGAAGACATTCCCCCGGCCCTCTGGGGAGCCGAAAACAAAAAGGATATGAAAAGGTTCAAAGCCAATCCGCTCCAAAACGTCCAAGGAGGCTCCCTTCCGACTGAGCTCAAGAATCGGGGGAAGTCCTCCCGAACCGGCACCGGATAACGCCGTACTACGGGACAGCCCCGCACCAAGGAGCCGCGCATGGGTAGAAAACCATCCCCACCCGATAAAGATCCCACTCCTTACTGGTCGATATCCGGCCTGATCCTAGGGGGGATTTACATATGTTTCTGTATCTGGTGGGCCGCCTATCGCGTCACCAAAGGGCACCCGGCGCAGCTCATTCCCACATTCTTTATCCTCCTGTATCTGCTTCTTGTCATAGTCAAGTTTACAAACTATACGGGCAAACGCGATCTGGAAGCTCCTCTCTCCGGCAGCCAGCCGGAGCCTTCCTCCGCCGGGCAGCCACCTCCCAAGACAAGGATCATTTTCACCTCTTCGCCTTTCTGGGACCGCCTGCTGCTGACAGTGCTCGGAACCGTCAGCTTCTTTCTGTGGTTCCACTCCAAAGGGGATGTAGCCCGTGACCTTTTCGGAACGCTTTTTCCGCTGTCCTTCGCATTGGCCGTCTTCTATCCGATGTTCTTTCTCCCCATAGCCATATCCCCTGAAGAAAGGCGCAGGTGGCATCTGAAAAAACAAAAAAAGCAGCTCAAGAGGCAAAAAGCCAAAGCGGACAAAAAACGGCGGCGCACTACCTGATACTTCTTGCCTTTCCGAAAAAGAAACTCTCGTCCGGCAGGAGCGCGCAATGCCGAAATACCAATCTGCGAGGGCCTTGGTGGTCAGCACCACTACGCCTTCCTCCGCCTGTCTCTTTTCTCCGTTGGATCTTTACCTCTATGTCATTTCGTAGGGGACCTCGACTCAGACGCGGCACGTCCCCTGTGGGGCTCTGAGGGGAGGGTGGCTACTGGCCTGCGGAAACACGGAAAAAACGCGCCCTGTTCCCGTCCACCGTGTTCCCAAGTATCCGTTCCCCGGGGCGGGCGCCCCTCCGCACCGTGCATGCGCCCGTATCCCACTCTCCGGCGCGGCCTTCAGGCCAGCCGTGTGCGGGCTGCTCCGCGCGGTGTCCCTCGCGTATGCGTGGAACGTCGAAGGGCTGACACAGGCCGTCTTCAACCTGCTGGCCAGCAACTTGCCGTGGTGACGATGATCTATCCCGTCTTTTCCGGTTTCGACGGCGTCAAGCCCGCGCCGAAATCCCCGCGCGCACGCCTCTCCCGGAAGCCTCCAAACCGAAAAGAAAAGAACCCCGGAAACCGTCCTCCAAACGCGCCTACCCGCCCCGGAAGCGGCGCTGAAAGGCTGTACGAAAAGCCGCCTTACGGGTATAACCGCCTCTCATTCCCACAGCATCAAGGAGTCGCCATGCGTCCATCATCCGTGTCCCCCCATGACCTTCAGGACTGGGCCAAACGTGCCGGGTTCGATCTTGCCGAAGGCACGCTGCGCCCGCTCGCCGGGTATCTCGATCTGCTCATGCAATGGAACAGGGTCATGAACCTTGTCGGCACCCGGACGGCGGAAGAAACGTTTGGGACGCTGGTGGTGGACAGCCTGCATCTGGACCGGTTCCTGCGCGAGGGCGTCGGCCTCGCGGACGCGCCGTCCTGCTGGGACCTCGGCTCGGGCGCGGGGCTCCCCGGGCTCCCCCTGCGCATGGTCTGGCAAGAAGGCGACTACTGGATGGTCGAAGCCCGGGAAAAACGTGCCCTGTTCCTCTCCACCGTACTGGCCAAATACCCCCTGCCCGGAACCCATGTCTTCCGGGGCCGCGCTGAAGCCTTTATGGCCGGGCCGCCCCCACGGACAGCCGATCTTGTGGTCAGCCGGGCATTCATGCCGTGGCCCGGCGTTCTGGATCTCGTCAAGGGCAACCTGAACCCCAATGGCGTAGTCGTGCTGCTTTTGCGTGAACGCCTCCAAGAATCCCCGGATTGGGGACAGGCCGCACAGGAATGGCGCGTTGCCGGGCAGTACGCGTATACGGCGTCCCGTACCCATCGGTACCTGTATGCCCTGACCAATCAGAACGCACTATAATTCACAAATCAAAACCAGCTGGAAAAATTTCTTTTCAACCCATCGAAAAGATTTTTGGCAATCGTCAAAAATACTTTTCGATGGGTTATTTTTATTTAAACAGTTATTTTAGTAAGATAACAAATATAACACTGCTTATTCCCTCTCTATTGGAGAAAAAAGTCACGAAGCGCACTCAAAAAAGAATCTAACGCCCTTGTCTTCCGATGAGAATCAGGTATAGCTAACAACAGGTGGTGTTGTTTGAATACGCAACCAAAGGAGAACTCTTATGTCTGCCACTCTTATTTCTGCCGTTCATGATCTTGTCTTGGAAAGCGGCCTTGGTGCCAAAAATATTGCCGCCGCCGTGGGCAAACCGTATTCCACCCTGCTGCGCGAAGTGAACCCCTTCGACGACGGCGCCAAACTCGGCGCGGAAACCCTCGTCGACATCATGCGGGTCACCGGGAATATCCAGCCGCTTGAGCATATGGCCGAACAGTTCGGCTATGAGCTCAAGCGGGCCCACTAATCCACTCCCCGTCAATGCCTCCTCAACCCAAAGAACTACCGTGGAACACACCGCCGATCTATTGCCCCGCTTGCCGGGGCTTTTTTCATAACTGCCCTCCTCCTTTTTCCAACAAAAAATCCTCAGCTTGGCCGAGGATTTTTCATAGGCATCCGCAAACACGGGGCATCCCCCATCGGGATTTCCCCCATGCGCGAGCCCCCTATGGGCGGGGCGGATCCGCCTTCATGCATCCGACGCTGCACCCAAAGAAAAAGACGAGGAGCCATCCCCTCGTCTTCCCGGTTACCTCAGCGCGGCAAATGCCGTGTCTGCCGCCAGCTTTCAAACGTGTACAGCAGCAAGGCCAGCCAGATAAAAACAAAAGTAACCAATGTGTTCGGATGCAATGTTTCCCCAAACATGAATATGCCGAGAAAGAACGTGCAGGTCGGGGAGATGTACTGCAACAGGCCGAGCGTCATCAGGCGCATATGCCGTGCCGCATAGGCGAACATGACCAGCGGCGCGGACGTGACCGGGCCCGCAAGGAACAGCAGGAAGCCTTCCCGCAGCATGGGGTGGCAAAGGAAGCCTTCGCCGTTCCAGTAGAGCCACAGCACCCAGCCGAGCGAAAACGGCGCCAGCACAATCGTCTCGATGAACAGCCCCGGAAGGGCCTCGACGGAAACCGTTTTCCGGATAAAGCCGTACAGTGCAAAAGTGAAAGCCAGCGACAGGGCCAGCCACGGAAATTGGTTGTGGCCCCAGAAGCTCAGCAGGACGCCGATGCAGGCCAGCGCGATCGCCATGCTCTGAAGGCGCGACGGCCTTTCCCGCAAGAATACGAAGCCGAACAGCACGTTCATCAGCGGGTTGGTGTAGTAGCCGAGGCTCGTTTCAAGGATCTGCCCGGTACTGATGGCCCATATGTAGAGAAACCAGTTCAGCCCCACCACGCAAGAACTGGCGAACATGGTCAGCGCCACCCGGCGGTTGCGAAAAGCGCTGACGACCTCCGGCCAGCGTTTTGTCAGCATGACGACCGGAAGCAGGCTTACAAATGAAAAAATGATGCGGTAACACAGGATTTCGAACGGGGCCACGGCATCCAGCATATGCCAGAAGACGACCAGAAAGCCCCAAATAAGAAAGGCACTGAACCCCGCCAACACTCCGAGCGAATTGTTCCGTGCGGACGGAACGGCAAACAACGGCATAACCCACCTTCACAAAGACAGCCACCCTGCAAAACAGGATGGCTGTCCGATACGGCAAAAAACGTCTGCGCCTAACGATTGAACGAGCGGGCAAACAGATCCGAAATGGCCTTGCGTCCGTTGGCTTCCATAAACCGGGTTCCGGTGGCGGTAAAGTGCGTATGCTCGATGACGGGCTCTTCCACCTTGACCCAAGCGTCGTTCAGCCAGCGGTACCAGCCGTCCTGATCCTGATCGAACACGAGGAGGGGCTTGTTGCAGATCTTGGCGAATTCGGCGCCCCAGCCGGTGCCGCCCTTGACGGTCTGATCCGGCTGGATGTTGCCTACGACCACGACTTCCTGACCGCTGCTGACCTGCCAGCAAATGGACTGCAAAACCTTGCGGAACAGGGGGGCCTTGGTGAATTCCCGGCCCATGAGGCGGGAAACATAGGTCAAGCTCACGTCTTTCAGGGCCAGCTCTTCGGAAGTAAGGACACGCACGCCGCGCTTCCGTTCGATCTGATGCCCGTCGAAACTGTAATTCACTTCTTCAATGCCCCAAGCCTCGGCCTGCGCGCCGAAAAACTGCTCGGTTCCGGCGGCCCCGCCGCTGAAAAGAACACACTGTTTCGGATCCAGCATGGATGCTCCTTGGTTGTTCGTCATGCCGGCGCACGACGGATTATACGATGCCGCAATACGGCGTTCCTCTGAAAGGCTAACGGGTCACACGCGCCGAGCCGTCGCTTCCGCGCAACACACGGACACGTTCCCCCGGAGAGAACTGCTGATCGGCGGCCTGTACAATGGACAACTGCTGTCCGTTTTCCAGTTCGACCGTAATTTCAAGGCCATTCTGCTTGGTCAGCGCCTTCTCGCCTGCATAGCCGCCGGCCGCGCCAAGAGCGGCGCCCGCGATGGTCGCCAACGTCCGCCCGCGGCCTCCGCCGACCATATTGCCGAGCACGCCGCCAACGACGCCTCCTCCCACTGTCCCAAGGACGGCGGGACGATCTTCCTCAAGCGTAACGGGCTGCACGGAAACCACCGTGCCGTACTGCACCGTTTGAGCGCTGCGCACCTGACTGCCGGAATAGGTATTGCCGCTGTAGTTGGTGCAGCCAGCCGAAAGCATGGCAAGAGCGAGCATGCATACGGCTACATGTTTGATTTTCAGCATAGGAAACCTCCAAAACGAACGTCAGGGAAGAGACCCTGTACTTTTCAAATTCCTAGCATAATGAGGGCGCAGGGGCAATTCCCTGATGTGCGGTTTCCCATATGAGAACGGATGAGAATGTAGGGGAGGGATCTTGCTCTTCTTCAAGGAGGCTCCTTCCCCTACCCTCTTCCGTTTTTCTCATGCTCCGATTCCCAATTCCCATTCCAAGGCTTTTAACCTGCCCTTCCGTGGCATAAATGCAAGGAGGCTTCTTCCCCTACCGTCTTCTGTTTTCTCATGCTCCAATTTCGTTTGTAAGGAGTCGCAGCGTGCTATTC
>USCL01000021.1 GCA_900553145.1 uncultured Desulfovibrio sp.
TCTGATCGGCATCGATCACCGGAATGTCGTTGGTCCCGGTGATGGTGACGGTGATTTCCTGCGTGGCGAGGCCGCCGCGTCCGTCGCTTACGTAGACGGTGAAGGTTTCGGTACGGGTTTCGCCAAGGGCGAGGCCGTTGGTGTCGGGATCCGCGTTGTCGATGGTGTAAGTGTAGGTCCCATCCGGGGCCATCTCCATCACGCCGTAGGGCGTGGCGATGCGGGTCACCTGCGCCCCGCCCGCGTCGATGAAGCCAAAGGAAAGCGTGTCGCCGTTGGCGTCCGCGCCGATGGCGTTGCCTGACATGGAGGGGATGCCCCCGTAGACTTCATTGCCGCCGGGGAACACGCCGGATTCGATGACGCCGAGCGAGCCGCTGACGCTGAGGGTCGGCGCGAGATTGGGGGTATCGTCGCCGCGCAGGCCGCCCCACGGATCGCGTTCGGGGAAGAAGGCGCGGTTGCTGCTGAGATCAAGCCCGTCAAGACGGTTTACGCCATTGATGAGGGCGTCGTCGGCATACTCGCGGAAGCGCCCGCCGTCCGCGTTGGCGGCGTTCGCCGCCGGACCGGCGGCAGGCATGAGGTCGGGTTCGTTCAGAGCCGTGAAGAACTGCTCGCCCGCGATCGGAGTGCCTTCGATCACGAAGTCGGGCATGGTATCCTTGGTATAGGCCGTATAGAAATCACGCAGGACAACGGTGCTGCCGTCGTCGAAACGGAAAATGAGGTCATTGCCGGAACGTTCCAGCGTTGCCTGATCAGTAGGAAAATTGAGTTCTATGCGGCTGTCCCGGGCCGCTTCGATGACGGCCTGAGTGCCTGCTTCCGGCTTGTTGAGAATGATGTCCGCCATGTCAGGGCTCCTTAACGGTAGGAGGAAAAACAAAAGAGGCCTCTGCACGTGGGGTGCAGGGCCTTATCTACGGTGGATCAGTCCTGATGATGTCGGGCTGGGGAGAGGTGCGCGAGGCGCGTTTCTCAAGAAATGACGGGTACCCCCAAAGGGGCGGGGCACCGAATGTTTTCTTACCTATAAGCAGCCATGCATCGGTTGTCAATGAGACTGTTTCCATTTGGCGTTCCGGCGGATGAATATCATCAGGAATCGCCGCCATGCCCCCGTCTCTTTTCCCCGGATAGTGATCATGCTGCTTTTTTTGAGAGCGTTCCAGTTCTGGAGATGGCATCCGGGATATTGATATCGCGGTGCACCGGGTGTTTTGGAAAATCTCCCTTGCCGGGGGAGCCCTCCGGCAAGGGGATGGCTGCGGGTTGCGGCGGGATGCCCGGCTTTGTTTTCCCCATCCCGATTGCCGTCCGAAATGAGATGGACGGATGCTGGCCGGGCCTGTGAGGACTCGGCGAAAGGCCGTTTCCCTTCAGGCTATGCCGGAATGTTCCGGCAATGGCCTCATTTTCCGTTTCTGCGACGGCGGCACCGTATCGGGGCCTCATGGATGGGGTTGCCCCGCCGCAGGGGCGGCGGCTTTTAAGGGGGCCTCTACCTTATAATAGAAGGTACGGTTCCGAACAGGCCGCAGGGGACACGGTGGCGATGATGCCGACTGAGTCGAAGTAGCGCCATCCGGCCTTCTCCATCATGCCGACATCGCGCTGCGCATAGGGGTTGTCGCATTGGAGCCAGTCTTCCCATGCGGCCTTGTGGCTGCGGAGGGAGAAGGCGTCCCGCACGGCGGCGCGGGTGGAACCTTTCCAGAGCTCGGCCCACCATCCGGCGGAGTGGAAGCCCATATCCTCCTCCAAGTAAGGGCGGAGCTCGGCGGGGATGCCGTCCGTGAATTCGTGCCGGAGGCCCGGGACGGCGACGGCGATGCATCCCCCCGGCTTGACGAGCGGGGCGATATGCTCGTCGAGGTACCCGGGGTCGCAGCCGAAGGAGTGGTAGGCGCCGATGCAGATCACGGCGTCGAAAGAGCCCTCGGCAAAGGGCAGGGCATGCCCTTCGGCCCGGATCGGGATGATGGCGTCTTCAAGCCCGAAGTCGCGGAACCGCGCAAGGTTGTCGGAAGGGCTTATCCACAGGTCCGCGGCAAAAACCCGCACGCCGAATGCCCGCGCGAGGAATATGGAGCTCAGCCCCGTGCCGCATCCCAAGTCGAGCACGCGCATGCCGGAAGAAAGCTGCATGGTTGCGGTCAGTTCTTCGGCAAGCCGCACGCAGTTGGGGCCCATCATGTTGGCAAGGAGGAAGTCGCGGCTGAACAGCGGGCTGGTCAACGTTGAGGTTGAAGGCATGTGGAAAACTCCTGTGTAAAAAGTATTCCGACCTTATACGGGAAACAGGCGCTTTTGTGGTTCTCCTTGTTGTTTCTCAAACGAAAAAGCGCCACAGGCATGAAGTCCTGTGACGCCGTTCGTTATCCCTGCCGCATGGCGGCGAGGATTTTGTAGACGGTCTTGGCGGAGAGGTAATATTCTTCCGCCAGTTTCTGCACAGGGGCCCCGCCGAGATGCTTCTCGTACAGTTCCCTGTTCCGGGCGAGCCGCTCCCCGCGGGAGTCCGTGGCCTCGCCCCAAGCCCGTTTCCGTTCCGCCTTGCGCGGAATATACAGGTACACCCCGTCCGCGTATTGCTGGATCGCGTCCAGCAGGTCGCGCGGGAGTACCCGGTCGGCGTTGGTATAGCTCACTGCCTTGCCCACTCCTTGCATGAATTTCCATGTGAGGATGAGCAAAGGCCGCCGCTTCAATCGTCAGCTCGTCGCGCAGCGGCCTTTGCTACGGGCGAGCGGAATCATCTGCTTTCGTCAATCCGTTTGTCGTCATACAACGTATCCTCAAAAGGGCGCGTGGTGTACGCGCTGGGTTTGCCGCCGTCGCTTCCGGCGGGCGTTGGACGTGGAAAGCCCGGCTTTTCCGCATAGCGGCGTACGACGCCGTTATCGGCTGGCCCAGCCAATCTTGCTTTGCGTTTCAGGCGGTTTTGGGGCCGCCACGTTGCCGTGGGCATGCGGGCTTTGCAGGAAGGCCGTATGGGGTAGGGAAACGGCTGTGCGCCGTTCAGGTTGATGACGCGGGATGGCTAACCGTTTTGGGTTCAACGCTTTTTTGAGCGGCGTCTTGAGCCCGGTTCCTCGGGTTCTCATGGTGCCGCAAGGGCACTCCGCCGCCGTGCCCGGTAAGGCCGCCATCCCAAAGGATGAGGCCCTTTCCAGCCTGACGAGGGGTTTGCCGTGCGTGCTTTTCTTCGCAGCCGTGGGCCGTTTGGCGAACCGTGGGGCTTTTCGGCCCGTCTTGCGGCGTCTGCCCGCACGGAAGGTGCGCGGCCCGTTCCGAAAGGGCTTTGGGCCCTGCGCAGCCGGACAGGGCGGTGGACGGGATGGGATGCCCTTTCCATTCGGAATGGCGGCGCGGGTTTTGCTTCGGGAAAGCTGGGCAGGGAGCCGTGACAGGGGGAAGGGCAACAACTGCCGGACAGGGGGATCCGCACGGTTTCCCTGAAGCCGCCTTTTCGTTTTGTACCGGGATCTCCCGCTGCCAGTCAACAGGGTGCCCGCGTGCCGCCGTCATGCGGGAGAGGCTTTCGGGTTTTCCCTCGGAAGGAGTCCCCGGTTTGAGTGATGCCTGCGGCGGGGAGGCCCGCTTTGAGGAGGGCATCCCCTTCCGAGCGATCCCGGGGTGGCGCTCTTTGGGCATATTTTCTGTGAATAGGAATTGTTACTTCTTCAGGGCGTTCCGTATAGGCCGCCGGGAACGGCAATGAAACGGGATGTTTTGATATTTCTAGAAAAAAATAAATCAATACCTATCGTATGTTATGCGTAACTAGTTGCAAATTGGCGGTTGACAGAACGGCCCCGATATGACTCGCCGGAGTATAAAAAAAGCTGAAAAATTTTTCAGGACGATGGAAGCCTTGTTTCTCGGGGCTTTTGAGGAGAGAGCTTCCATTTGGACATGTACAGGGGTGTTGATCCTCTTCCGGTTTGCGTTTACATCTTCTTCACGCAGAGAGACATCCCCCCGGACAAGCGAGGGTGCGCTGCCGTATGCCCCCGGTATCGGGGCGAGCATATCAGCCCTCGGATATTCAGAAAGCTTTGATAGTGGGTCTCCCCGGTTCGACGGAAGGGCAACGAGCTTCGTTGCCCTGCGGTGTCCTTTTGTGCGTCCCGATGCCGGCCTTGCGGGCAACCGGACGGCGGGTGGTTCGAAAAAGAACTTGTCGGGAAAATGTGTAAGGCACTAGCCCCGGGTCTCCGGATAGGTTATGCTGCGTGTATCAAAGAGTTTCTTTTCGGTAACAAGTTCGTAGTGTTGTGAAGTAAAAACAGCCTTTTTCTTGAAGCGAGTGAGATGACGAATGGTTAGTTCTATCAGAAAACGTGACGCACGCATTGTTCCTTTTGACGTGAACAAGATCGCCCAGGCGATTTTTCGTGCCGCCAGCAGCCAGGGCGGGAAGGATTATGTCCTTTCGCTCAAGATAGCCGCCGAAGTGCTGGAACGTCTCAATGAACAATTCGAGGAAGCTATCCCCGATGTGGAACAGGTGCAGGATCTGGTAGAAAAAACCCTTATCAAGAGCGGCCACGCCCGCACCGCCAAGGCGTATATCCTGTATCGCCACCAGCGCACCAAGATCCGGGAAATGAATACCCGGCTCATGACCACCATCCGCGATCTCACCTTCAAGGACGCGAAGGATAACGACCTCAAGCGTGAGAACGCCAACATCGACGGCGACACTGCTATGGGCATGATGCTGCGCTACGGTAGCGAAAGCTCCAAGCAGTTCTATGAGATGTACATTCTCAACCCGAAGCACAGCCTCGCGCACAAGAACGGCGACATCCACATCCACGACCTCGATTTTTTGACCCTGACCACTACCTGCTGCCAGATCGATATCAAAAAACTTTTCAAGGGCGGCTTCGGCACGGGCCACGGTTTCCTGCGCGAGCCCAATGATATCCGTAGCTACAGCGCCCTCGCCTGCATCGCCATCCAGGCCAACCAGAACGACCAGCACGGCGGACAGAGCATCCCCAATTTCGAATACGGCCTCGCTCCCGGCGTCGCCAAGACCTTCATCAAGGAACTGTGCCTGATCCTTGATCTCTACAATATGGAGAGCAAGGATGATGTAAAGGCCGAGCTGCGCGCCTACATTGAGGAAAACGAATCCATCCTCGATGAAAAGGGCCTTGCCTTCGTCCGGGAGATCCTTGCCAAGCGCGCCCCCGCCCTGAACATCGACTTCGCCGTCAAGAAGGCCCTCGAGTACACCGAGAAGGCCACGTATCAGGCGATGGAAGCGCTGGTGCACAACCTCAACACCATGCACTCCCGCGCCGGTGCGCAGATCCCCTTCAGCTCCATCAACTACGGGACCGACACCTCCCCAGAAGGCCGCATGGTCATCCGCAACGTGCTGCTGGCCACCGAAGCGGGCCTCGGCAATGGCGAGACGCCCATCTTCCCCATCCATATCTTCAAGGTGAAGGAAGGAATCAACTTCCGGGAAGGCGAACCCAACTACGATCTGTTCAAGCTCGCCTGCCGCGTGTCCGCCAAGCGTCTTTTCCCGAACTTCTCCTTTATCGACGCGCCGTTCAATCTAGCCTACTACAAGCCCGGCCATCCTGAAACGGAAATCGCCTACATGGGCTGCCGCACGCGCGTCATGGCCAACATGAACGATCCGAGCCGCGAGATCGTCAGCGGGCGCGGCAACCTGAGTTTTACGTCCATCAACTTGCCGCGTCTCGGCATCCTCGCCGACCACGACATCGACGCGTTCTTCTCTGAGCTGGACAAGATGCTGGATCTGGTTTTCGAGCAGCTTCTTGAGCGCCTCGAAATCCAGTCCGGCAAGAAGTGCAAGAACTATCCCTTCCTAATGGGGCAGGGCATCTGGATCGATTCGGATACCCTCGGCCCGGACGACGAAGTGGGCGAAGTACTCAAGCACGGCACCCTGACCGTGGGCTTCATCGGCCTTGCGGAATGCCTCAAGGCGCTCATCGGCAAGCACCATGGCGAATCCGAGGAGGCGCAGGAGCTCGGCCTCAAGATCGTGGGCTTCATCCGCGAGAAGGCGGACAAAAAGGCCGCCGAAACGAAGCTCAACTTCTCGGTGATCGCCACTCCCGCCGAAGGCCTTTCCGGCAAGTTCGTGCGTCTCGACAACAAGCGTTTCGGCTCCATTGAAGGCATTACGGATAAGGAATACTACACCAACTCGTTCCATATCCCGGTCTATTACGGCATCAGCGCGTACAACAAGATCCGTTTGGAAGCGCCGTATCACGCGATGACCAACGGCGGGCACATCACCTATGTGGAAGTGGACGGCGATCCGGTGAACAACCTTGAGGCGTTCGAGGATCTCATCCGGGCGATGAAGGACATGGGCGTCGGCTACGGGTCCATCAACCACCCGGTGGATCGTGACCCCCTGTGCGGCTACACGGGCATCATCGGCGACGTCTGCCCCCGCTGCGGGCGGCACGACGGCGAAGGCGTCGATATCGAAGTATTGCGCAGGATCAAGGGCTATGTCCGTGACCCCCGCTCCGACGAAGAACGCCTCGAAGCGCAGGATAAAATGCCTAATATGGTCATCTAGTTGAAATGATTTGGGGAAGGGCCTCCCTTCCCTCTTTCCCAATCCTCCTTTCCCGGGGCTTCGGCCGGAAGGGAGGCGCGCAAGGAGCGTTCCGGTGGAACGCCGGAGAGCGCACGGGGCCTCCCGCGGACAGGCCCGGCAAGTAAAGTGCGGGAACCGCATTTTCGATATACCCTTTCATTGTTAAACCCAGTATCGGAGAACCATTCGATGAACACCGCAAGCAAGAAAATTTTGGTTGGCGAAGGCGTGAAGTTTGAACGTATCCGTCGCATCACCGGGTACCTCGTCGGCACTGTGGATCGTTTCAACAACGCCAAGCGCGCCGAAGTCGAAGATCGCGTGAAGCACTGCAAGATCGGTTGCTGCGGCAACTAGGGTCATGCGTTTGGGGAGTGCTGCGCTTCCCACCTCTCCCCGGGGTACGGGGAGGCTTTCTCCTGAAAGCGAACAGCCTGCGTCCCGAAAAGGGAGACAGGCTGTTTTGCGCACCCCCTTTCATGGATCGCAGGGAAATTCCGCTGCGCCGGGGCTGACGGGGCCCCCGGAAAACCGGGGAAGTGCGGCAGGCTACTCCGAACAGAGGTTTTGGTATGAGCGACGAAATACGCATATCCGGCATTGTCGAGGAGTCCATCGTGGACGGCCCGGGCCTGCGCTACGTGCTGTTTACGCAAGGCTGCCCGCACCATTGCAAGGGTTGCCACAACCCGGCGACGCATCCTTTCGACGGCGGGCGCATGGTTTCGCCGGACTGGGTGTTTGAGGATGTGCGGAAAAACCCCATTGTGCGCGGGGTGACGTTCAGCGGCGGGGAACCGTTCGTGCAAAGCGAAAAGCTCGCGCCGCTGGCGGAACGCCTGCGCGCCGCCGGATACAACCTGACGAGCTACACCGGATATGTATATGAGGATCTGCTCGCGGACAGCCGCCATATGCCGCTGCTGCGCCAGTTGGACATCCTCGTGGACGGGCCCTTCATACTGGAGGAGAAATCCCTGATCATCCGGTTCCGGGGATCGCGCAACCAGCGCATCATCGACGTGCCCCGCTCACTGGCGGAAGGCCGCGTAGTGCTCCATCCGGCTATGGATTAAATAAAGCCCTCCTGAGATTTCGGGAGGGTTTTTTGTATGGCGCGGAAGATCGTGTGGGAGCTACGGCATTTCCGGGGCGCTTTTCAGCAGCGCGGCTATCCCGTGCCTACGATATACCCTTGGGCACGGAGGGCGGCCCTCCTCATTGGTGTGGGGAGAGCCCGGGAAAGGGGGAGGGCGGGATTGTACGGCGGCGCTCCTTTCCCTTCCGCCGGGGCCATGCGCGGCCTTTCCTCAGAAGAGGCCTCTTCGCTCTCTTTTCATATACTTGGGAGAATGGTGGCAGGCATCCTTGCCGCCCTCGGGAAGTCCCAGCTTTTGGGGCGCGCCCCTCACAAGGAAGGACTTGGCTGCGGATAGGGCCTTCCGCGAGTTTCTGGAAAGACGTGTCTTGCCGCCGGAAAGCATGGGGCAAGGCTTGCGGTGGATGCCTGTTGCGTGCACACTGGCGACGGAGACCACCGCGCCCCTTTTCTGCGGTGCGCCCCTCCGGTTGATCAAGACCAGTCGTATCCACAGGAAAGAAATGATGCTTGAAGTGATGCTGTTCGGCCTGCTTGTACTCGTGCTGCTTGTGCTCCCGTTGTGCGTCGGCTTCGTGAGCATCGTCAAATGGCTTATGCGCCGGTCGCGGCAAACCTCAGGATGCGCCGGCCCGGCCATCGAGAAGGAGGCCGTTGCTCTCCCGGGCCCTGCTGGCAGGGAGGCGGCGCAACCGGAACCCTTGACGGACGGAAGGACCTTCACATTCGAACCATCCGGCGAACCGGGTGTGCCTGTTGAAAATCCCAAAGAACCTCAAATCCCCGTGGAGGACGCCGTGGATGCGCCGCACAAGACGGACAAGGCAGCCTTGCAGGATCAGCTGAAGGATTCGATGATGCTCCGCTGCGGCGTCGTGGCGGGCGTCGCGCTGCTGCTCCTGATCCCGCTCATGATGGTGGAAAGCCTCGTGCGGGAACGGTCTTCGCTGTATCGTGAAGTGGTGGCGGACATCAGCCGGACATGGGGCGGGCTGCAGCAGCTTTCCGGCCCGTACCTGCTGGTCCCGTACACGGAACGTGTGGAGCGGGAACGCGTCGTGCCCGTTAAGGGCGGCGAGGACAGGCTGGTGCGTGAAACGAGGCTGGAGGCGGGCTATTTCGTCATCCTGCCGTCGCGCCTGTCCTTTGACGCCTCGCTCGATCCCGAATCCCGCCGGAGAGGGATTTACCGGGCGTTGGTGTATACGTCCGAGATCGGCATTTCCGGGCAATTCGCATTGCCGTCCAAGGAGGCGCTGACCCGCATCGTCCCCGCGCTGGTCGAGGTGGATTATGCCCGAGCCTTCGTGATCACGGGCCTGAGCCATCCGAGCGCGCTACGCGAGGCGGGCCCGTTCGTTTGGGCCGGTACCCCCCACAACGCTGAACCGGGGACGCAGCCGTTCGAGGGCCTTGCTTCCGGTTTCCGTGTCCCTGTCGCCCTTGATGCGGGGCAGGGGCCGTTTGACTTCTCGCAGCGGCTGGTCATGAGCGGCAGCGGCGGCATCCGGTTTGCGACGGCGGGTGAAACCACGGACATCAAGGTGCGCTCGCCGTGGCCGCATCCGAGTTTTCAGGGGCAGGTGCTTCCCGCTTCCTACGAAACTTCTGACTCGGGCTTTTCCGCGGTGTGGAGCGTGCCGTCGCTGGCGCGGTCGTATCCGAACCTTGGGACCCTGCACACGTGGCCGAGGAATTTTACGGAGTTTGCCGTCGGCGTGGATCTGTACCAAACCGGCACGCACTACAAGCTGGTGGAACGCTCGGTGAAGTACGGTGCGTTGTTTATCGGGCTGACGTTCCTTGCGTTCATCGTGTTTGAGATGGGGCTCGGGGCGCGGCTGCATCCGGTGCAGTACGGCATCGTGGGATTGTCGATGGTGGTGTTCTATCTGGTCCTGCTGTCGTTATCCGAGCATTTGCCCTTCCTGACATCCTACCTCTCGGCATCGGGATGCATCGCGCTGATGGTGTCGTGCTATGTCGGTTTCGCCCTGCGGAACATCAAGGAAGGCGCTGGGATAGGCCTATTGCTCGTGGCCCTGTACACGTTGCTGTATACGATCCTGCAGATGGAAGACTACGCCCTGCTCATGGGCACGGCGTTGGTGCTCGTCATGCTCGCCGCCCTCATGGTGGTGTCCCGCAACCTTTCGAGAGGACACAAGTAACGTATGATACGGACGGCCTGAGGGGGCATGAAGATCGTTTTGAAGGCATGACGATTTGAAAGCAGCATCCGTCAGCGGCACGATGTGCCGGCTGGAAGGCTTGGCCTGATACCTCGAAAAACATCCCTCCCGACTCTCGTCGGGAGGGATGTTTTTTATTTTTTGGCTCTGCCATAGCCTTTGAACGATGCGCATCCATAGTATGTTGAATTTTAATATGTTTTTATTGAAAAGCGCCGCGTCAAAGGAAGTTGCTGTTAGTATCTATATGAAATTTTATGAAATAAAATATCAATCGTTTACTTTGACAGGGCCTCTCTTTTCTTTTTCTGGTTCACGGCCCGATCACATCTTTTGCCGCACTTTACTGCGATGAACGATCGAGGCCCATCGGTTTACCGTTTTTGAACAGGGCTTCCCCTTCATGCTTCAATGATATCCCATAATCGTAAAGCTTTCTCTATGGCGACCTGAGGAGTGAGATCTTTATCTGCACTGACAAAACGGCAAGCAGCGATAAAGACTATCTCTTCCTTCCTCATTCCTTCAATATCGTAGCGTTCGATCTTTTCAGCCAGTTGGAGCGCATCTCCCGCCGCGTCGTTAAGCGAGAGTTCCGGGTAGTGACAGGCGATTTCGCAGGCGCCAATCATGAGGCTTTTTTGTGGGATGCCCATAGTTCCTCCTATAAGAGCATTGGGAGTCGCCTATACTATTGTCATACCGTATTCTTGTCATGGTATCTTTCTTTCAGAGAGAAGATATCCTGACATATATTCAAAAATCTATAATGATGGAAACATCGTTTCCGATAGCTGTTACAGAGTTGATAACTAACGCATATAAAAGATATTAACGAGACAAGCTATAATACGATGTGTAAAAGAGAATACTCCCAATGTATAAGGAAGAATGGACCTGGTTGAGCCTGAAGGAAGAGGCAATCCATTTCATTCACTTGCTGGGAGGAAAACGGCATGACGGATTTGGGGATGATGACGGGCAAGGCTGCACTTCGCCTCGCCAAAGAAGAAAGCGGCTTGACAAGGAGCGAGATCGCGGAGCGTCTAGGCGTATCGCATTCAGTCACCAAGCGTTACTTCAATATAAACGACACATATATGCCCAGTTTGGAAATGATTCCCCGGTTGTGCCTGGCTCTGGGCAACGACATCCTGATGCGCTGGCTGGAGGCCCGCCTTCAAGGGGGAGAAAGCTTTTCCCGGGAGGAAATAGAGGAGGGGATGCTGCGCGCCGCCAACGCGTTTGAAGAATTGCGCATCCTCGTGGATGGGGAAGGCGTTTCCCCTTCGGTCAGGGAAATACAACATGCCGTAAACAGGTTGATCCTGGAATTGGGGTGCATGCAGGAGGTGCTGTCCGGACGATCTCTGCAAAAGAGCAGAGGTGGCTTGCCGTTATGCCCTTGGTGGAAGTTCTGGAGGAAATGACGGACGAAAGGGGGAAGCCGCGGCTTCCCCCTTTTCATATATGCCCCACGGGGTATTGTTTCATTACCGAAGTTCAAGAGGGCGTCTCGCCAACCCGAGGGCGAACTGCCTCACCTTTTTGAAATGGTTGGGCGGAACGGAGCAGCCCTCCCTCCTGCGCGTTTCGCCTGTTACGCCACGCTCTCCGGCACGCCATAGTCCCGTTCGGCGGCGTTGATGACGGCCCTGACGCGGGCACGGGCTTCTTCAGGCAATGCCTCGGGCTTCCAATCGGCAAGGAGCTTCTTCGCGGCAACAAGCGCGCGGGCCTCCATGTCCTGCTTTCCGGCTTCGTTCCAGCGGTCGCGGGTAAGGCGGTCGATGAGTTTCGGCTTCGACTGGATGTGCATGTTTTCATAGGTATTCATGTGCGCGAGGAAATCGCTGCGCGGACCGACCTCCTTGATCACGTCCACGGAAAGCGTTTCATCGTTCACAGCAATGCCGTCCATGCTGAAAAGCATCATCTCGGCCATTTCGGCGTCCATCAAGAGCTGGCTGTAGCTGATGGTCATCCCCATCTCCAGCATACCGAGGCCGTAAATGATGTTGGCACCTGCCAGCATCGGCAACAGTCCGGTCAGCGTCTTTTCATGTCCGCTCTGGGCATCCTCGCATTTGCTGTCCCCCTATCCACCCGCTGCCCAAGAGGGCAGCTTGTAATAGCGGGCCATCGCCGCGACCCCGGCGTTGAGCACGGCCAGTTCGGGCGTGCCCACCACGGCCGCGCCGTAGCGCAGGTCCATAGCCGTCGAGGAGCTCCCATAGATGAACTTGGCGCCCCGGCGGGTGGTTTGCGCAAGCACGAGCCCGGCGAGGGCCTCGCAGTTGTGCACGACCAGCGCCCCGGCGAGGTTCACCGGCGTGGAACCTCCCGCCATGCCCATTGAGAGCACGTTGACCGTGGCTCCGTTCCGGACGGCCGTCATGATGACTTCGCACACGTCCTCCGTCAGCTTGAGCGGGCTGATCGGGCAGGTGTTGAAAGTCACGGGGCAACGCTCTTCGAAGTTCTCTTCGCCCACGGCGGCCTTCGCCATATCGATCATGTACTGCGTGAGCCTGCCGTTGCCGCCGCCCGTAAACACATGCTTGGTCGTGTTCATGAGCAGGGCTTCGTAATTGTGCAGCTCGGCCACCTGCTCTGGGTAGTCCTGCGACCCCGCCATGCGCTCGCAGACCGGGATGACGTCGAGGGCGTCCACGACGCGGGTGAGCTCTTCGACGTCTTTTTTGGTGGTGTTGCGGACTTCGCCGGTATCGGGATCGATGAGGTACACCGCCTCGCCGAAGTTCGTGAACATGACGCGCGTGCTGTCGAGCACCACGTCACGGTCCGGAGTGCGCCCCGCAAGCAGCAGGGTCTCGGGTGCGCACGCCACGGCATCCGCAACCAGCCACTGCGGGAATCTGACGATGTCCTCGTCGACGACGGAAGCCCCAGCCTCGACAAGCAGCGCTCGGGCCTCGGGTGAGCCGATAAGCACCCCCGTATGCTCCAGCACTTCAAGGGTAGCCCGGTGGATGGCGTCCATCTCGTCCTGCGTGAAGACGTTGAGGCTCATCCCCCCGCTGGTGAGGCTGCCCGCCTTTTTCCAACGCTGTGCCATATGACCTCCTTGCGTACCGTTATGCCTCCCGCGAACGGCCCGGGAAAAGGGCCGTGCCGAAGGCGGCCATTGGATGAAAAACTAGTATAGACACTGTGTTAGTAGATATATTTTTAATATTTAAAATATATCTATGAGCCATGAATCAATGCTAGCCCAACAAATGCCCGTACGCAAGTTCTTTTTAGATCTTTTTATATCATAATAAAATATAAGTATAATATTGAGTTTCACAAAGGAAGATGTGTCTTTTCGAGCTGCGGAACGCTTGCCAAAAAATGGCTAGTGATATATTTAACGCGCATGCATATATAAAATACTCCCGCTCATATATGACATGGGCAATATACTATAATAAATAATAATATCAAATAATTAATACAAATAAAGCCCTCCGGACGGTCCCGGGCGGAAGGCTTTTCACGCCGCACAAAGGAGGTTTCCATGCATCGCTTCAAGCGATCCGGCACATGACCCTGCCAGCGCCCGCCGTCCAAGGAAATTCCGCGCATCTCCCCCAAAAAATGAGGAACAGGTTTATGGAAAGTGCTAAAGATCCAAAAAAGTTCAGCATTCTTGGTAATTATGATCGCAAGATTTTTTGGCCCGTGGCTATCCTGTACGTATGCATCATCACTTTCGCCATCGTCGATCCCGCCGGGGCCGGGGCGACCTTCAGCTCCATCCAGCGTTTCATCCTCTCCAATTTCAGCTGGCTCATCCTGCTCGCCGGGGCGAGCGCCATTTTTTTCTCCGTTTGGATGGCTTGCAGCAGCCGCTTCGCGACGGTGAAGCTCGGCGCAAAGGACGACAAGCCCGAATTTTCCTTTTTCGCGTGGGTGTCCATGCTGTTTTGCGCGGCGCTCGGCACCGGGTTCGTCATCTTCGGGGCGGCCGAGCCGCTCTACCACCTCTTCACCGCCCCCACGGTCATGGATGCCGGGAACGCCGGGGACGTCCGGGGCGTTCCTGAAGCGATCCGCCTTTCCATAGTGAACTGGGGCCTGTTTTGCTGGCCGCTGTTCGCCGTGGGCGGCTGGGCCATCGGATACGCCGCCTACCGCCACAACAAGCCGCTGCGGACATCCACCGGGCTCTACGGCCTCCTCGGCGAACGCTGCAACGACACCCTGATCAGCAAGGCCGTGGACGTGCTCGCCGCCATCGGCACCATCGGCGGCGTGTCCATGATGATCGGCTTGGGGGTGGCCTCCATCAGCTATGCGTTCCTGATCCTCTTCGGCATCGAATTGGGCACGGTGGGCAAATTCACCGTCATGTTCTGTTTTATCCTCACCTACATCATCAGCACGTCGACCGGCCTTGCGCGCGGCATGCGGTATCTCAGCGAATCCAACGGGTACATCACCCTCGGCCTGCTCGTCGCGGTGTTCGTCCTTGGCGCGACCCCGGTTACCTATGTGATCAACATGCTCATGCAGGTCGCGGGCGAATTCCTTTTCCGCCTGCCCCAGAACCTGCTCTGGACGGATGCCGGGAACTTCGAGCCCCGGGAATGGTCGGGCTCGTGGTTCATTTTCTATATCCTGTGGAATATTTCGTATGTGCCGTTCACGGGAGGCTTCATCGCCCGCATCTCGCGGGGCCGCTCCATGCGGGAATTTGTCTGCGGCACGGTGCTCGTGCCCCTGCTCATGACCTTGCTGTGGTTCTCCGTATGGGGGGCGAATTCCTGCTATGAGCAGCTCAAGGGCTTCCTGCCCCTTTGGGAGACCGTGCAGAACAACCCTGAGCAGGCCCTGTATATCCTGCTCGGCTCATTCCCGCTCGGCTCGGTGCTGTGCTTCGTCGCCTTTATCTGCTTCTGCCTGTTCGCCATCACCACCGCCGATGCCGCTTCCCACTTCATCGCCCAGCAGACGACCAACGGCATCGATGCGCCCCGCCTGCCCATGCGTGTTTTCTGGGGCTGCACCATCGGGCTCACGGGCATCCTCTTCCAAGTCACGGGCGGCTTTGCGGCCATCAAGTCCCTTGCCATCGCGGCGGCGACGCCTTTTGTCCTCGTCACGTTCGCCTACACCATCTCCATTGGGAAGATGATGAAGCGCGACAGGCAGCAAGAGGAAGCGGAATAGGCGGAAAAAGGAACGGGGCCGCCTTCCCGGAAAGGGCGGAGGAATCCGCCGCCGTGGAGCCGCCCCATGAGCCACCATACTGCAAAAGGAGCCTGATATGGCATATTTTAATAATGAATTTAAAGTATTGACCCATGAGCAGCTGGAACGTGTCCACGCCCTGACGCTGGACATCCTGCGAACCAAGGGGGTGCTGTTCCATTCGGAGATCGCCCGGGATATCCTCGCGGCGCATGGCGCGAGAGTGGACGGGGCATGCGTCACCTTCCCGGCGTCCCTCGTGGAGCGTTGCCTTTCGCTGTGCCCGGCCGGTTTCGTGTGGCGAGCCCGCGATCCCCGGAAGAGCCTTTACACGGGCGAAGGCCAGACGGACGTGTTCGTCATGCAGGATCACGGCCCGGTGTATGTGCAGGAACGCCACGGCGGGCGCCGTCACGGGACCATGCGGGACGTGATCAATTTCTACAAGCTCGGGCAGACCAGCCGGGTCAACGCCATCGTCGGGCAATGCACCGTCGATCCCCATGAGGCGGACGGCCCCAACAAGCATTTGCTCGTCACCCATCAGCTCCTCAAGCATACCGACAAGCCGATCATGTCGTGGCCCGTGGCGACCATTGAAGAGAACGAAAAGGTTTTCAGGATGATCGAAATGGTCATGGGCGAGGGCTACCTCGCTTCCAACTATTTCGTTACGGCTTCCGTGTGCGCCCTCTCGCCGCTTCAGTATGCGCAGGAGTCGGCCGATACCATCATCGCCTACGCCCGCGCCAATCAGCCCGTCACCGTGCTCACCGCGCCCATGACGGGCGTGAGCACGCCCATCGGCGGCATCGGCGCGCTCGTCGCCCAGAACGCCGAACTCCTTGCGGGCATTGTCCTTGCGCAGCTCGTACAGCCCGGAGTCCCGGTCATCTACGGCACCGCCACCTATGCCGCCGATATGCGTTCCGGGGCGTTCGTCACCGGATCGCCCGTTTCCAATCTCATCGATCGCGCCGCGCTCCAGCTTGCCCAGTCGCTCTATCATGTGCCCACCCGTACCTTGGCGGGCAATACCGACGCCAAAGTACCGGACATCCAAGCCGGATACGAAACCATGCAGAATTATATCCAGCTCCTCATGGGCGGCACGCACATGATCAACGAATGCCTCGGCATCCTCGACGGGATGATGACCGTATCCTATGAGAAATACATCATTGATGAGGAAATGTTGCGGCGCGTGGACTGCATGATGCGCGGCCTCGACACCAGCGAAGCCGCCTTTGACATGGGCGCGCTCCTCGAAACGCCGCACGCGGAACCTTTCCTGATGCACGAGTCCACGCTCGCCGCCTGCGCGGATCAATGGCTGCCGGATGTGGCTTGTTGGGACAATTACGATACATGGTTCGCGGAAGGCTGCCCTTCCATCCTCGACAAGGCCGCCGAGAAGTGCCGTGAGCGTCTGGAATCCGCCCCCGACGATCTGCTTACCCCCAAACTCAATCAGGAACTCGCCGCCTTTGCCGAGGCGGGCGCGTGAACCCCTCCGGCGGCGGGCCGCCCCAAGGCCCCGCCCTGAACTTGGATTGCATTGGGGGTGGGGGCCGGAGGAGGGAGGGCGGCCTGCCGCTTGTCCCATGACAAAAGGCCGGGGAAATGTCCCCCGGCCTTTTGTTTATGCCGATAGCCCGTTACAGGGGATTTCGGTTCCCTTGATGTTCATGCCGTTGCCCGCATGCGCCCGGGCCCCGCAGCGTAGCGGCGGCTTCCCGGGGAGGCCATCGGGCATCCCCGGTTCAGTGCACAACGTCATGTCCGGCGCGGCGTTGGGATGAAAAGGGGCCGCGTTGCGCGGGGCCGTTTCAGGATGGACGTGTTCTTTTCCCGAGGTAACGGAGGCACAAGATGGTCATATCGTCCGAGGCGATATTGCCGCTGACGTGGACGGCCACGTCGTCGAGCATATGCCGGAGCACGCTGGCCGGTTCCCGGGACGGCGAGGAGGCGAGGGCGCGGAACATGGCTTCATTGGAATAGACGTCGCCTTCCGCGTTCATGGCCTCATTCACCCCGTCGGTGTAGAGGAAGAGCGTTTCGCCGGGCTGGACCACGGTGCGGAGCAGGGTATAGTCCATCCCTTCCATCGCGCCGACGACGGGTCCGCTGATGCCGTTGAGCCATGCCACGCCGCCGTCGCCGAGCCGGAGCGGGGGGTTATGCCCGCCGTTGGCGTAGAGCAGCTCCCCGGTGTCGAGGTCGAGCACGCCGATGAACAGCGTGACGAACATGCATTTGGCATTGTCGCGGGCGAGGTTTTCGTTGACCTCGGCCATGAGATGCTCCGGCGAGGGGTGGGAGGCCGAGCGTGACCGGATAAGGGTCAGGGTCATGCTCATGAACAGCGAGGCGGGCACGCCCTTGTCGGACACGTCCCCGATGATGAAGCACAGATGGCTGTCGTCGAGCATGAAGAAATCGTACAGGTCGCCGCCGACTTCCCGGGCCGGGACGAGGCTCGCCGCCAATGAGAACCGCCCGGCGGCCACGTCCGGGGGCAGGGGTTTGGGCAGGAACCCCATCTGGATTTCGGTGGCGGCACTGAGCTCGCCTTCGAGGCGTTCGCGGCTGGAAGTGGCCTCCATAAGTTCGCGGACCCGTGACCGGAGGGTTTTATCCATGAACATCAGCGAATTGGCGAGGCTGGCGATTTCCCCGCCGTGTTTGCCGTCGGCGAGGGCGGAGAGCAGGGGCGTTGGCCGCGCGTCTTCCATGAAGTCCTGTTCGGGAAGCTTGCGGGCGTAGTCCCCGAGTTTGGCCAGCGGCGAGGTCAGCCGCGTGACCATGAGCAGCGCCACAGGCAGGATGAACAGCGTGGCGGCGAGGATGGCCGCGATGAGCAGGAATGAAAGCCGCTTGCCGGGCGCGCTGGCTTCATCGGTATACACGACGCCGGTGACATACCAGTCGAACGGCTTGACGTGGCGCACGAAAAGCAGGGCGTCACGGGGTGGAACGCGCGCCATCAGGGCCTTGACCGAGGCTTCGACGGGATTTTCCGGCGTTTTCGCGGCATTGCGGATATCGGCGATGAGGGGGTTGCCTGTTTTTGGGTTGATGCCGGTGAGCGAGGCGTTCATGCCTTCCGGACCGATTACAGGGGTGCCTTCGGCATCCGTGACGAACAGAAAACCCGAAGGCCCTATCCGCAGCTTTACAAATTCGTTTTGGAGCTCCCGGATGCTGCTTTCCTTGAGCCGCTGCTGATGCTCGTCGAGCTTGTCGATGTTGGCCCACAGGCCCACCAGCAGCCCTCCGCCGCCATGAAGATACAAATGCGTCCCGTACAGACGCTGTTTTTTGTCCCCGGCGTCCCACTGGACGAAACAGGTCGCGGGCAGGCCCTTTTCCGCGAGGGCGCGCATGGTGGGGCCCACGGGCCGGTCTTTGATGTCGCGGAGGAGGTAGGGGTTGTCATCTTTTTTCAGCTCGCCGCGCACGAGTTTGACTTCGCCGCTGGGGCCGATCGCCATAAGGCTCATCCCCTCGGGCAAGGGGAAATTCTGCATAATATTAAAGCGTTCTGAGGGATCGTGCACCAGCGTGGTGATGAGCTGTGCCAGCCAGCTGAGGTTGTGCTGGAGCACAACGGCCTGATCCGCTTTGCTGCGGAAAAGGATTTGGTAGCGATCCATGACGTTGAAGGTGGCGAGGGCAACGGTGTTCACGCTGCTCCGGCGCTGTTCCTCCAGCATGGTTTTTTTTACGCTGAACATGGAGAACAGGCCTACCCCTACAGCCAGCAGGAGCAGCGATCCCGCGACGAGCAGCACCAACTTGTTCTTTGTGGACAGAATCATCGTTCGTCTCAGGGCTGGTTGCCGCGGGCCCGCGCCCGCCTCGCCGGGCCGCCCCGCTCCGGCGTTCTTTGTCTACCATCCTTTTCTTTGCGAAGGAATACGCAACGCGTGCCCGGAAAGAGGCCTCCGGCCCTTCTTCCGTCCCATGCCGAAGCCCGGAAAAGGCCGCCTCTCAAAATGCCGGTGCCGGAACACTCCGAAATTATTCTTCCTCCACACAGGCATCAAACGGCGAGAGGTTTCCGTCTGACGTTCCGAAATCTTCTTTCCGTTTTTCACGTTTTTGTTTCCTCCCGTTTTTTATTCCTTGCCGGAGAGCCGGGGAGTCCGGATCGGAGATGCCTGGGGGCCTTTTTCAAGATCCTTTCGGTTTCATAGGCATCTTGTTGCGCAGCAAGGGAATCTGTGGCACCACCGGAGCCCGTTCCGGAAGGAACGGCGAAACAGCCGGCAGCCCGTAAAGGTTCCGGCCTCCCGGAAGGCGGCTCCGGGGAAAACGGTTCCGCCATATTGATGGAAAGGCCGCCGTCGCAACAGGAGGGGATGACGTGGACGCATGGCTCGACTGGCTCGGCTTTCTGTGCATTGCCCTTGCCGCGGGATGGTTCTTTTTCCGTAAACGGATGGCGGAAGACGGGCTTGCGGAGAGGGAGGATGACGCACGGAAAAACGCGCCGCTTTTCGCCTCGGGAGAGGGGATTTGCGGGCAGGATGGGGATGACGGCGATGGAGACGGAGATGGGGATGGGGACGACTGAGGTTTCGTGCGGCCCCGGCGGATCATTACGCGGTGGAATCAAGCCGTTTTTTGCATTGGCGCATTGTAGGGATGGTTCCGTGGAGAGATGCGCCCCGGGGTACGGCAAAGGCCCTCCTTGGATTACCGGGGAGGGCCTTTGCCGTGTTCACGTATGCCGGTGGTGCGTTATTCGCGCTCAAGTCCCTTCACGTCGATGTGGTATTTGCGGATTTTCGACCAGAGGGTACTCGGGTTGAGGCCGAGGAGCTCGGCGGCGCCGTCTTGGCCGGAGATTTTGCCGTTGGTGCGGTTGAGCGCTTTGATGATGTAGTTGATGGTGATTTCGTTGAATGTCTGGAACGGTTCCGCGTTGTCCCTGCCCCATTTGCCGCCTTGCTCCTGCTTGCCCTTCGGGAGAGGGGCGTCGAAAGCGTACTCGGAAGAGGTTTCGGAAAGGATGTTCAGGAAACTGTCGATAAATACGGGTTGAAGGCAGGAACACACGTCGAGGTGCTCCTGTGTATAGTTGTCTATGCCCACCGAAACCACAACCATCGTAATGGTCGTTTCCTTCAGCATGTTGAACTTCAGGGGAATGTATACGGCCGACGTATCCAGTTTGTAGATGGAGCGGTGTACGTCGGCGTACGCGCAGGTTTCGTGCCCGGTAAAGATTTTCAGGTTGCAGGCGCCTTCGCTGAAAAAATGCTTCTCAGCCCTCAGCCGCGCCATGCTTTCCGGGGAAATGGCGAAATGGTCGCTGACGTTGATGCCCGGGGCTTTGTTGCATTCGGCCAATTTTGTGATGGAACCCTCCACGGACCGGAAAAGGAACAAAGAAGAAACGGGCATCGTCATGGAGAGAAACACCGCCGCCCTCTTTACGAAGAAGTCTAAGGACCCTTCGGAGAAAATAGAATTGATAAATTTTTTGAAGATTTCTTCCGGCGAGTACCTCATGGCCCAACCTCTTCCTTTATGCGCTATGTGTATTTCCTCCATCATAAAGTAACCAACTTGAATAAACGTAGAAATACGTTTTTACCCGGCTGGCCGCGTTCCCGGAGGGAACGATGGAGAAGAAAGATTATCTTTTTTGTTTTATAATAGGCGAGGAAGAAAAACCATCTTTTTCCTTTTTGTTTTATAAAACGATATAGATGGGCTATTCTTTTTATAGAAATGCATACAATGCCATAGCGTCGAATAGTTACCGTTTATTTCTGCAAAATGATTTCTTGTAGAGAAAAATCGTTATTTTCATGTTTATCGTTTTCACGAAATCGCATCTTTATATCCATATTAAATCAAACACTATTTTTTATATATCGTTTTATATCAAGAAAAAAAGCTGGACGTGGGCGATGCCTGAAATCCTTGTAGAGGGGAAAACAATGCCGGGTACAGTGCGTTTTCCGTCAGAGCCTCGCAAGGCGTCACGCTTTTGAGAGCATGTGTTTTTAGAGGGTTATTTCAAGGGGATTGTGGGGTGTTGCAAAAGGCTTCGCCAAATCGGCAAAGCCTTCCTTCCGTATTTCTGGATTGCGGCGCTTGTAGAGATTACTCCATATGGAAATGTGAAACACCGTGAGTCAACTCGTGCTCTGCAAAGATGAAGAAAAACGCCAATTCGTCAGAAATCGGGTAAAAAAAGCCTAAAAACGCCATGCAACGTATAATATGCATGTATTGGGGCATAGATGCCCAATAATGTTTTTTGCCACGGAAAAATGTTTTTTGGTTATGAAGGGGCGCATGTCAAAAGCCGGTTGATCCTGATGATCAACCGGCTTTGTTTTCAGCGCCGGAAGCGCGGGGGGTTGGGGGGCTCTGGGGGACGCGCAGTGCGCCCCCCAGCGTCTCTCTTTATGGGAATGTTAGGGCAGCATCCACTGCCAGATGGTAGCCTGAAGATAGGTCAGCACGCAGATGAACAAGGTCATGGCGATACTGTGGCCAAGGGCGAAGCGGAAGAGGTTTCCTTCCTGCCCGATCATGCCGGTGGCGGCGGTGGCCACGCTGATGGACTGGGGCGAAATCATCTTGCCGGTGACGCCGCCGGAGGAGTTCGCGGCCACGGCGAGTTCGGGAGGCATGCCCACGGCGTGCGCGGTGGAACGCTGCATGCCGCAGAAGAGGGCGTTCGACGAGGTGTCGGAACCGGTCAGGAACACGCCGAGCCAGCCGAGGATCGGGGCGAAGAACGGGAACAGGCTGCCCGTCTTGGTGAAGCCGATGCCGAGGGTGGTGCTCATGCCTGAGTAGTTCATAAGGAAGGCCAGCCCGAGGATGGTCGCAATGGTCAGGACCGGGAAGCGGAGCTGGTAAACCGTGGTGAAGAAACAGGCCACGGCCTTGCCGAAGCTGTACTTGGGCATGAAGGGTACGGCCAAGAAGCCGGACAGCAGGATGGCGGTTCCGCCCGCGGAGAGCCAGCCGAACTTGAAGAACGCGGCATAGGGTGTGTCGGCGGGCACGACGGGCACGGTGCGGCTGACCATGCCGTCAAGCAGGGGCCAAGCGAAGCCCTTGGTGGCGATGTTGCCGCTGATGCTGTCGAGGAACGCCTTGAACTGCGGCAGGCCCCAGAAGAACACCATGACGGCCAAGATGATGAACGGCACCCATGCACGGATGACTTCGCCGAAGGAGTAGCCCTTGTCGGCCAGTACGGTGGGCTTTTCGCCCTCGAAGCGCCAGATGGTGGCGGGCTTCCAGAAACGGAGCAGGACGACGAGGCCGACGAGGGTGATGATGGCGGACATGATGTCCGGCAGGGTCGGGCCGTGGTAGTTCGAGAACAGGAACTGCGAAATGGCGAAGCAGAGGCCGGCCACGAGGATGGCGGGCAGGACTTCCATGCTGCGCTTGAAGCCGCACATGGTCACGCACAGCCACAGCGGCACGATCACCGACAGGAAGGGAAGCTGGCGGCCGATGATGGCGCTGATGAGGTTGGGATCGAAGCCGGACACCTGCCCGGCCACGATGACCGGGACGCCGATGGCCCCGAAGGCGACCGGGGCCGTGTTGGCGATGAGGCACAGGCCGGCGGCGTACAGCGGGTTGAACCCGATGCCGGCGAGCATGGCGGCGGTGATGGCCACGGGAGTACCGAATCCGGCGGTGCCTTCAAGGAACGCGCCGAAGGCGAAGGCGATGAACAGCGCCTGCAACCGGCGGTCATCGGTGAGGCGGGCCAGCGAGTCCTTGATGATCTCGAATTCGCCCGATTCCACGGTCATGTTGTACACCCACACCGCCGTGATCACGATCCAGACGATGGGGAACA
>USCL01000022.1 GCA_900553145.1 uncultured Desulfovibrio sp.
TTGGCACGTTCTCATTTCTCGTGACGGAAATTCTCAAGTTGCGCGACAGCTCACAGCCGCCAGCCGCAGCTTCACGGTAGAGGCCGGGGTGAGGGGAAATACGATTACCGTCAGCTCCACGGCGTCCAAGTTGCGGCCCGTGTGTTGCAGCTTGGGCAGTCCGGACACCACCTTATGTTCCGCGTAGTTGTATTCGCGGTTACGGGTCAGATCGCGGAACGTGCAGATTTCGATTTCAGTGACCGAAAAGGGAAACTTGCCCAAAACGCCTTGATACATCATTGCGGCACCCCCGTTTCCCCGCCATGCGGGCAGATGTGGACGTGGCGCAGGAAAGAGATGCCGTTGACCGTAACGTCCCCGGACTCCACGGTGATGTTGCCGCGCTGGCGCGTATTGCCGGTGACGGCTGCTTCTGTGCCGCCGCCACCGCCGCTGCCCATGCTGATGGCCGGGGCGTTCAGGGCGATGCTTGCGGCGGAAGACACGCTGGCCGCGCCTTGGGCGCTGGCCGTCATGCCGCCCTTGACCGTGACGTTGATATTGCCCTGCACCGCGGCGGTCACGTTGCCGGTAACGGCTGCTTCCACGTCGCCCTTCACGTCAGCGAACAGTCGGTGCGCCGCGCGGTCATACTCCAGCACGGTTCCGTCGCGGAACCGGCGGTGCCATTTGTCGCCGCTGACCACCGGGGGCTCGCCCTTGCCGTACATGGCCCCCAGCACGAAGCCCTGCTCAAGGCCGAACGCCAGAAAAACGCAGAGCACCTGATCACCCTCGTCGGGCAGGTCATACTCTTCATCGCCGCAGGCCCGGGGAGTGAGCACGGGCAGCCAGTCGCTCACCAGCCGGGCCGTGGTCGTGTCCCGAAACTCCACCCTCACGCGCATGCGCTCGGGCTGGCGGCCCACCACGAAGCCCACACGGAACATCTGGGCCAGAAGATCGCATATCTGCTGCTCGGTCATTTCAGTAGTCCAGAGCCTTCACCAGATCGGCGCTGGTGCGGTAGCCGCCGTCCTTGGTCACGGTATGCGTCGCCTGTTGCACGACGTACTTGCTGTCGAATCCGCCCCAGCCTTCCAGCTGCAGCACGGTGCCGGCGCGCAGCCGAATGTCGCCCATGCCGTCGAGCGCCCCGGTCAGCTCCTTGCAGTTTTTGGCCCGCAGCTCCGCCTTGGCCAGCCGTTCCGCCTGCGCTTGGTGCTCCACGCGCTTGTTGATGGTCAGCACCTTGCCGGTAGTGGGCGGTTGCTCGGGCAGAAACGACTTCTCCATGGTTTCCGAATCCATGGCGGACGTGTAGCCCACGATGCATTGGGTATAGACGCCGGCGAGGGAACGCCGGAGCCGCACGCTGGTGAGGTCGGGCACATCGATGCGCCGGAAGGGAAGGGGGGCCAGCGCGTCCGCGGTCTGCCCGGCGTACACGACGCACAGCCGGCCCTTGATGGCCAGACGCAGGCCCTGATCCTTCGTGATGCGCTGCAGAAAGGCGAGGTCGCTCTCCTGCCGCTGCTCCACCCGCTTGAACACGATTTCAGGGGCCTTGTAGAGCGTGTCCAGTCCGGAGGGACCGACCACGTCGGCCACTACGTTGGCCAGAGGAAAATCCGACCACGCCCGGGTTTTGCGCTGCATCATGAGCGAAGACCGCACCGCGGCGGGAATGGCCTTGATGGTCACCACGTCGCCGCCGGTTCCGGCCTCCAGTTCCAGCTCGTCGATCTCGAACTCCCCGCAGTCCAGCTCTTCCTTCTCCCCGATGGCGCGCCAGTCATGGGTGACGATCACCGGATGGATGACGTCCCCGGGGGACGGCAGCCAGTCCCCCTGCCACAGCCGGTCCCGGTCTTCGAGCACCAGCTGCAGATCGTCCAGTTCGTCGTCGGCCTTGTCCGTCCACGTCAGGCTGGTCAGGTGGGGGCACAGGTCCATGCTCACGTCCGCGCCCTTGATGGCGATGGTCAGGCTTGCGCGCCGCATCACATCCGCTCCCATGGCGGCGTCGACCGCACGCCAGCCGGTTCCACTTCGCCCGGCAATCGGACAGACGTTTCTCCGGAAAAAAGCAGTACGTCGGCTTCGTCGACGTTGCCGGGCAGCAAGGTGTCCATCCGGGCTTCCGAACCGTAGTTGTCCCGGGCGATCTGATCCCATGCCTGCCCCTGAACGGTGACGATGTTATTGGGCATAGTGCGTTCTCCTTCTGTCCGCGGCGAGTTTTTCCAAAGCGCGCCGTATCAGCGCCTCAATGTCCGGCTTGATGCTGGTCAGCACCTTCTTCACTGTGGAGCCGTCGGCGCTGATGACGTCGAAATATTGCTTCAGGTCGATGTTCAGCGCCCGGGAAGGCGCCGAGGTCCTCTCTCTGCCGCGCGAAACGGCGGCGGGGGACTGCGGCAGGACGACCGGGCTCTCCGGCGCGGAAGCCACCGTACTGCTCCCGGTCTGGGTGCTGAGAACGGGGGAACCGCCGGTGGCCATGACGGATGAAGAGGACGAACCGCGCCCCGTTCCCGTCCCGGTCGCGGGAATGAACACGGTCTGCGTTGTGCTGTTGTCCCCGGCCAGCGTCACGATGGTCACGGGGCCGCTGCCTTTTTTGGTCCGGCCCGTGCCGCCCTTGCCCTTTTTGCCGGTAGGGCTGGCGGGAGTGGAGGCCAAGCCCGCCACCGCGTCCGCCCGGTTCTGGTAGGACGGCTTGGCCGGCATTTCCGGCGCGGAAGCCGCGGCTTGGGCTGCGGGCTTCTCCGTGGCGGTCACGGCTGACTTGGGAGGTTCGGGAGCTTCCGATGCCACGGGAGTGGACGTTTCCGAAGGTGCTTTTTCGTCGTCTCCGAACGCCGTATTCCATGCGTCGGACACCGCTCCGGTGACCTTGCCGACAGTGGACTTCACGGTATCGATGGCGCTGAAGACCCAATCGAAGCTCTCCCGCAGCCATTGGAACAGGCCGGTAAAAACGCCCACGATGGCGTCGCGGATGCGCCCGAAAAAAGCCGCCGCCCCTTCCCAGACGGAAGCGATGCCGTTCCATACCACCGCCGCCGCGCTTCCGATCCACTCCCACGCCATGCCGGCGCTGGTGGTCACGCCGTCCCAGATGCCGACGAAAAAGCCGGTGACGCTGTTCCACAGGCCGGTGACGCCATCCCACGCCATGGAGGCCGCATCCGTAATCCAGTTCCACGCGCTTTCCGCTGCGCCGGCGATGCCCTCCCACAGACCGGCAAAAAAGCCGGTCACGCTGGACCACACCTGCAGGCAGATGTCTTTCGCTCCGGTGAACAGACCGGTGATGAACTGGATGACCGGCTCGAACACCTTCCGCAGGTTGCCGCCGAGTACGGTAAAGAAGACGCCCAGACGGCTCCATGTGTCCTTGATGGCGGCCCAGCCGGTCACGAAGAAATTGATGATGCTGCCGATAGCCCGGGAGATGGTGCCCACCACGCCGTCCCAGATGCCTTTCAGGACGGGGCCGATGCTGTCCCAATGCTCAATCACGAAATCCACGGCAAAACCCAGCGCCACCAGCAGCGCGCCCACGCCGGACGCGACGAGAATGGAACGCAGGCCGCCGGCAAAGAAGCGCGAACCGGCTCCGGCGATGCGGCTGGCAACGCCCCACGCCTTGCCCGCCGCAGCCATGGCCCATGTCTGCGCCGTGGCCAGCCGCTGGGAACCGGACAACAGCAACATGGCCCCGCGCAGGGATGCCACGGACGTCTGCACGCCGTTGATGATCAACCCCAGCGCCAGCCCGCCAACGGCCAACCCGGCTATGGCCGCGCCTCCGGTCATGAGCGCGGCGGTCGCCCGGGGGAAGCGCTGGGCAAGATCGCCCGCCTTGGTGGCCACGCCGCTCAGACCGCGCGCCACGGCGCTGACCACCGGCAACAATGTTGCGCCGATGGTCGTTCCCAGACGGCTCATGCTGTTCTGCAGCAACTGAATGTGGTTGGCGGTCGTATCCGCGCGGGCGGCGTACTCCTGCTCCATGGAGCTTTGGTAGTTTTCCCGCGTGGAAACCTTGTCCAGTGCTGCTCCATAGCGATTCAGGTTGTTGACCAGACGGGCGATTTTCGGGGCATGCTCCGCCCCGAAAATGGCGTTGAGCGCCCGCATGGGGTCCTTGCTCTGAGAAACGACCTGCATGAAGTGCAGCAGCGCCCCTTGAGCGTCCTTCCGGAAGGCCGCAGCCATGCCCTCGCCGCTCATGCCCAGCGACTGAAAGGCTTCCTGAGCGTCTTTCGACAGTTTGTCAGCCGTGCCCAGACGGACCAGCATGGCGTTGGTGGCGGTAGACGCCTCTTCGGCCCCCACTTTGGCGTCGAGGAACGTTGCGCCCAACGCCGAAACTTCCTGCCCGGTCAGGCCGTAAATCTTGGCCGTGCCGCCGGTGCGGTTGGCGAAATCGACGATTTGCGAAGCTTTGGCGTCCATGGAGTTCGCCAGCGCGTTCATGGCGTCGCCCAACAGGCGCACCTCGTCCTGACTGAGCTTGAAGTTGTTCCGCAGGCCGGTCATGGCCGCCCCGGCTTCCTTGGCGCTCACGTCAAAGGCGACGCCCATCTTGGCCGCGTCCTCGGAAAAGATGAGCAAGTCCTCCTGAGCAATACCCGCCGCGCCGGCGGCTGCGGCGATTTCCGAAAGGCCCTTGGCCGTCATCGGCAGACGGGTAGACATATCCAACAGGTCTTGGCTGAACATCTTGAAGCCGGCTTCGTCAAAATCCGTGACCTTCTTCACGTCGGCCATGGCGGATTCGTAATCAATGGCCAGCTTGACGGGCATGACCACGGTGGCGGCCTGCGCGGCGGTGCCCAGCAGACGCCCGTTCAGATCGTCTCTCTGGGAGCGAAGCGTGTCGCGGCGCAGGCGGTTGGCCTGTACGGCCTCCTGCATGCGTTGCGCCCGGGCGGCGCTTTCGGTCAGCCCGCGATATTCCCGCGACAGTTCCCGGATGGAGGCCCCGGTGCTCGTGGCGGCGGATACCGTTTCCCGAAAGGCCGCGCTGGAAAGGCGCACCTGTCGGTTCAAAACATTGACGGTATCTTCCGCCTGCCGGATTTGGCGGGCCAGCGTTCCAGACGCTCCTCCAGCCGCCTCGGCCCGGGCGCGCAGCGTGGCCAGCTGCTGTTGGGCGTCGCGCAGCTGGGTGCCCAGCCCCTTCAAGGCCGCCCGCTGTTCGCCCACCATGGCGGCCATGCGGCTCCGGCGCTGATCCTTGGGTGTTGCGGCCATGGTGCCGCGCAGAGCCGTCCGCTGGGAATCCTCGGCTCGGGCGATTTCCAGTCCGGCCTCAGCCCGGGCTTTCGCCTTTTGTTGCGCTTCGATTTCCCCACGGAGCTGCCGGTACTGACCGATAAGCCCCTGTACGGAGCCACCCGCGGTGGCGGCCCGGGCGCGCGTTTCCCCAAAGGCCGCGTTCTGGCGTTCCAGACGCGAGGTCAGACTCGCAACTTCGCGCTCGGTCTGACTGATCTGCGTGGCCAGCCTGCCGGATGCGCCGCCGGCGGCATCGCTTCGGGCGCGCAGCGCGTCCAGTACGCCGCGCGCCCGGGCCAGTTCCGATCTGGTGCCCCGGATGGCCTTCTGCTGACTGACCAGACTGGCCCCCAGACGGCCCACGGAGGATTGCTCCATGTCGCGGATGGCCTGCGTGATGCCGCGCACCTGCCCCGTGGCGACTCTGAACGCGGAGCCGTAGCTACCGTCCAGAGTCGCTCCCAGAGCAAACGATACGCTGATGTCACGAGCCATATTCATCCTCCACGATGCCGGTGGCGGCCTGCACATACCCGGCGAACTCCGCCGGGGTCATTTCCCGAATGTCCGACCGCGGCCAGTTGCTGAAGCGTCCCAGCTGCAGCATGCCGGCCCTTAATCGTCCAAGCTGTTCTCCGGCGTCCCATCCGTCTCCGGAGCCATCGTAGGGTCCCCTTCTTCCGGGGCGTTCAGCTCGTTCAGCGCTTCGCGCAGCGCCGTGTAGTCCTGCCCGCACATGCTCCGGATGGCGTCATAGGGCAGCTTGGTCAGCTTGCTGAACATGCAGACCTCGACGGTGACATTGTTCTTCGGACGCTTGAGGCGGATGGCCATGTCCATGGCGTCTTCTTCATCCCCGACCGTAGACCGGCGGATGGTGACCTCGGCGCGTTCCTCGCCCCCAACGACGACGGGTTCCAGCAGCTTGACGGTTTTTTCTTTCATGACGTGCATTCCTTAATGGCTAGACGTTGAGGCCCATTTGCCTGCGGACCTTCTGCAGAAGGTCCTTGCCGTTGACGCGGTGGATGAACTGCAGCTTGTCGATGAGCAGCTTCTCTTTGCCGTCCAGCAGAATTTCCAGACGGGTCAGCTCCAGTTCCTCTTCGTTGCCGTGCTTCTTGCCCTGTTCGAGGCTCCCGAGGCTCATGCTCTTGGGCCGCCCGATCATGTTGATGCGGTACCCGATGGAATCCCGAATGCCGGAGGTTTCATCCGCGAACTGGAGCGCGCTGTAGCACTCGAACAGCGGCTGCAGCGTCCAGTCCAGCGTGTCGAACACGTCAGGCGTGGCGCTGGTAAAGCTCATTTTGCAGGACATGCTCTGGGTCAGCCCGATGACCGGGGATTCGATTTCCCCGGCAAGGCCGGAGCCGTTGAGCGTTTCGGTGATATACTGAATCTGGGGCATCTCCAGTGTGGCGATGCCCAGCAGATCGGTGCCTTGGTAGTAAACCCGGTAGGCAATGTTTTGTTCGGTCTGCATGGCGCGGCTCCTAACTGAAGAGAATGCTCAGATTGTCTGTGTCGAACTCAAAGGCGTTTTCAATGGACCGGGCCGCCGGCGGCGGGGTCATGCGCGTGTGGAAACGACAGATGCCGTCGATCAGGTCCGTGGTGGGGTTGTCTCCCTCGTCGAAACTGATGGAGCCGCCGAGCAGAATCTCCCGCGAGGTGTAGCCGTCGAGCCGGATTTGTTCCGACTTAAGGATAGTCTGGATGAAACGCCGCGTCAGGGGCGAGTCGACCTTGGCGAAGTAGGTCAGAATGAAGGTGCTCTGGTACCAGTTGAAGAAACGGCGGATGCAATCCTGCGCGTCTTTGGGGTCCGTATTGGAAGGGTAGCAGGCCATCCGTCCGCCCCACGTCTTCATGCCGCCGTCAAAGTTGCTGACCGTGTACAGGCCCTGCCCGTTGAGGTAGTTCGCCTTTTCCAGCCCCAGCCAGACTTCCTTCCAGTTGCCGTTTTCGTCGGGGTAGCCGGCGCTGGTGATGTTCATGAGCTTGTTGCTCGGGCTGGCGTAAGGGATGCCTTCGTGGTTGCCGTCCGTTTCGGAGATCACCCCGGCAAGCTGCGTGGCCAGCCCGAACACGCGGTCGCCCAGCCTGACCTTGGGCCAGCAGACGACCATCAGCCCATCTGTCAGGTTGTGCGACTCTTTCCAGCCCGGCACGTCGGTGTACTTGCTCACCCCGTCCGGCCCGGTGGGAACGTCCACCAGCGCGATGGCCTTGAACAGACCGTTGATGCCGTCGCATTTGGCGGCCATGACCACGGCCACGGCTTCGTCCTCGCAGAAATGGGGGCAGACCACAGTGGTCGGCACCAGTCTGTAGCGGGGAAAGACTTCGTCGATCAGCTCCAGCCCCGTGGGATCGCCGCTGGCCACGTCGATGCCCCCGATGATGTCGGCGGCTTCGACCTTGGCCGGGTCGCTGTGACTGTAGCTGACGGATACCGTTGCGCCCTCCTCAATGCCGCCGCCGTCCACCCGGGTCAGTACGCCAGAAACCGCGTTCAGCGTGTAGTCGATGCCGGCCTTGTAGGTAGTCGAACCCAGCGTGTCCTTCACTACGACATTGCTGACGTGCGTGTGGCCGAGGCGGGCGGTTCCCGCAGCGGTGCCACCATTGCCGGAAGCCGCGAACGTTGCGCTTTCGCCGTCCACCGCCGTCTGGTGCGTGGCCGGGTCGAACACATTGACCACAACCAGCGGCGCGGCCCGGTACAGGGAAAAGTGGCTGTAGACGAGTTCCTGCAGGGTGAACGCGCTGAAGTTGTCGTCGTCCCAGCCCATTTCCTGTACAAACTCGTCATAGCTGTAGAACAGCCGAGGCACGTTGACGTACACGGGTTTGTCCGCGGCCAGCGTATGCACGGCTGCCAGCCCCACGGCAAACACCACGTTGCTGTCCACCGTGCGCGCGGGCAACAGCTGCGTGGGCTTCTCGGACGGATAGACGCCGTGTCTGTATCCGGTGGTCATGCCTTACCTCCCTTTTGCTGGGCGCGCAGCGCGTCGCTGGCGCTCTTGATGGTCTGGCAGGTCTGCTGCAGGGCGCTGCCGTTTTCCGACATCTCCCGGCGGGCTGCGGCCAGCCCGGCCACGGGCACGAACAGGGCTTCAAGGCCCGGATGCTCGGCAAAGGCGGCGGTGAGCTGCGGCAGGACCGCCTGCGGCTCTCCCCGCAGGATGGCGTTCCGCATCAGCGGCAGGCCGAAGGGGCGATCCGGCCCGATGTAGATGCGCTGTGGCAGGCGGTCGACCTTGGCGCTCTGCGCCACAGGGGCCGCCGCTGTTTTCTTGCCCATGATTTCCTCCTTGGCGGGTTGCCCGGTTTCAACGAATTCCAGTGCTGATTCCATACTCGGCTCCGTTTTTCCCCATGCCGCGCGGGGGCAGAACGTAGTTCCATTCCGCCTCCACCGTGGCCATGTGGTATTGGTTCCATTTTTCCTTGGGGCTGGGGATACCCGAACGCAGCGGCGGCACCAGCTCGAACATCTTGGCCAGCAGACGGTTCCGCCACAGAATCTGCCTGACGGCGTCAAGCAGCTCCGCCGTCAGAAGGCCGGCCTGTTCCTGATTCTCGGGCGCGTAGACGCCCAGCACGAACCCCACGGTTTCATGCGCCAGCGTCTGCGTCTGCGTGTCTTCCTGCCGGCCTTCCGCCCAGCGGATGACGACGAACGGATAGCAGCCCTCCCCGAGTTCCTCGGGGAGCCCATGGAGAAACACGCGAACGTCATGAAGATGACGCTCGGCTGCACATCCTGTGCAGCACTCGCTCTCGCTTGCGTTTTGCGCGGAAAACGCTTCACTCGCGCTGCGCGGCTGGCCGCCTTCCATGGCGGCCCCATCGACACAGGGGACGGGGAAGGGGTAATCGCGCAAGCCCGCCGTCAGCAGGTCATGCAGATCGAGCAGCAGTTTTCGGGTCCTCATTTCCGCCCCCGGGTCACGCCGGCCAGCAGCGCATCTATTTCGTGCTCCAGCCGCCGGGGAAATACTTCGGCGGCCCGGTCGGCCAAGCGTTCCTGATCTTCGCGGCGCTGCAGGGCCTGGATGGGCGACGCGCCCCAGAGCATCTGCAGGCCGCCCCAATCGCGGAATCCACCGCCCACTTTTCGGACGAAGACGCCGTAACCGCCCTGACGCTTCCGCAGGATGAAGGGTTTGGTGTAGCCGGGCACATCGCGGACCCGCCGCGGACCGTCCCGGCGAACTTTGGTGGAAACGCCCTTCTTCGGGCGCTTCCCGGGCAAGGCAGGTCGGGCCTGAAAGTGGATCAGGCTGATGCCCTTGCTGCCGGTAAGCTCCAGTTCGCCCTCGGGGCGCTGGCTACCGGCCCGGCGCACGAAGATGTTGTCGAACAGCTTGTCCCGCCGGGCCGTGTAGGCCGAACGGGCGATTTTCGTGGCCTCGGTCCTGACGGCTTCCAAGCTCCGGTTGACCGCGCGGACCAGCGCCACGCCGCTGTTTTTGCCCAGAGCGTCCAGTGCCGTGCGGCAGTTTTTGACGGCCTCCTCCATGTTGGGCACCGTGATGGTGATGGCCTTGCTCATGATCGCTCCCTGTAAAGGTGGATCGCCCGCAACGGCTCTCGGTCCGCATCGAGCACCCACCATGTTTCGTTCCGCCACGTCGTGCGCTTGCCGGGCAAGAAATCGTCGGGCACATCCCGCAGGCTGACGTACAGCGTCACGCCTTCGTACCGAACGCCGGGCCGCTGCTCCGCATCCTCCGGCGAATCCACTTCGAGGTATTCGCTGACCACCGGGATGCTTTTACCGGCCAGTTCCTGCAGTTCCGCGAACGCCTCAAGGTCGAGAAACACCGCGTCGATGTCGGCCAGCATGTCGTCGCGGAAGCTCATGAACACGGCTCCCCGATGTGCAACTTGGTTTCTGCCCGGGCCATACGCTCAGATAAACCCTGAATGGTCCCTCGTTGCTCATCAAGCTGCTCCTGCAGATGCTCGGTGGTGATCCGGCAGTCGGTGCGATGCATCAGCTTGACTCGATTGTCTCGCAGGCTGGCCACGTCGGTGGCCACGCTGCGGACCTCACCCTTGAGACTTTTGAAGATATAGACCGTCAGCGCGATGTTCATGGTCAGCAGGACGCCAATGACGCCCAGCGCATAGGCCAATATTGTCTCTACCGACATGCTCCCTCCGCGCGTTCGATCCACAGTTCCAATTCGCCCGCTTCATCCGCGGGCAGATGCACCCATGTGCCCGATACCTGCACGACTCCCTGCGGCGTCGTATAGGCCCATGCCTCAGTCACCATTGCGCCCGGCGTCATCGGTGCCGGGCCGGGCGACGCCGCGGACGTCAGTCCCACCCCGGCGCTGCACCCATGCAGAGCCGGGATCAGCCCGAACAGCAGCAGCGCGGCGCGCCTCCACCCAATTCCTGATCCACGTGACCAGCACACAGAGCACCTGCAGGACCTTGATGAGCCTGCTCACTGCTTGCCCTGCCGCCGCGCCACGTCGTCGGCGTTGGCGGCCTTGCCGGCGTTGGCCCCGAGCAGGTTCAGGACTTTGTAAAGGGCCTTGTAAACGGCGCTGGCGTCCTCTTTCGGGGCGGGCAGCACGGTGCAGATCAGGGCGGCCAGCCCGCAGACGAACAGCAGGATGGAGCCGATGAGGGCGTAAAGCTGGTCGGGCAGAAGGCCCTGCAGCAGAGCGTTGATGTCCATGGGTACCTCCTAGTGGGTATGGCCGGGGCAGTAGGTGCGGGTGCGCCAGCCGTCGATGAACTGCCGGTTGCTCGGCGTCTTGGCCGCAATGGCGACGTAGTGCGCGCCCTGCAGGCAGTTGAGCCAATGCACCATGTCTTCGGGGTTGCTTCGTTTCTTAAGGATCAGAGCCAAGGCGTTCAGAGTCTTGGTGCCGATGGCCCCGTCCTCCGCCAAATCGGGGAAAAGGTCGCCCTTACGGGCCTTGTCGTAGTTGAGCGCGTTGCACAGCCGCTGCAGATAGCGTCCGGCCCCGCCGCGCCCAAGGTTGATCGCCTGTTCGAAGAGTTCATCGGCCAGCATCTGGGGCAGCGTGCCCAGCCCCATGCGGTCCCACCACTCCACGCGGTACCAGTCCTCGACCATGTCCCGCAGGCCGGGGATGCCGTCGAGATGCCGACTGAACGCGCGTGCGCCGGCACGGAAGGAAGAGTGCTGCTTGGCTCCGTCAATGAGCTTCCATCCGGACCACTCCGGCCAGAAGTTGCGGGCGATGCCGGCATAGGTCTCGCCGCCGCGGTCGCCCTTGACGTTGCACCAGCCACCTTCCCACTGGCGGACGGGTTCGTAGGCTGTTTCAAAGAGGGCCATCACGCGCCCGCCCCTGACGTGGTGACGCCGGTCAGAATGTAGCCGGCCCCCGTGAACTGGACGCATTCGTCCGTGTTCTGCCGGACGCGGTACACGTCGCTGCGGGTCTGCTCCTCGCGGTATTGTTCGGTCACAATCAGGCCGGGAGCATCTTCCTCCCAGACGAACGTGCGCCCGAGGGATGGTTCCTTCAGGTCCTGCCCGCCGCTGGAAAGGCGGGCCAGCAGAACCTTGTCCTTCGGCCAGATGGCTTCGATCTTTTTCGGCCTGCCTTTCTTGGCGCTGTTGAACACCGCGCCGGCCACCACGATGTTTTCAATCCCGAAGTACGCCTTCAGCTGCTCGAGGGTGAGCTGCCCCCGGATGGCGTTGGGGCTGGTATACTTCACCCGTTCCATCACGGCCTCGCACATGCTGATGTGGCGCAACACGTCTTCGTCCATCACGAGGGCGTTGGGTTTCAGGCCGACGCTGAAGCGGAAATGTTCCTTGGCCTTTTCCACGTCGGCCAGAGGATCAGCGTCGGCATAGCTGTTCCACGCCTTGGCCGCGGCAGCGTTCTCGAACGTGCCGGTGTCCATGACCTTCTGCGCCACCCTGCGTTCCTGAGAACGCAGAACCATCATGGTCGCGCGCTGCACGGCCACCACTTCGGCGTCGAAATAGTCGCGGAACATGGCCGCTTCCACGTCGTCCAGCGGCTCTTCCCAACCGCTTTCCTTGCAGGCGTAGTCGGTCCAGTCGAATTCCCAGTCGCCGCGGGCATAGGCGCTGCGCGGAGCGCGCTGGGTATCGCTCACCTCGAGAATGGCCTCGGCGGGGATAACGGGGTACTTGGCGGACTGCAGGCGGGTCATGAAACCGGGCAGCACCGTCTGGCCGATGAATCCCTGTTGCGACGCCTGAAGCGAATATTCATAGGCCAGCGTCCCGAGGTCGGGACGGATAGTGGCATTGGTTCTGGGCATATCGGACTACCTCCTTATGCGCTGGCTGCTGCGGCAGCGGAACGGTCAAAGACGGGAACGATTTCGACAAGTTCCTCATTGGCGGCGGCCTCCAGCGCCATGCCGACCGCAAGAGCCGCGCCGCTCTGAGGGACCACGGAACCGCCCGCGCCCGGGCTGACCAGCGCCCCGGCGGCGATGCTGCCCCCGGCGCGCACTTCGACGGTGCCCGTCGTGTTGATCAGACGGACGGACACCAGTTCGCCGGCCTCCCGAGCGCCGATTTCCACAAAACCAAGCGGCGTGTCGTCCGCTCCGCAGGCTTCCACGCCCACCGCGCCGAGCTTGACCACGCTCTGATGGGCGATGGCCGCGCCGGCGGCAAAGGTCTTTCGGGAACTTTCGTGGTAGCTCATCGCGTGCCTCCCTTGTTCTGCGCGGCATCAAGCCACGCCTTGTGCTCTTCCGGGTGATCGATGCTGACGCACCGGATGGCTTCGCCCCGGGAGCAGCCGTCCTTTTCCATGCGGGCCGCCACCATTTCCTCAAACCCGGGTTTGGCGACGTCCTGTTCCAGCCCAGCCAGAGGGTTGGCCGGCGCATTGTCGTGAGCGGCGCGCAGCGCGTTGAGCTTGCCCTCCATGCTGTCCTGCTGGGCTTCCATGCCGACCAACTCCGCAAACGCTTTCTGCATGGCCTTGGCCTGCTCGGGCTTGATGCCGCTGGCGGCCAGATTGCGGAGCGTCTCCGCGCTTCGTTCGCCCAGCAGGCACGCGGCCAGCGACAGCACGCGCTCCAGCTCCGCGGACGCGCCTTCGGCCCGGGCCGCGTCGGCGGCGCTGGCGGCCTGCGCGGCGTGGTCCTGTTCCAGTTCCGCCCGGAGCGCCGCCACCGCCTCGGGATGTTGCTCTCTCAGTTCAACGAGAGTCATGTCCAAACCTTCCTTGATGTGGTTAATGAAATCGCCCCGGGAACAAACCCGGTCGATAAGCCCCGCCTTCAGAGCTTCGCCTCCGGTGAAAATTTTGCCGTCGGCCATGGCCAGCGCTTTCTCGCGGCTGACGTTGCGCCCACGCTCCACGGCCTGCAGAAACTGTTCGTAAGTGTCGTCCACGCCCGATTGCAGGTAGGCCCGCATCTCGTCGGTCAGCGGTTCCACCGTATTGCCCGCGGCCTTGTAGTGGCCGGCGGCGATGATGTTGTACGTGACGCCCGCTTCATCCAGCGCCTTGGAGTATTCGCGGTGCATCATGACCACGCCGATGCTGCCCACCTCGGCAGTGGCCGGAGCGGCGATCTCCCGCGCGCCGCAGGACAGCCAGTAGCCCGCGGACGCCATCAGGCCGTCTGCAAACGCATACAGGGGTTTGGCGCGCCCGGTTTCGGCCACGGCTTCGGCCAGTTCCTCGATGCCGTCCACGGTGCCGCCCGGGCTGTCCACGTCCAGCAGGATGGCCTTGACGCTGCGGTCGGCGGCGGCCCGACGCAGGGCCGCCGCGAGATCACGCATGCCCGGAGCCAACTGAATGCCGAAAAAGGAAAGGCCCTTCTTGGTCAACACGCCTTCCACCGGAATGACGGCCACAGGGCCATCCATGCTGTACGGCTTCCGGGCTGGGGCGGCATTGCCGTCACGGCTCCGGGCGTCGGCGGCCATCAGGCGCAGGTCCTCGACGAAAGCCGTCAGCGCTTCCGGACGGATGGCCCAGAGCTGGGGGAGCGCGGCGAGAAAGTTATTGGTCATGCTCATTCTCCTGCGAGGCGTCATCCTTGCCGGCGGCTGGCGGGGCTGCGGGCGTTTCCGTTTTCAGGTTCAGGCGTTGCAGCAGCAGTTCTTCCCGCTGGCGGGTCTTGGCGAGGGTTTCAAAGTCGGTGCCCCGGCCATGGCAGATCGCGGTGCGAGTGTCGGTCATGCTGGCCAGCCCGAGAGCCTCGGCCTCCCGTTCCTTCACGGGGTCGATCTGCCCCCGGGGCGGACGCGTCCAGACGCCGGACAACCACGCCCGGGTGATGAGCGGGGAGTCCCAGAGGCCCGGAGCGCCGGCAGGCACGGCCAGCAGACCGCGCAGCCACGCTTCTTCGAGCACCATGGGCCACAGGCAGTTGAGGTAGCCGCGGATGAACCAGTCCTGATACAGAGTGTGCAGCTTCCAGACTTCCAGCAGAGCCGCCCGGGCGCTGCTGTAGTTGGTCTTCGAAAAATCCTTGGCCACCATTTCGTAGGGCTGGCCGGTGCTGGCCGCCGCCGCGCGCAGCACGCGCTCGTAGAACGCGTCGAAAGTCGGCCCGGGGCGGGCGCTGGAAATGATGTGCGGCTTGTGCCCGGCCTGCCCCACCGTCATGGTCCCGGGCTGTATCTGTGGACCGTAGTCCATGGTTGCAGCTTCCCCGCCGAAACCGCCGTTGCTGTTCAGCATGTCCACGGGCGTTTCCACAAAAACCGTGAAGCTGGCCGCGATGAGCGCGCCCACCAGCTCGTAGTCCACGTAGTCCGCCAAGTCGCGGAACTGCTTCATGGCCGGGGAAAGGATGCTGGTGCCCCGGACTTCCTCGGGCATGCTCGAATGAAAACGGTGCAGGCAGTTCCAGCGGTGGCCGGTCTTGCGCGGTACGTACTGGAAATAGGCGGAGGACAGGCCGGACAGGCCCATGTTCTCCGGCGGGTTGGCGATGAGGTAGCCCTTGGGCTGGCCGTATTCTCCGAGGTGGACGCCGTTGCGGATGTCCGTGCGGGACTGCATGTCGCCGGGCGTCCGCAGCCGGGCGGGATGCAGCGCCTGCAGGCACAGCCCGAACGTGCGCTCCGGGTCTTCGCGCCATAGCGTCAGGTGCAAAAACTCACCGGTGACGAACATGCTGCGGACGGCCTGATATTGCAGATCGTCGAAGTGCAGGGTCTCTGCGGCGTCGGCCTCCTTGCACCACAGGGACCACGCTCTTTCCGCGGATTCAGCAAAGTCGGCGGCCTGCTCCTCGGTGATGCCCAGCGTGGCCGCGTCGGGATAGCTCTGGGGGCGCAAGCCCGGCCCGGCGACGTTCAGCGCCAAAGCGTCAACGCAGCTGGCGGCATGGCCGTCGTTGCTGGCGAGAGATTCCGCCCGGACCATGGCCTTGTCGAAACTGAGACTCTCGCTCAGGCGCTGATCGCGGCGCGGGTCCCAGTTCGCCAAGGTACCGTCGTGTCCGCCGGACATGCGGCGCGCGCCGGCCACAAGGCCGTTGGCCGCGGCCATGCAGTACCGGGCGTGCATGCGTCTCGCTCCGGCCACCGGCGACACATAGGAAACAAGGCGATCAAGAAAGTTCGGGCGCACGCTGTCCATCAGCAGCCCCCATGCCCGCCGCGGCCCGGCACCATCTGCAGGAAGCGCGGCAGGCCCTGACCCGAGCGCACGTCCTCCACGGTGGACTGGCCGTCCAGCCAGTCCAGAGTGCTCCGGATTTCCGGCAGGTCCGCGCGCCGCAGCCGGCGCGTGCCCATGGTGTACTCCTGCCCCCGGCTGACCTTCTCCAGCACTTCCTGCCAGAGGGCTATCTGCCGGGCCTTTTCCGCTTTCGTAAATATGGCCATGTTCGCATTGCTCCCGGCCCCCGCAAATGCAGAGGGCACTTTTGCGACCATGTACCCCGCCCGAGGAAATGCGTCACTCCACAATGGACAGAATGGAGAGAATGGAGAAAATGAAAATCCCGCGTATCGTCATGTATTCCATAGAGATACAGGCAAATAAAAATGTTGATACATGGCGTTTAAATTTTTTATCGTCATATATTTCAGCAGGATAGATGTACTTTTTTGCACCATTTCCAAACTTTTTTGACACGAAAAATCCCCCGTAATCCCTTGTCTGCCAAGGGTTTACGGGGGATCGCGCTTGCCGGAAGAAAAGTGCTCCAAAAATCGCTTTTTCCGGCTCCGCATCCGGCCTGCGAAAACAGGACCGAATGCGGATATAGTATCTTGTTTTTATTAGTAGTTTTCAGGATACCGCAGGCGGACGCCCGGAGCCTGCCGATGGATGTCGATGAGCATGGCCACCAGCTTGCGGTCCAGCGTCTCGAGCAACGCCCAGACCATCTTGCTCTGCGCCGGGGAGCCGGACGTTTTCAGCAGCTCGGCGTACACCATGAAGGGCGTCAGCATTTCCGTGATCACGTTCCCGGCCAGCGGGCCGGCAGGGGATATGCGGTTATCCATGGCAGGCCGCCAGCTGGTCCACGGCTTCTCTCAGAGCAACAAAGGAAGCCGGAGGCAGGGAGGGAAGCCCTGCCTCCGCCCGGTACCGGGCGGCGTGGGCCATGTCGAAGACGGACTGGATGAGGGCGGCTTCGTACTCCGGATCGTAGCCGCCGCAGGTGATGGCGTCCATAGCGGTACGGAAGGGATCGGCATAGCCGGCAAACTTCCAGACGGGATAGCAGACGTGGATGTTAAGCATGGAGCACCACCTCCACCTTGCCGCCGTAGCCGAAACTGGCGTGAAGCGAAGCGTTGGCCTTGCCGATTTCGTCCTTCAGTGTGGCCAAGTCGTCCGCGGCTTCGCCCAGAATCTGGGCCGCGGCGTCCATGTTCGCCATACCGTCGTGCTCGACGTACTCGCTGATGAGCCGGACGCGGCTCTCAATACGGCTCAATCGTTCAGTGAATGCGGGGAGTTCCTTGCGGAAAAGCAGTTCCATGAGGCACCTCGTGGTAATTAAAGGGTGGGACACAAAAAAAGGCAAAACGACGCTCCCCGGCTTACCACAGCCGCCGGGGCCTCACGGACACCCGGACGTCGTCTTGCCAATATGTGCCACACCACAAGGGTGCCATGGCTGCAAGAAACAAGAAAACCGCTCTTTTCGCCGTGTGGGGCACGGCAAAGGCGACGGCTACGCCTGTGGTAATTAGGGAAGTTCAGCTTGCCCAAAGACGAGGACAGAGTCAAGTCGCTTTGGCCAAGGGCCGCGCCGCGAAGGACGGGAAGGGATTGGGACATGAGGCACCTCTAGGTTTTCTTATGGGAGCCTCGCAAAACGCAAAAAGGCTCCGGGTGCTAAGAACTGCCTAGAGTGCAGCGGGCTATTTCCCCTTTCAGGTCTTGTATTTCGCCCACACCCGGAGCCATGGAACTCCGAAGAATGCCCCTCTGAGGATAAACCTCGGGCACAAAAAAACCACGAAATGACGGTCGCGGAAGCCGCTCTAGGTAAGGTGTTCTTAGGCACCTGTTGAGAGCTTTCCCAAAAGCCGCCACGTTTGTCAAGTGCCTAGGAAGACCGCCCATGACAACGCTTGTACTTTTCCCCGCTGCCGCACGGACAAGGATCATTTCTTCCCGGTTTGGGAGGCGTCAAAACCTTTGCGCCCCGGGGCAGCTGCTGGACATAGTTGATGCAGTGCAGAGAAGGGATGCGGAAAGAAAATGTCGTTTGGCCGCCGATATTGTTGATGGCAAAGTCACCCAGCGTAATCACGTCCATGCCGATCAGCACATCGCAACCGATGTTGCCCTCACAGTCAGAAACTTCCAGCTCGGGGATCACGATACCGTTCATCAGGTGAAGGCTGACCAGATATTTAGAACAAAGTGCCGTTCCGGTGACCCCGGTAATTTCGATGACGCCAGACTTATCAAGCTGAAGTTCCTCGGCCAGTGCGCGGGAAATGCTGGTGCCCATGGCCCCCGTATCCCATACGGCTTTCAGAGGACGTGGAAAGTACGCGGGCATTGCCTCGTTTTTTTGCGGAACAAAAGATGGCCCGATATGAATATCGTTGGTTACGATTTCTCGGGCCGGATACATCTCCTGCGGGGCGTACATCGCATGAACATCAATGGGTACGGGGGGAGTCTTTACTGCGGACATACGACCTCATCATGGCTTGATGTGGACAAGACATGGACGCGAGAACGAAAGCGGCGCGTGTACTCCGCGTCACCCGGGGCACACTTGATAATAAGAAAAGACCCGGGCTCAAACCGCTTCTTCATCTCCTGCATGGCTTCGGTCTTGGAATCGAAAATTCCTACAAGTTTGCCGTCATGCCACGCCAATATCTTTCCGTTGTACTTGGCCAGCAAAGCATCCTGCTGCGCCTTGTAAGCGTCGAGATTCAGGCTGCCGGTCATACTGTTACCCTCCAGTTTTCTTTTTTCTTTTATTAAAGTATTGGTCGCATAGCAGGATGTCAAGGCAATTGGCCCTTGACATCCGACATTGTGTGACATATTTTCCTTTCAAGGGTCACGCAATGTAGGACACTTCAAAGGACGACGTGATGCGATTTTTCAAAAAACCTTGGTTCCAGCGCTTTGCCGAGAAGGAAGGCATTACAGACGCCGCTCTTAAATCTCTGGTCAAGGGGATGGAAGAAGGCAGAATCAACGCCGATTTGGGCGGCTTCGTCTACAAGCAGCGCCTTGCCCGGGAAGGCGGCGGAAAGTCTGGAGGCTATCGTGCCCTGCTCTTCTATCGCAAGGGGGACCGCGTCTTTTTCGCCTTCGGCTTCGCCAAGTCTGATCAGGCGAACATCAGCCGGCGGGATTTGGTCATCCTGAAGGCGGAGGCCCAGCTGCTCATGGAATGCGCCGAAGTTGATCTTAATAAAATGGTGCGGGACGGCATGCTGGTTGAATTCTGAGGAGGTTATTATGTCCAAGCAGTATTATAGTGAAATCGCAGAAGAAACGCATAAGTCCGTGCAGGGCATGTATAAGCTGGGCATCGTCGATCAGAAGACCATGCGCCACTTCGATGAACTCTGCATCGTCCCCGTTCAGCCCATGAGCGGGGAGGAAATCCGCAGCCTGCGCGAACGGGAGGGACTCAGCCAGCCAGTGCTGGCATGGTACCTGAATGTCTCCAAAAACCTGATTTCCGATTGGGAACGCGGAGTACGACGTCCCGGAGGTGCGGCCTTGAAGTTGCTGAATCTGGTCAAAGAAAAGGGACTGCAGTCCATAGCGCTGTGATAACGGAAAAGGGAGGAAGCCATTCCTCCCTTTCTTTTATTCGAGGTCCGGCTCCACGGCCTTACGGGCAAGATACGCGTCTATGCTGCGGACGGTCACCTGTACCCCCTTGCGCGAACCGATGCGGATGGCCTCCAGTTCTCCGGCGGCCACCAGCTTGTAGACCCACGAATCGCTGCAGCCCATGTGCCGGGCAGCCGCGGAGACAGAAAGCCGGGGGCCGGTAGATGTCCTGTCGTGCGGCAGATTGATGCGTTTTTTTGCCATCCTGTCTCCTAATAGTCCCCGCGGTTCCTCATGAAGCCGGGCCTGCTCCGATCTACAGGCGCGGTCCGGGCCGGCGGCACACGGCTGGGGAGCGAGGGCCGCGTACCCTGCGCGGGGCGCGGAGCCTGTTGCTCGGCCCGAGGCTGCTGGCGCTTTTCAGCTGCGGCCCGCATCTCCCGTTCGACGATCATCTGGAAGCTCGGCAGCCAGCTCCCGTCCACGCAGGCATCGGCCATCATGCAGCAGTCGAGGTAGTGGTTCGCCCGGCGCTTGCGTACCCAGACATGCTTCCCGTTCCGGTCGCGCACAAGGGCTTCCGCGGCCAGTTGCGCGGCGAACGCTTCGTCGGTTCTCCTGTGCAGCGTCATGGGCTGGCGTGCATCTGGCTCCAGCCGGGAAAAAATCAAGCTCTTGAAATAGTGGGTATCCAGCAGATACAGCCATAAGCCACCCGGAATGCGGACACGGGAGCTGGGCAATCGGTCGATGCTGGTGGCGCGCACCGGGGTGTGCGATTCATGCGATGCGCCCTTGCAGGCGAAAAGCCTTCCTCCGCTGTGGCGACGCACGAACGTGTACACCTCCTCCGTGCGGGACACCACGTCCTCATCCGTCCGGGTGCCGCCCGAGTCGATGCCGGCCCGCCAGATGGCGAGGCTCTTGCCGGCATTGGGGCTGTCGGCCTCGTACTCGTACCGCGTTTCCAGCAGAGCATGCACGGAGTCCCAATCCGTCAGGCGACCATAATCGATCAAGGCCGATGAATGGTCAGGACGCCACGCTTTCACGACATACCAGAATCCGCGCTTTTGGACGTCGATGCCGGCAGTGAGGGCCACGGCGTCGCCCGGAACGGTGAGTGGCTCCAGCTCGGGATCGCGGCGCTTCAAAATGACGTCCTCGCTGGTTTCCAGTTCCACGGCCCGGTACGGCAGCGCCCACATGCCGTTGGCGTACTGCTGCTTGTCCACCGGAGAATCCGAGGCGTCGGCGCGCATTTTGGCTGCCGCAATCTCCGACAGAGACACGGCCTTGGACAATATGGCCGGCAGATGGAATCCGATGCGCCGGGGGGACGGCACCGGGTTCTCCGCCTCCCAGCGCCCGCGCGCCACGGCCTGATCCCGGAGGTGATCGGACCACAGGAACTTGCAGCAGGAACACTTGTAGCGTCCGAGCTTGCGCCGCTCCACCTCTTGCGGCGAGGCTGCCTTTTCCGTCACGATCAGGCCCTCTTCCGTCATTCTCTGATACTCGCCGCAGGCCGGACACCGCACGAAGTAGTGACGCACTTCGTCGCTTTCCTCCAGCGCCTGCACGATGCTGCTCTCGTCACCGCCGATGGGCTTGCTGACGCGGAGGATTTTGCGCTTGTGCTCGTAGCTGCGCGTGCGCTCCCGAAACTCCTCCACGGGCACGCCTTGGCCGGCAATCTGTTTATACAGGGCCTCTTCGTCGAGGAAGAGGTCCTGAATGGAGATTGACGCGCGTTGCCCCTGAGACTGCGCGCTGGCCATGAACAGGTTGGTGCCGTCGCGGAAGCTGATCCGGGTGCTCCGCACTTTCCCGAGCTGGGCGCGCACGGGCGGCGATGCCCGGAACATGGGGACCAGTTTGTTGGCCACCACCTTGCCGATGGCGTCGTCGTCCTGCATGGCAAGCATGCGCGGCCCGGGGCGCATGTCCACGCAGTATGCCAGCGCCGCATGCATAACCAAGGTCTTTCCGGTCTGGGCGCTGCCGCAGACCGCCACCTCCTTCACGCCGGGCTGGCTCCATGTGTCCATGATCCCGGCAAGGTAAGGATTCACGTCCCGTCTGTACCGTCCGCCGGCATACGGCCCATCTTTGACGATGAGATTCCGTGCCGCCCAGACGGACAGAGGGATGTGCGCCCGCCGGCGAAAGACGTGTCGTTCCCCGGCGGTGAAACGAAGCAACGGCATCACTCGTCTCCGTCAGACTCCACAGAGGGAGCGTTTTCGGGGTCCTCCTCGCCGTAGGTGAACTCACGGTCGGAGTCCCACGCGTCCATCCAGTCCGCCGTCTCCCTTTCCCACCAGTCGAGCAGGGCTTCCAGATTGCCTTCATCGCCCCCGACGAGCGCGATGATTTCCCCGGCCTTGCGATACCCGAACGTTTCGATCTCACTTTTGAAAAAAAGGGCTCGGGCGGACAGCGCCTCCTCATGCTCCGACCGGGGCATGAGCATCCCCATTTCTTTCTCGAGCTTGAGACGCGTGCGTTCGGCGGTGTACCGCTTCAACTCGGTATCCGCCGAAATGCGGTCAACCGTGGCATTGGACAGGGCCTTGTTTTCGTGCTGGGTCAGAGGCGTGAGATTGGCCGCGGCATAGGCCAGCAGCGCCCCTTCCTCGAATCCCGCGTCCGTCTTGGCCACCTTACGCACCGAGACATCGCGGTTGAACTGGCTTTTGCTGATTTTGAAACCGCTGTCCCGCAGGAAGTCAACGGCATCAAGCTGGGTCTTAAAAGTCCGCATAGCCGCACTACCTCCCTGCAGTCGTCGGGTTTCATCTTCCACCGCGGCCCGCGCGCGGTTGAACGCGGAAATGGTGTCCGGGGTCGGGTTCTCCTTCATCCGGCGCTTGCTTTCCTCCTTGGCCCGGATAAGGAAGGCGAGGTCATTGGCTGCGCTCTTTTCCGCCAGTTCCAGCAGGTCGAGTCCATCAGACATTGGAAGCCTCCATCTGAACGGGAGCGAACGGCTCTCCGGTTACGGCATTGATGGCGATACCGCCCGTCAGTTCCTGCCAGCGCAGGATGATGACGTCAGCATACTTCGGGTCATACTCCATGAGATTACAGCGCCGGGCCAGCCTGTCCGACGCGATGAGCGTGGTGCCCGAACCGCCGCACAGGTCGACCACCAAACCGCCACGGGGGCTGG
>USCL01000023.1 GCA_900553145.1 uncultured Desulfovibrio sp.
CAAAGCGTCAGGCCATGCAAGGCTCTCCAGCCTGTTGATACAAAGGGAAAGCGTGGCTGTGGCGTGCTGTGCGGTGTGGAGGGACGGGCGGCGGGGCACATGCGGGGGCGTTGCCGTCCCTTTTTGCAGGGGGGCGCGGAGGGTGGAGGGGGCACGGGATCTCTGCAGGTTGGAGAAAAAAGAATATTACAATTTTGTAAAATTGTGAAAAAAGTTCGTTTGAAGAATTGATACCTAAAAATAAGTCTGTTAGTGTTCATTTCCCCGTCGAAAAGGACGTCTATTCTTCGTGACGGCATTTAGAATAACAAAAATGTAAAAATGGCGTTGCGGCATTGGCCGAAAAACGGCCTTGCCGAAGTCGCTTCTCCCCGCGCGCTGCCGCAAGCGGACGTCGCACGGAAAGAGGAGGGCGGCACGCCGCCATGAAGTCCCGCCGCACATGGCGGGCAGTCCGTATGAGGATGGAGGAAGCTATGTGCAGAATCGGAGCGATCAAAAGCAAGGTGCCGGTCGAACCGGCGAAGGCGTTGTATTTGATGCTTCCCCAGCAGGAAGGGCATGACAATTCCGGTTATGCCATGGTGATGCAGGATTTGTACGGCGTTTTTGAGGCCTATAAGGACAAGCCGCTGCTGTCCCTGGCCTGTACGCCGCGCGGCGCCCGGATGGTCAGGGAATATATGGAGGAGCAGGGCTTTGGGCAGGTCGCCGAGTGGATCCCGGATGTGGATCGGCGGCCCGGCCTCGATATCAAGGCCATGCCCTGCTACGTATTCCGCAACTACGAGTACCCCGAAGCCTATCAGGATCGCCCGCAGGCCGAGCGCGAGGAGCTGCTCCTCGACACGCGCCTTGCCCTGCGCCGGATGCTGGAAGAGGGAGATCAGGGGTTCGTCTATTCTTTCTGGCCCGATGTGCTGACTTTGAAGGAAATCGGCGATCCCCGCGACATCGCCACGTATTTCCGGCTGTGGGACGCTGACGGGCCCCTGCGGGCGAAGAGCATCGTGACCCAGTGCCGCCAGAACACGAACTACGACATCGTCCGGTATGCGGCGCATCCGTTTTTCCTTCAGGGCTATACCCTGTGCGCCAATGGGGAAAACACGTTCTATACCAAGAACACGGAGTATCAGAAGTCGCTGCACCGGGGATATGTCGGGTTCGAGTCGGACTCGCAGAATTTTCTCTACACCCTGCACTATGTGCTGCACGAGCTGAAGTGGCCCATCAAGTACTTCAAGCACGTGATTACGCCCCTGCCTTTTGCGGAGGCGGAACGGCGCGAAGACCGCAAGGTGTTGAGCCTCATCCGGGAATCCCTCGCCCATCTGGAAATCAACGGCCCGAACACGATCATCGCCGTGCTCCCCGATGGGAGCATGATGACGTGCTGCGACTCCAAGAAGCTGCGCCCCGTGGTTGTGGGCGGAGACGGGACGACCATGGCGATTTCCTCGGAGGTCTGCGGCCTCAACGCGGTTTTGCCCGATCGGGACGCTTCGCTGGACATCTACCCCAACGAACGGGAAGTTGTGGTCATCAATCAGGATTTGGCGGTGCAAAGATGGAATCAGTAACCACGCAGGATCTTGGCGTCAACGATTTGAAATGGATCATCGACTATCGGCCCGAGCGCTGCACCATGTGCGGCAGCTGCGTGGCGAGCTGCACCCTGAATGCCATTGAGGTCGCGGTACAGCGGCAGGATTTGACGGTATCCCGCACGGGCCGGCCGGAACCGGTCCGGGAACATCTGGCCCGCCCCGTCATCCACCAGAAGGCGAGCCTCAGCGAAGCGTGCGTCGGCTGCGGCATGTGTATGAATGTGTGCCCCAATCAGGCGATCCGCCCGGTCCGCAACCCCGACAGCCGGTATACGTTGCTGGCCCGGAAGGACGGCCCCATCAAACGCGGCGGGCGCACCAACCTGAACGCGCAGCGTGCCCTTGACCACATTGTCGTGGGCCGCATCAGCCAGATGACCGACCCGGCGCTGGACTCCGAGCGGCATACCTTCGACATTCTGGCCCCGTTCGGGCGCGTGCTCCTGCCCGGCGAACTCCCGCTGAGTCCGGAGGGCGGCGAACTGAGGCTCACCGGGAAGACGCCCCCGCTGCGCTGGATTTATCCGGTCATTTTCAGCGACATGTCCATCGGCGCGCTCTCCACGCGGGCGTGGGAGGCCATCGCGCTGGCCACGGCCTATCTGAACGAGCAATGCGGCCTTCCCGTACGCATGAGCTCGGGCGAGGGCGGCATGCCCGTCAAGCTGCTGGAATCCGAGCGGCTCAAGTACATGATCCTGCAAATCGCGTCCGGGCACTTCGGCTGGAACCGCATCATCAAAGCGATGCCCCGCATGAAGGCCGACCCGGCGGGCATCCTGATCAAGATAGGGCAGGGCGCCAAGCCCGGCGACGGCGGCCTGTTGCCCGCCGCCAAGGTGGCCCCGCACATTCAGGCCATCCGCGGCGTCCCGAAGGCGACCCTCCATTCGCCGCCGAACCATCAGGGGCTGTATTCCATCGAGGAATCCGTCCAGAAGATGCACCTGTCCCTCAACGCGGCCTTCGGGTTCCGCGTGCCCGTGGCCATCAAGTGCGCGGCTTCGGCGACGTCCGTATCGGTCTACAACAACCTGCTCCGCGATCCGTACAAGATCTGCGGCGGGTTCTTCATCGACGGCATTCAGGGCGGCACCGGCGCGGCGAACGAGATCTCGCTCGACCATACCGGGCATCCGGTGGTTTCCAAACTGCGCGACTGCTACCTCGCCGCCGTGCGGCAGGGGTTGCAGGGGCAGATCCCGCTGTGGGCGGGCGGCGGCATCGGCATGACCGGGACGGCCGCGGCCGACGCCTTCAAGATGATCTGCCTCGGCGCGAACGGCGTGTTCCTCGGCAAGATCCTCATCCAGCTTCTGGGCTGCGTGGGCAACGAGCAGGGCCGCTGCAACGCCTGCTCCACGGGCAAATGCCCCACCGGCATCTGCACGCAGGACCCGCGCCTCGTCCACCGGCTGGACATCGATCGCGGGGCGCAGAGCATCGTCGACTACATGCTGGCGCTGGACGGCGAGCTGCGCAAGCTTATGGCCCCCATCGGCAACAGCTCGCTGCCGGTGGGCCGTTCCGACGCCCTCGTGACGACGGACAGGGCGATGGCCGACAAACTTGGCATCCAATACGTGTGCTAGGAGGGCGACATGTTGAGAATAGATACCTTGCACGGGACGCAGCGCATGTCGACCCAGGATCTGCTGCTTGCCATTGAGGAAGCGGTCGGCAACGGTGAAACGTCGTTTGAAATAGCGGGATCGGGCCAGCACGATATCGGCGGCCCGCTGTGGAATAAAGAGGGCAAGGCCCTGCGGTTCCATGTGACCAACCCCGGCCAGCGCGTCGGGTCCATGTGCCTTGACAATACGGAGATTTTTGTGGACGGCCCCGCGCCCGCCGACGTGGGCTGGCTGAACGCGGGAGGGCGCATCGTCGTGCGCGGGGACGCGGGCGATACCGCCGCCCATTGCGCGGCGGCGGGCGTCATCCACATCGGCGGGCGGGCCGGGGCCCGTTCCGGTTCGCTCATGAAGCACGATCCGCTCTATGAGCCCCCGGAACTTTGGGTGCTCAAGAATGTGGGCAGTTTCTCCTTCGAGTTCATGGGCGGCGGCAAGGCCGTCGTCTGCGGCTACGGATGCGAGGGGCTTGCTTCCGTCCTCGGGGAACGCCCCTGCGTGGGCATGGTCGGCGGCGTCGTGTACGTGCGCGGCGCGTTTTCCGAAGAGCTTGCGGACGATCTCGCCGTGTCCGGGCTGGAATCCGGCGACATCGCGTACCTTGATGCCGGGATGGAAGCGTTCCTGTCTTCCGTCGGCAGGCCGGAACTGCGCGACGCCCTGAGCGATTGGAGCCAGTGGAGGAAGATCCATCCCCTTGCCTTCGGGGAACATGCGGCCACCAAGCCCGGCCTCATGCCGGTAAACGCGTTCCGGGCGAGGGAATGGGTAAAGGGCGGCATATTCAGCGACGTGTGCGGCGACGATTTTGCCGTGAACGCTACCGTGGCCCGCAGCATATACCGTCAGCGTGTACCCTCATGGGACAACGCCGCGTGCGCCGCGCCCTGCGAGTTCAACTGTCCGGCCTCCATTCCCACGCAGCGGCGCTATAACTTGCTGCGTGAGGGCAAGGTGGAGGAAGCCTACAGGCTGGTGCTCGAGTATACGCCGTTCCCCGGTTCAGTGTGCGGCGGGGTATGCCCCAATCCGTGCATGGAAGGGTGCACGCGCGGCGGCATCGACGAAGCCGTCCGGATCGGGCCGCTCGGGCGTTGCTCCGTCGATGTGGCTTTACCCCGGCCCGCCGGGCGGACCGGCAAGCGGATCGCCGTGCTCGGGGGCGGCGTCGCGGGGCTGAATGCCGCGTGGCAGCTCGCCCGGAAGGGGCACGAGGTTGCCGTCTATGAAGCCGATGGCCGTATGGGCGGAAAGCTGGAGCAGGTCATTCCCCGCGCCCGCCTCCGGCACGAGGTTCTGGAAAAGGAATTGAAGCGCATCAAGGACATGGGCGTCCGCTTCGTGACCGGCTGTCGGGTCGACGCGGACATGTTCCAGCGGCTTCGGCGGGAAAACGACGCCGTGGTCGTGGCTACGGGCGGGCATGTCCCCCGCGTGTTCCCGTGGCCCGGCCATGAGAAGATCGTGGCGGGCATCGACTTCCTCAAAGCCGTCAACAAGGGGCTGAATCCCCGCGTCGGCCGGAACGTCATCGTCATCGGCTGCGGCAATGCGGGCATGGATGCCGCCGCCGGAGCCTATGCGATGGGCGCGGAAAGCGTGACCTGCATCGATGTGCAGAAACCGGCGGCCTTTGCCCATGAGATTGCGCATATCGAAGCGCTGGGCGGCAAGCTGCTCTGGCCGGTAATGACCAAGGCGATAACCGACGAGGGGCTCGTCACGGCGGACGGTTCGCTCATCCCCGGCGATATGGTCATCATCACGATCGGCGAGTCCCCGGATTTGGGGTACCTGCCCGAAGGCGTGCGGAAGTTCCGCGATTGGGTGGCTCCCGAAGAGGATACAAGCATTCTGGAAGGCGTGTTTGCGGCGGGCGATATGGTCAAGCCCGGGCGGCTGGTGGATGCCATTGGCGCGGGGGCCAAAGCCGCGGAGGCGGTCGACGCCTACCTCCGCGGCGTGGCCTATGCGCCCGCCGAAAAGAAGCTCGTGCCCTCAGGCCAGCTGGGCAAAGCGTATTTTACCCGCTGCCATCATGGCGATTTGCCCGCTGCGAACCGTGATTTTGACCGTTGCATCAGCTGCGGGACCTGCCGGGATTGCAAGATGTGTTTTGAGTCCTGCCCGGAGCAGGCCATCAGCCGGGAAACGCTGGCGGACGGTTCTTTCCGGTATATTTCCGCCCCTGAGCGCTGCATCGGCTGCGGCATTTGCGCGGGCGTCTGCCCCTGCGGTATTTGGACGATGAAGCCGAACGTGCCGTTGGAGTAAGGGGAAATATTGGGGAGGGAGAAACTTTCTTCAGCAAGTTTCTCCCTCCCCTCCCCAAACCCCTCCTCTCCCACTTCAAAGATTTTTGTTTTTATCGAATCCCTATTGTACTAAGGGGGTATCTTTCATGGATGGAATACACTTGAATAGAGAAAAGGCTTCATAATCCATATGGATGTGAAGCCTTTTTCCACACAACGGAACTCCTGTTGCGCGGCCTCCCCATCAACCGAAGTTTTTGCGGGTGGGGTCCGGGGAGGGGGCTTTTTTCAAAAAACCTCCTCCCCGGTCTTCTTTTTCCTGATTAAGCCTTCGCCTTGCTTTCCGAACATGTGGAAATCGTGGCCTTGGCGACATTGTTCGAATGATAGCCGATGTGCTCGATGATGCCGAGAATGTCCACATAGACAAGGCCCGTTTCGGAGTCGCACTCCTGCTTGTCCAGGCGCTGGATATGGCGGTTGCGGAGTTCCACTTCCAGGCCGCGCAGCTTCCCGGGGATCGGGGCGACTTCGTGGGCCTTGTCGGGATCGTCGTTGATGAAGCCGTCCAGTGCGGTCACAATGGCGTGATGGGCCTCGGCATACATGTCGGAGAGTTCGGCCATGGCCTGCTGGGAGAAGTCCTTCGGCCTGTTCTGGCGGTACGCGTAGTATTCAAGGAGCTTTTTGCCGTAATCGCCGATACGTTCGATATTCCCGGAGCTGGCGACATACAATGTCAGCACGCGGGCCGCGTCGTCGGAGATCCCGGCCTGCATGATGTCTTCGGCATAGGCTTTGACGGCCTTATGCAACTGGTCGATCTTGGCTTCGGTCTCTTCGATATTGGGGATGAGCTCCTTCTTGTCGTTGAAGAAGACTTCCTGAACAGAATCAAGGAGATGGATAGCCAAAAAGCCCATGTAGGCGCATTCGTTCTTGACCGCTTCCACGGCGATGCCCGGGGTGGCTTCGATGAGCTTGGGGTCAAGATACTGGGCTCCTTCAACGACCTTGTGGGCCTTGTCGGGCAGGATCTTGCGGATAAGTGCCGCAAACGGCTTGACGAAAGGCAGGAAAATCAGTGTGTTGAAGACGTTGAACAACGTATGGGCGTTGGCGATCTGATGGCCGATGCCCGTGGCCGTCATGGCGATCAGCTCTTGGTAGAGCGGAAGGATGGCGAGGAAAATGCATACGCCGATGACGTTGAAGAGCACATGGGCGGCGCAGGCCTGCTTGGCGGTCCGATCCGTGCCGATGGACGCGAGGACTGCGGTGATGGTGGTTCCGATGTTGTCGCCGAGGATGATGGGAATGGCGGCGTGAAGAGGCAAGAGGCCCTGCACGCCGAGGGCAATGGTCAGGCCGACCGTGGCGGCGCTGGATTGGACAAGGAGCGTAAGCAAGGTGCCGGCCATAACCCCCATGAGCGGGTTGTGGCTGAACATGATGAACAAATCTTTTTCATGCCGGAGGAAGCTCATGGAGGATTCCATGGTCTGCATGCCCACGAAAAGCAGACCGAAACCCAGCAGGCCGTTTCCGGCGTACTTCTGAACCTTGGAGCGTCCAAAGAAGGAAAGGAGTACGCCTATAATGATGAAGAGATAGGCGTAGTCTTGGACCTTGATGGCGAGGATCTGGCCTGTAACCGTCGTCCCGATGTTGGCGCCCATGATGACGCCGATAGCCTGCGTCAGGGTCATGAGCCCCGCATCGACGAAGCTGACCGTCATGACCGTGGTGGCGCTGCTGCTTTGGATGAGAACGGTGACGCAGGCACCCACCAATACGCCCATGACAGGCGTTTTGGTCAGTGTTCCGATAAGCTGTCGCAATCGGTCCCCGGCGATCAGCTGTAGGGCCTCACTGATCAGCTTGATGGCGAAAAGAAAAAGTCCAACGCCGCCAAGAAGCTGAATGATGCTTTGTACAGACATGAAGACGCTCCTTAGAATTTGGTTCGACTCTTGCCCCATGAAAAGATGAACTGTCAAGGAAATTCCCGGCGAATTCGAATACTCGGCGCTTCTCAACAGGGATGCTGAGTTTTTTTGAAATGTTGTGATAATAAAATATTCTTTATTTACTCAATGTTATCTCTGTATATTGCTCGCTGTACGGAAAAAAGGCTGTTTTTTCGAAAAAAAGACTTGCCAACTACCTTGGATTTCGCTAGTTACATCGCTGCGCGACGCGGAGAGGTGTCCGAGCTGGTCGAAGGAGCACGATTGGAAATCGTGTGTACTCAAAAGGTACCGGGAGTTCGAATCTCCCCCTCTCCGCCATAAATTTTGAACCCACTGGAAACAGTGGGTTTTTTCTTTTTGGCATGAGCTTTATTCCTGCGGATACAGTTCAGGGATACATTTGGAGCTCATCATGCCATCTGTCGGGGCATCTTCTCACTCCCGGTACCGTTCCTACCTGACGACCCATCGCGGTATTCTTTACTTCCGCATTCTTGTTCCCAACCATCTGCAATCACTGATAGGTAAACGCGAGATCAGACGTTCTTTGAATGGGCTGGACAGTCGTAGCGCCCGTACCAAGGCGTTGCGACTCTCGCTTGCTGCCCAACATTTTTTTGCCCTGGCTGATGATCTTGCCCATGAATGGATACATTCCACACAGGAAAAAACTATTCAATCATTTGGTATTACAAAAGAAAACATCAAATCTCTGGGTACATTTCTATTCGACTCCACACTGAAAAAAGACCTGTCTCCCGCTTCTTTGACCCTCCTGCTCCCCTCTTTTTTGAGGGAGCAGGAAGGAATTGCCTCCTCTACAAAAGTTTTTTCTGAAAAAGTTGAGGCTGCCGAGGTTGGTGGGGTAGGGGAGGAGCGTTTTTCTTTTCCAAGAGAAGAAACGCCTTCCGTGGAACCAACAGAGACAGTTCGCCGCAGAATCAAGTTGGAGAAGAAGGGTAAACTTCCGAATCTCAGGGAAGCTTTTGATGCCTACGTCAAAGCCAAGACGCTTACATGGTCAGCCGCAAGCGCCAAGGACATTCCTCCTCAGGTACGGCAATTTGTGGAAATCGTAAGTGAGCTGGAGCACGGTCGGGATATTCGTGTGGATGAGCTTTCCCGTGAGCACATCCGAAGCTACTTCGATACATTGAAACACCTTCCCTGCCGCCTGTGCGGGCAAAGACAGTATGCGGGCAAGGGCTGGCTTCAGCTTGCCGATATGGGCCGCTCCGGGCAGATCGAAAGGCTTTTAAGCGTGAAGACGATGGAAGTCCGCCAGACAAACGTGCGGAGTTTCGTCAACTGGTGCGAGCTGGAGTATCGCGGAGCTGTACAGGCCAAATACGTGAACTCAGGGTTCCCGAAGGTTCTCTCCGACAAGGACATCAGACGAAAAGGAGTGAGGCGTGAGGCGTTCACACAAGATGAGCTGAAAGCCCTTTTCGGGGATATGGGAAAGTACGTTCAGGCAACGGAAGGTGTGCCGTCACGCTTCTGGGCTCCGTTGATTGCGCTGTATTCCGGGATACGGCTTGAAGAGATTTGTCAGCTCCACCTTTCCGACATAGTGAAGGAGGATGGGGTGTTGTGCTTTTCCATCAATGAGGAAAGCGGGGGCTCCGGGTATGTGAAGCACGTCAAGAGTTCAGCTGGTATCCGCAAGGTGCCTGTCCATCCTCATTTGTGGGATGAACTCGGACTGGAGAAGTTTGTTGCCTCCAGATGGACAAAAACGCCGAAGGAAAAGTACGCATCAATCTTGCTTTTTCCTGATTTACAGGAAAGAGTAAACGCCGTGAACCATGCCACTGTGAAGCTCGGTTCCGCCCTGACGCACTGGTTTACGCGCTATCGCCGTTCTGTGGGAGTAGGTGGACAACATGGTGAGCCGAGCACCAAGGCTTTCCATAGCTTCCGCCATACGGTGATCGAGTATCTGCACAAAGAGGCCCGTGTGGACCTTTCTATGCTTCAGGCCGTGGTTGGGCATGAGATGGTGGATATGGGGGTAACGGAGAACTATGCTGGTGACTGGCCTGTGAAGACATTGCTGACGGATGTCATTCAACAACTGAATTGGATTTCACTTTTCCAGAGAAATTGCTCTTAGAGGTTAATATGGATAAACAACTTTTTGAAGAATATGAAAATGTTACAAGGTGGCAATCGCTTAGGTTTACAAAAGAAGATCTATTTGCATGGAAATGCTGTTGTTATAGACTAGACAAAGAAATAAAAGAAATAAATAGATATGATTTTCCATGTAGTCTACGCAATGTGGTGACTAAAGATGCATATATTTCTCTTATTAATTATTATTTATCAATATCAAATAATGACAATAAAATATGTATTGTAACAGCTCTCAAAATGTATGCTGGAGATAAAGTTAATATAGGTTATTATAGGCCAATACCTCCAGTAGACTCTCTTCTCGAATATGCCTGCAAAAAAATGAACTGTTCACGTGAAGTAGCTGCATTGGTTATGGGAAGAATGATGCAAATTATTCCAGAAAATTGTTTTAATATGATTTCACCACAAAGGGAATTGATTCGAGAGGGAGCTAGTTCAGAGACGGAAATTCTTGAAAAGGATATCCCTAAATGTCTCTTTGTGAATGGAAAAGAATTTATTCTTCAAGATCCTAGAGATGATGACTTGGATTACAGTGGAAATATTGAGCAGAGTAAATGCAGATATTTTGACAGTGAGGGAAATAATTTTTACTTCATGGCAGTGCGAACTATCCTTGAAGGCTCAAATAAACCTTTCCTTTCTATCGGATACAAGTCTGTGGTTATTAGGCTCCTTTCTCGTAAAGAAATAAATGATAACCCCTATGCTACTGTGTTACTTTGCCAAGATGAAAATATAAGCTATTTTCTTCGGAAACGACTGCGCAAGGACGGTCATGGCGAAAGTTCAAATTTTGTTGTTTCTGGTTATTGGGAACATGCTGATGCTCAAAAGTATATAGATTTTAGTCCTCTTGCTGGACGTAATGTTGTCATAATACCACCAATTACTGAAGAAGGATTAAGGGCTGTTCCTGAATGGATAAAACTGTGTCAACGTGGAGGGGCTTCGGATGTCCGTGTTTACACGGGGATGCTTCTTTTAGATGAAACGCCAATGACGTCAGAAGAACCTCCTGCATGGTTAAGATACGTAACTTGCCATGCAATTCCTTTGCGTAATGCTGATACTACGATATTTAAAAATATCACAGATAAATCTATTTCTTCAAAAGAATATGATGACTGGCTTCAAGATTGTGGTCTAAAGACACAACGAATAATTCGTGCTGTTGGAGAAACAAAAAATCAATCATTGATTTCATTTGAAAGTCTTTCAGATATAGAAGATATAGAAAAAGTTACGGATTACAGTCTTGATGCAATGATTTCCCCTTCAAATGCGACATTGATTTGGGGACCTTCAAATGTAGGTAAGACATTAACTGTGCTCGAATTTATAAAAGCGTTAACTACAAGAGAAACGTGCTTTGGATTGAAAGTTTCTTCTGTAAGGAAAGTATACTACTTAGAAGGAGAACCAGATCAAAACAGATTGAGGAGAGCATGTAAGCAAATATGTCATAGCGATGAACAATTTGATATTTTTATAAAGCATTTTATTTATGGAACATTACAGAGTCATATAACATTAGATGAAATTGATGATGGCGAAATTGATTCTATAATAAGGAGTATTAAAGAAAAAAACTGCCACATTGTTGTTCTCGACAATATACTCTCTCTTGCTCCAAAGGCTGCAAATGGAAATGCAACAAAGTTTCAAAAATTTATTCAGTCACTAAAAAATAACAATCTTTCTGTCATTATCATTCATCATAGTACAAAAGGTGGCAAATCCCCCAAGGGGCCTGTTGAGCTGGAAGCTCTAATGCAGAACATTTTCCAACTAGAAAAAGGCCAAGACCTTCCAGAACTCCAATCAATTGTAGCCGTACAAAAGGCTCTGGAGGAAGCTGGTCCTACACTGAAAATGACTCTCACAAAGTGTAAGGTTTTCCCTGGTCTCGAAAAAAAGTTTGGGGTCTACCATTTGCCCGAAGGTGGGCGTTGGGAACTTGTGGCAGGAGAGTCGTTTTCTGAGATAAAGACAATAGATGGTAGTTCATCCACCGCCGAAATGAAGGCAGAGACCCTGGAGTTTAATGCTGCCGAGGGTAATTCTTTGGAATTAACCCCAGACGAGGAAAGAGTACATAATTCGCTTAAAAAATTGGGTAAATGGGTCAAAAGATTAGAGTTGGAAAAACACTGTGGTTTCAAAGCTGATAAGTTGAGATTACTCCTTCAAAGTCTCATAGAGAAAAAATTTGTCACAAAGACTGGCCGAGGGAAAAGTACACATTACCAAGCAAGTTAGGGCGGAAATGCGTAGAAATTTGTCTGCTTTTGACTGTTTTAATGATAAATTCGCCGCTAATTGTGGAAAATTCCCGGTTAGATTTGGATTTTCGCTGAAGGATACGCTGAAATACGCAGAGTTTTCACCGAAAAAGGGTGCATTTAGCCATGATAAAAACGATTAATCAATACATTTCAGTGTATTAATCTAGTTGGCAAATTGGGTTAGGGTAATACCGTTAAGAACAATGAGGCAGCTTGGGAGCCAATTCTACAAGGGAGTCCAATCCTTACTCTGCTGATGGCGTGAAGGAAAAATGAGTTCTCTAAGAGAGCACAGAAGAACGGGTGAGAACTCTGCTATCATGTTGTAAGGGCCTACTCAGTTTTATCTTTTTGAAAGCCAGCTGGAGCGTATCAAACCTTTCTTCCTTATTAGGGTGTTCTCCGCGTCGATGACAGGCGCGTCGTCAGTGGCATCATCTGGGCCGCATTTACCTTTGGAGGCTTCTGGCTGACAGTTTTTGGCCGCTAACCCCCGAGATACGACAGTGTGTTCCGGGGGCTTCGTTTTTTCAGAGTATCAAGCGCCGGATATTCGGCGGTATTGCTCCGGTGAACGCGTTCCAAATCTCCTTCTTTTCGCAGGAATTACGCCGTAAGACTCACGCAACGCAAAGAGTTTTATCTTGATTTTATGTTATTTCAATATTTTAAACTAGATCAAGAAAATCAGGCCAGAGCAAAAGATAGGACTCTCTACATTCCTCTGGCGGACCTCTCAGAGCGGGGCGTTGAGTATGATTCTAACCTTGCCACCAATCCTCATTTGGCGACAAACAAACGGTCTGTACGTACGGTTCAGTTCGGTTTTTTCGCATGGATCAAGGAGCGCGGAGGAATCGGGGATATGGAGGTCGAAAACACTCCGGAACGGATCAAGACCTTCTTCCAGAAACATGCGGGGACTCGTTTCCGCAAGCTCGATTCCTGCGGCCAAGTGGGGTATGCGCCCTCCAATCCGGCTGGATATGTCTGCGAAGAGGATAATGGGGAACGCATTTTCTTCGTGGAGCCCAACGTATTTCGGGATGAACTCTGTCGTGGGAGCAATCGGCAGATACTTCGGGAAAAGCTCAAGGAACTTGGTTGGCTCGCTCGAAATAGGTACGGCATGTTGATGGAGAGAAAATGGATCAGGGGACGAAACAAGCGCGGTATCTGCTTCGTTCCTCAGAGGTGGGAAGAGAGTGAGCCCGGTTTGCTTTCAGTTACAAGAGGTTGAGTGCAACTAGCCCAGCAGTAACCTAAGGGGAGTCCTTTGCAAGTTGGAGGGCTCCTTTTTATCATGCGTGCGGGATTCTGTGCGTTTTGAATCTGTCCAGACTGTCCAGAATACCCGTCCAGTCGAGAGAAAAGGCTGTCCGCACAACGCACCGCACGCACAACATGAAAACAGGTTACGCAGAAAAATTTTCGATCACTGTCCAAGTTCTTTCCCATGCCCGAGCGGCCATCCCCTCAAATTTTTGTACTGCGGGAGTGATGTCCAAAAGTTCCGATCCTGAAACAAGTGTCCCCTGTTCCCGCTGATGTTCGGCAAGGAGCGTGATGTATTCCTGCCTCCATTCCTTGGGAATAATGATGGGGGGAAGTCCTGCTCGCAAAAGAGGAAGATTTGAGATAAGGCGGGCCAGCCGTCCGTTGCCGTCCGCAAACGGATGGATGTGGACGAAGGGGATATGCAGTCGTGTATATATGGATGGGGCATTTTCCCGCGTCACTCGCTGCTCGTTGAAGAAGTGCAGCCAGCGGGCCATAAGCGCAGGCACGTCTTCGGGAGAGGCATATTCCATCCAGACGGCTTTCCCCTCGCTATCTCGGCTGTAGGTTCCATTTGGAGAATTTTTGAAAGCCCCAACGGGAGCATAGACGTCAATAACGGTCTCAGTCTGGATGAAGCGGTGCAGGGTGAACAGGTGCTCTTGGCTAAGCGGGGTCTTGGTGATGACAAGCTGTTCCATCCATTTGAGCGCATCCGCATGGCCCTTGATTTCGCAATGCTCGCGAAACGTCTTCCCTGCGACGGTCAGCCCTTCCCGCAGGAAAAAGTCCGTGTCGCCAAGAGAGAAGGTATTTCCTTCAAGTCCGGCGGACGCGCATGTCCACTCGGCAATCAGGGCGTCTTGCAAGGCTGCCCGCCTGTATTCGGGAATGGCGTCCAAGCATTGGAAAAGGTCTGACATTACCGTCCATCCCTTTGTGCCCTTGAAGGGCTGTCTGGTTCTCATGGGAAAATCCCTATTACGCTTCCCCGTAAGAGTAGCCGAGATGGTCTGCGAACTCAATCTGCAAAAAAAGTTGTGCGTGCGGTGCGTTGTGCGGAATCCGCTTTTTCAACGTAACAGTGCCTGTTCGGGGCGTTTTTGTCGGTGGACGGGGCTTTTGGACAGCTCGGACGTGTCCAAAACGCACAGAATTTCGCACGCACGCCAAGATTTGTATTCTACGAGGGGATTTTATATACAACATATTAACTTTTCATAAATATTTTTTTGATTGTCTTTTTGTCTTCCTGTCTGTCCGGGGAAAAAGATGGTTCAGCTCTCTATAAGAGAGCTGAACCAGATGGACACGGAATATCAGATTTGGCTGGCTGGCAAACTCCACACGGTTTCGGATATCGGCAGAGTTTCTCGACAAAGGCAGCTGACGCTTCCCTGACCTACACCATGCCCATACGATTCGGCGTGGCAAAGTGACGGGGCTCGTCTTTCTCAGGTGAAGCTGTTTTCTTGCTCTCCAACGGGTAGAGGATTCCGTCTCTGACCAGCAACCCGTCAAGCTCCTTTTCCCGTCCTTGTCACGATAAAAATACAGAGGAGTTTCCCTGCCTCGCGTACCACCAGTTCTTCAGTAGCTGTCCTCTCAACCACGTCTCGAATAATACCCCTGACATGGCCCCAGCTTCAGCGGTCTACGTGGACGTCCAACCTGTCAGGAACATAATCAACCCTGTATCCAAAAAAATAGAGTTTTGGGATTTTGAGCAGTTACTTGGTCATGTTGCTGTACCAAGGCTGATGTTCCAAGGGGGGAAAGCCAGCTTTTGGGTCGTATTGAGACGACCATCCGCATCACGAGCCAAGTCGGAAGGGTTCAAAAGTTATCCGGTGCGTGCGCTCTGCCACGCCTCAACCACAGCTTTTCTCAGCATCTGGTATGTGCATGGCCCCCGGCCGCACAACTCGGCAACCCGTGCCAGGCAAATCGTTTTTTGCCCTTTTACCGCCTTATTCAAACTAGCTGTGGAGACGGGATAAAAATCCCATTGCTCTAAATCCAGCGGATTGATGGTATCCTGTTCCTTATGCTTGAGCACGCAAAACACATAAACACCGGCCTGACGCTTTTTTTCCTTGGCATAGGCAACGCCATCCCAGTACAGGCTTTCGGCAATACTGAATTCTATCCTGGAGAAACTTTTTTGCTCCCATGACTGGATGTAGGCCGACGCCTTGACCTCGATTTTGATACCTTCCAGCGAAAGGAGATCAAAACTTCCCCATGTTGGACTGGTTCCCTCGTTACAACCCATTGCTGTTGCGACGATGTATTCCGCCAGCTTGCCGCGCTCCGTATTGCTGACCAAATCCGAAAAGGCCCACGCCCAAAAATCCTGAAGGGTGCGTTCACCGTCCATTCCTTGAAAGCATTCTTTGCTACTTTTGCGTATCACCTCTATAGCCGGAAACCGTGCTGGCATACTTCCCCACTTCATTTCAGCTAATTGGAAAATTGAAACACATGGTTGCTGCCAGAGGCAACGGCCATTCTTCCAAGCATGCTTTTACCTGCTGGAATGTTGTCTACACTGTCTATTCAAATCCGGGAATACCCCCCAAAAAAAAGCTGCCAGCAACTCGTGCTGGACAGCCTTCCAAGCACATTTCTGACGAACGGAGAGGATGCTGGTTGCGGAAATCTCTGAAAGCCAGGTATGACGGCCTGCATATCTCCTCGGAAAACCAGAAATGCAGCCTTTCCTTTCGACAAAACGCTGTATAAACGTCGGCACCTCATTGAAAATACGTTCAGCAAACTGAAGGACTGGCGGCGTATCGCAACACGTTATGACCGCTGTGCCCATACCTTTTTCTCAGCCATCTGCCTTGCTGTTAGTGTTATCTTTTATCTTGAATAACGAGTCCTGACCCTAGCAAGAATATAGCCTTTTCGAGAGAAAGAATATAGTTTTTAGCTTTTTCATCTGAAATGTATGTCGCTGTCATAGCATCCTCTCTTCGTCTGTTGTTATGCAATGCTTTAATTTATATAGCTCTTGGCTTAACGCCCACGCCTTCTCCAACCTTGGCCTTGTCACCTCCCGCAAACGTTTTAGCCCCAGCTTGCGGGCCATAAGCACCACGGGGTCTTCACCTTCCTGGGGGTTGATGCTGTGGGTAAGGCATATCAGTTCCGGCATGGCAATTTCATCCACGACGCACGGCGCATCGGTCTGACGTGGGCGGAAGCAAACGCACGTTTCCGGTGACTGCCCGACATCCCAGAAAAAAATCCCCACATCTTCGGTGGAATGTGTGTACAGCCCATGGGCAATACGTTCCACAGCGGCTTGTATACGATTGCCGGTGCGTTTGAAGCCCAGTTGCCGCGCAACTTCTCTGGCCAAGACGTTGGCATGGATAGGAGATTGGGCGGGGACAATGGCACGAATGATGCCTTCCACGCGGGCACTATCCATCTCGCCTTCTTCATGCTCCGGGTTATGCAGCGTTGCCGCAGGCACGAGCAGGGCTTCAGTGACAGATTTTCCGCTGCACTCTGCCCGTAAAGACTCTGAAGGTACTTGGGGAGAAGTCATGGGTATTTCTTCTGCATGTTGCTCCGCTTGGGGAGTAGCACCCATAAGCCCCTTAATATTTGAAGCTAAAGGCTCCCGTGCTGCTGCCTCATGACGCAATACTTCCTGCCGCTCTCTCTCCTGTCGTTTGGCAACCAGAAGGCTTCCCAAAGCATTGTGCAGGCGCTCCAAGGCCGCGTTTCGCTGCATCCACCAGTCTGTTGACCAGATGCGGACAATCTCCCACCCCAGACCTCGCAGCACACTTTCGCGCAAACGGTCACGGTCACGGGCGGTGGCAGATCTGTGATAGGTTGCTCCGTCACATTCCACGCCAGCCAAATAAGCCCCCGGCGCGTCAGGATCAACTATGCCAAGATCGACACGGAACGCCGAAACGCCCACCTGTGGATGCACTTCCCACCCTTTAGCTTTGAGAGCCTGCGCTACCGCCTCTTCAAATGGTGACTCAAAATCACCGGAGGATTGCCTAGTCGCACCTGCCAAGGCATGGATACCTTTTTCCGCGAACTCAAGGAACAGGCGTAAATCCCGTACCCCCTGGGCGCGGGTTTGCTGTAGGGAGATCTGTTCCGCGCGCATGGAACAAAATACCCGTAGCCCCACTCTGGCACGGGTGATGGCCACATTGAGGCGGCGTTCTCCGCCGTCTTTGTTCAAAGCGCCAAAGTTCATGCTCATATGTCCGGCCAGATCTGGGGCAAAGCATATGGAAAAGTACATGATGTCGCGTTCGTCGCCCTGGATGTTTTCCAAATTTTTGACAATGACTGGTTCTTCTTTATCCGCCGCAAAGAACTGCTCAAGGCTCGGGTCGCTACGACGGGCTGCGTCCAGCAAGTCTTCAATGAGTTGCTGCTGCTGGGTGTTGAAGGTGACGATGCCCACACTCCAGCCGTGCTCCCGGCACTCGGAACTACGCAGAAGGGCCACCACATCAGCCACAAGGGCACGGGCCTCAATGGGGTTTGTGCGAGATGCGCCGCGTTCGTACACTCCGTCCACAGTGTGCAGCGAGATGGAGGTGTCTTCCGTGCAGGCGGAGGGAAAGGTGATGAGCTTGCCGTCATAATAGCGGTGGTTAGCAAACACGATAAGCTTTTCATGGCGGCTGCGATAATGCCAGCGTAAGTGCAGCGAGGGCAGCCCCGTGGAAATGCATTCATCCAGAATGCTTTCCATGTCGCCGTCAATATCGGTGGCCTCGTCCACGTCCTCTTCATCAGCCCGCTGGAAGAAATTGGTGGGGGGCAACTGCTTGGGGTCACCCACTACAATGACGTGCTTGCCCCGCGCCATAGCGCCGATGGCATCCCAAACGGGAATTTGCGAGGCCTCGTCAAAAATGATCACATCAAACTGTGCCTGCCCGGCCTGGAGATATTGGGCGATGGACAACGGACTCATGAGAAAGCAAGGTGTCAGCCGTGGCAGCAGTGTAGGAAGGCTCGACACCAGTTTACGTAACGGCATGTGCCGTTTCTTTTTTTGCAGCTCCCTTTGCAGAATATGCCACTCATTGGGTGCACTTTCCGCAAAAAGTGGATTGGCGCGTAATGTGGCCGCAATCTGTTCGACGCTCAGATCACGCATTTGTTCATCAAGGTCACGGAAGCTGTGCAACGTGTGTTCATGCTCCGAAAGCACAAAGGTTTTGAGCGTGTCCAGGGAGTCCACCACGCCCATGACCCACCAGCGGGCATAGTTTACCCGCAAAGCCAGAGCGCATTCCTGTGGTTGGATAGTGCCTTCATACAGAGCGGCAACAAGAGGTTGCAACCCGTGCTGTGCCGCCTCCCGTGTTGCGCGGAGCCATGCACACCATTCGTTGATATGGTCGCCAAGGGAGCGCAGTTCACGACAAAACGCTATGAAGTCGGGCAATGTCTTTTGCACGAACAGATCAGGATTTCCCAGCAATTCGCCAAGCTGTTGCTGGCTTGCAGCACATGTCTGGATGGAGTTTGCCCAGCTTGAAAGCGCCTGCCACGCGCCGCCGCTATCCTGCTCAGGTGTGAACTTTTCGAGCAGTGGGCGTAGGCCGGTATAAAGCGCGTCTACGGCTTCCGGCTGTGCCGAAAGTTGAGTAAGGCAGGGGGCAAGTACGTCCGCAAAGGCCAAGACTCTTCGCAAGGTGTCAGGTTGTGTAGCATATCCAGCCCACAGGCCGTTAGTCTGGGCGGACAAAACCGCATACTCCGCTATGCGTTCGCGCAACGTGCGTAACTGGGCAAGGCAATCAGCATCACTGGCCGGAGCGGTGGAAGCAGCCAGCAGAGCATCTTTCCGCTCACCCTCATCCATGGCAAATCCTCCGGCACGCTGGTGCAAAGCCATAACGCACTGCTCAGGCTGTAGGTTGCCTTGATGCAGCGAGACAACCATGCTGCTCAACCCGACTTTTTCAGCGTCTTTACACAGCTGCTTCCAGGCGCACCAGCCACGGAAGTGCTGTTGCAGGGCCAGTAGCTCGGCAAACAACCCATTATTTTGCTGAGGTGTGCCATTGGCAAAGTTTGCCGGAGCTTGCAACAGCACCCAGATACGGTTTACCCGTTCTGTATAGTCTGCGGCGGCAACTGCCCACTGCTCAAGGGTGTGGCGGGCGCTTCCGGTAGGCCCAAGCAAGCTGTTGGCTGGGCCAAGCAAACCCTGCAACGCCTGATTCAGTGAGGCAAACTCTCCGGGAGTAACGCGAAGCGCCACCAGTGCCCCCCGAAGAACTTCCCCGAAGGCAAGAGCCTCGCTCACTTCTGTGGTATCTGTGGCGAATACCGCCCATACACCTTGTGTCTGCGTTGCCAGGGCTTCTGTCTGTTCGAGTTTTTTGTGCAGTGGCTCAAGTGAGTGCAAGACCGATAGATCGTTTTCGCAGTCCGGTTCCTGAGTGTTGCACACGGAACTCAATGCTTTTTTGACGCGCTTGGTAAGCTGGGAATTTTTTGGCCACCATGCTGTTTTACTTTCCTGCCATTGCTTTTGCAGTTCCGGCAGATCTAGGGCAAAAACCTCATCTTTATACGGTGCGGAAAGCCTGGCTGATGCTGCATTGTATTCTTCCAACACCGCCAAGGCGTCACGAAGCACTGCAAGCACGCTATCCGCATCCGGCGCAACCACCCAATCCCATTTGTGATTCCAAGCCTTGGGTAAAACTTGAGCCATCTGCCCCCACTGGGCCAGAGTGTGAGGGTCATCACCCAAACCAGCAAGACCAAGCAGGCGAGCAAGCTCTACCCCGGCGTGTTCAATAGTCTCCGTGCAGTGCTGCGCCTGTTGCAGGGCCTCAACAACTTCCTGCTGCCATTGGGGTGTCCATTGTGCCGTATGCAAAAAATGTAGCGGGCTATGGGTATGTTGCAGAGCGGCATTGCCATAGTTCTGCAGTTTTTCGGCTGTTTCCAGAAGTCCTACATATTGTTGTTTGCTCACAGGGGAGAGTTGCGCCTCGGCAGCCTGGCAGGCTTCTAAAAGCGCCAATGCTTCCCGCAACGCGGGCACAATGGCTGCTGCCTGATGGCTCAGAAGCCAGGCGCAGTTTTGCCCTTGAACTGCGGGCAACATGTCAATAAGGGCTTTCCATTGCACCATCTGTGTCATGGTGCCCTGTAAGTGGGGCATACCCAGTGCACCCGCAGCGATGCCCCCATTGCTTTGCAGAGCAATGGCATGGTCATGCGCTTGCGAAAGAGCGTCTATGAGCTTCTTTTGCCACAACGGTGACCAGTCATCCTGTTCAATGACACTCAGGGCCGTGCGGGCATGACGCAGGGCCTGTCCGGCATGCACTTTCAGTTTGTCCGCCTGGATAAACAAGTCCGCATAGCTCTGCCTGTCATGGGCTTCCGGGCCTTCCCACTGCAGGGGGATTTCCGGCACATGAACCCCGCCGACTATGGTTCCCATCGCGTTGAATGGGGTCAGCCCATTGGAATAGGTTTGGTGAAGGTGTCGCACATAGGCATTGAGCGTATCGCGTGTGCGGCAAAGGCGGGTAGCCAGTTGTGCCCACTCTGATTGCTCGTGGGTGGAACGTCTGTCCGCTGCGGCCGCAAGTTGCGCCAGCACAGTTGCTTTATTCGCCTTGTTGGAATGCAGTTCCAGGCAAAACTCACCCAAGCCTATATGCTTGAGGCGACGATACACGACATTAAGCGCGGCTGTTTTTTCCGCCACAAAGAGAACAGTCTTATTTTCCGCCAAACATTGGGCCACCATGTTGGCTATGGTCTGGCTTTTGCCTGTGCCGGGAGGGCCGATGAGCACAAAGTTTTTGCCCTTGGCTGCACTGAATATGGCGGCCATTTGAGAGGAGTCGGCCAGCAGGGGACAGAGGATGTCATGGGGACGCAATGTCGTATCAAGGCTTTTTGCCGTAACAAATGGCGGATCATCAGGGTACGGCCCCGGACGCGACAGCAAATGCTCCACCACGCTGTTTTGCCGCAGAAGGGGCGCATGGTCGCACAAATCTTTCCACATCAAATACTTGGCAAAAGAAAAAGACCCCAACGCAACGGTGGGCGAAACCTCCCATCCGGGAATATCTTTGATGGCACGTTGCACAGTGTCCCAGATGCCCTTTACGTCCAACCCATGAGTATCAGTCGGCAATTTTGTGGCAAAGCAATCCATGCTTGTGAGAGCGTAGTCTTTGCGTAGCATCTCCAGCAATGTGAGATTGAAGCGGGGTTCATCATCTCCCTGAATCAAGGAGAAACCGCTGCGAACACTGCCGCGTTCCAGTCGTATGGGCAACAGGAGTAAGGGCGCTTTCACAGGGGCGGATTGAGCACTCACTCGCCATGTCAAAAACCCCATTACCAAATACAGCGTATTTGCGCCTCCCTCTTCCAGTGCCGCACGGGAGGAGCGGTACAGATTGACTAGGCGGGCTTCCAGGTCTTTGGCCTCAAGAGGGGCAAGTAACGTTTTCTTCGGTAAAAGGTCTGCCGCCAGTTCTCGCAACAAGGTCTGTTGCTGCTCCGTTCCTTTGACCGAAGCCTCCAGAAGTTGCGAGGCCACGCGCGGCAAACCCGCCTCAAGGCGAAAATGCTCGCCATCCGCCAACATGTCTTCCATGTGGCCGGGATCAGGGGCAATAATCTCCACAAAGCGTTTTGCTGCCCGAAAATTCAGCAGGCTATTACGAAGAGAAAGATCAAGCAGTTTGCGTTGCCAGAGCTCCAAGCGGCCAACGGGCGTGGCTGGAGGCTCATGGGTGACCGCAGGGCAGCTTGTTTCATCATCCATAATTTCAATGGGCACATCCAGCGGCAGCGGACGCTCCAAGCCTTGCGGCTTTTGTGCCGTTTGGCGTCCACTGCTGATAGTGCCGCCGTCGGCCATGGCCAGTGGCGTGATATGCTGCGCCCGCGCACGATAAACATCCAGCACACAAAGAAAATCTGCGCTGGCTTCTTCTCGCAGGTTGTGTTCACCACGCTGGCAGGCATCCTGAAAGCCGACGGGACTTTCAGACGAATTAAGCAGAGTTGTTTCAAAAACAAGCAATTCTTTCAGGCCAATCCGTTTGCGCAGTGCTGTGACATCGTCAGTAAGCATAGCGGCAAACATATCGTCATTGAGCCAACACCCAACAAAGGCATGCCCTTTAGTGAATATGAGCAGGGGGTGAAGGCCGCACTGTTCCATGCAGGCCGCAAAAAGCAGAGTGGTATCCAGGCACGTTCCGAGCCTGGCCTCTATCACCTGTGAGGGGCTTCGCACTTTTTGGCCGCGGTCCTCGAA
>USCL01000024.1 GCA_900553145.1 uncultured Desulfovibrio sp.
GGAAGGGAGGGAAAAGCTTTTCTTCAGAAAAGTTTTCCCTCCCTTCCCCAATAAAACGTCCGGCTACTCGGTTTCGCGCGTGTACACGACTTCGATATCCGGGAATTCCTCGTCTTCAAGAACCATTTCCTGATAATGCAGCAGCGGCGCGTGGGATTCCATCTCGGCGCGGAGACTCCACATGGCGGCGAGCAGCTCCTCGACGCCGTCGCCCTGATCCGCGGACATGAAGAAAATCTCCCGGCCGTCTTTCGCGGCGAGGGCGCGGAGGGCATCCACTTCCTCGGGCGTGCGGAGGTCGATCTTGTTGATGACCTGCAACTGGCGGCGCTGTCCAAGCTCCTCGTCGAAGGCGTTCAACTCGTCGTTGACGAGATCGAAGCCCGCCCACGGGTTTTCGTCGGGGTTCACGTCCTCAATGCTGAGGATATGCACGAGGAAACGGGTCCGCTCCACATGCTTGAGGAAACGGTGCCCGAGGCCCTGCCCTTCGCTGGCGCCTTCGATGAGGCCGGGGATGTCCGCCACCACCATACGCTGATCGGGATCGTATTCGTCAATCACGACGCCGAGGTTGGGCGTCAGCGTGGTGAAGGGGTAGGCCGCGATCTTGGGGCGGGCCGCCGAAATGCGGGAAATGAAGGTGGACTTGCCCGCGTTGGGCAGGCCGATGATCCCGGCGTCCGCAAGGATCTTGAGCTCAAGGCGCAGGTTGCGCTCTTCGCCCGGCTCGCCGGGCTGCGCGAAACGGGGGGCGCGCATGGTCGAGGACTTGAAGTGTTCGTTGCCCTTGCCGCCGCGCCCGCCGCGGACCACAAGGTACTCGTCTCCCGCTTCCGCGAGGTCGGTCAGCATGTGCTCGCCTTCGGGGGTCTGCTCGAATATGAGCGTACCCACGGGCAGGTTGAGGACCAGATCCTCGCCCTTGCGCCCGTAACGCTGGCTGCCCATGCCGCCCTGCCCGTTCTGCGCCTCGTAGTGGCGCATGATGCGAAAGTCGTACAGGCTTAGGAGACGCGAATCGGCGCGCAGGATGATGCTGCCGCCGTCGCCGCCGTCGCCGCCGTCCGGCCCGCCGCGGGGTACGAATTTTTCACGCCGGAACGACACGCAGCCGTTCCCGCCCTTGCCGGCCTTGACGCTGATTACAGCTTCATCCACAAAACGCATATCGTTGTCCTATTCCTTACTTATGAGATCGCTGTCGCCGCTCCGCCGCGAAAGCCGTTTGTTGCATCCGGCCATAGCCAGGGCCAAACCCGCCGCATAGATGACGCCGTCAACCGCCAAAGCCGACGCCGGAATCCCCAAGGAAGCCGTTTCCGCCCAAACAAAAACCGTGGATACAAGCAGTGCCGACACCACGCCGCAAGCTGCCTGAAGCGCAGAAAACGCTTCTTTCCCTTTGAGCATCCGCCACCGGGCAAGGGAATACGCTATCAGGAGCGGCCCTCCGCAGTAAACGATATTCCACAACACCCCTTCGGGAGCCTTGCCGGAATTGGCCCACAGAAGCGCCTGCATGCTGCGCCAGAAGGGAGCCAAAATCCCCAGCTGAACGGCGAACGGAAACACCTTGTTCATCGCATCTCCTTGAACCTTGCGCAGCCGCGCCGGAGGGGGGAACGCCTTTCCGCGAAACGGGAAAGAAGGGGTGGGAAAGGGATGCCGGGACATCCCCGGGCATGAAAAAACAGGGAAGGGACATTTCCAGGGAAGCTATCCGGCTCTCCGCTTTTGGGGACGGCGCATACACCAAAAGGGAAGAAGCCTGACGGCCCCTTCCCTTGAAAAATCGTCTCTTCTGCAAACTATTCGGCAGCGGGAGCTTCGAAAGGCAGAATGCTGACGCGCTTCTGGATCTTGCGCTTGCGAACATAGGTTTCGTACTTCACCGTGCCGTCGATCTTGGCGAACAAGGTGTAGTCGCTGCCCATGCCCACGTTTTCGCCGGGATGGATCACGGTGCCGAGCTGACGGACAAGGATATTGCCGGCGAGAACGGGCTGCCCACCAAAACGCTTCACGCCGCGGCGTTGTGCGTTACTGTCGCGGCCGTTACGAGAACTGCCGCCTGCTTTTTTATGTGCCATGAGGGGATCTCCTTACACTTCGGGCTTAGGCTTCGATAGCCTTCACCAGAATGGCGGTATAGTCCTGACGATGGCCCTGCAGCTTACGGGAATCATTGCGGCGCCACTTCTTGAAGACAAGAATTTTGTCGCCACGCACGTGATCCAGCACAGTGGCCGTCACCTTGGCATTTTCAACATAGGGCGCGCCGACCTTGAGTTCGGCCCCACCAACCATAAGCACTTTGTCGAGGGACACTTCGCTGTTCACGTCGGCAGCCATGCGATCCACGAGGATCTTGGTGCCTTCTTCAACGCGGAACTGCTTGCCGCCCGTTTCGATAATCGCGTACATTAAGAACCTCCGAAAAAAGAGAAGGGATAAGTACCCCCTTCTCCGCAACCTGTCAAGCGGATTGGTGTACTTTGCAGGTTCGCCCACGTGCGGTTGCTCTTAGGTGAAGGGTTCGTGCAGGCCAGCGGGCGCGAATTCCATTTATAATCCTATTTCAGAGGATATGGCAAGTGGGCTAAAAGAGCCCCCCCGGAAGACGAACAAAAAGGACGATTATTTACTGGTGGTTATTAAAAAAAAGGAAAAAATGCAAAAAAAATCGTCCTTCCCCCCTTCCCAACGCGCGCAGGGGGATTATTTATTGCCACGAGAGGCCGGAACACCAACGGCCCGCTTGCAAGGCTTACCCCCCCGGCGAGCGTTCTCCCCGATTTGAAACGAGCGGCTTATTCCGCTATATCGGGGGCACGTCCGCCATTTTGGAGAGCTTGCAGGGATTCCCCGCAGGCAGTCCAACGATGACGGGGCTGGTTGCAACAAAAAAATATCTTTTTTGGAGGATAAGTCGTCATGAGTTTGAAACCTTTGAATGACCGTGTTCTTGTGAAGCGCCTCGAATCCGAGGAACGTACCGCCAGCGGCCTGTACATCCCCGACACCGCCAAGGAAAAGCCCTCCAAGGGCGAAGTGGTCGCCGTGGGTCCCGGCAAGCACGCCGACGACGGCAAGCTCGTCCCCATGGCTGTGAAGGTGGGCGACATGGTCCTCTTCAACAAGTATGCCGGCACCGAAGTCAAGATCGACGGCGCCGAGCATCTCGTCATGCGCGAAGACGACATCCTGGCCATCATTGCCTAAACGGCTCTTTTGCCGCTACTCAACGCACCATTCTTTCATTTAGATAGTTCTGGAGGATACTCTCATGGCTTCCAAAGAAATTTTGTTTGACGTCAAAGCTCGTGAAAAACTGTCCCGCGGCGTGGACAAGCTTGCCAACGCCGTTAAGGTGACCCTTGGACCCAAGGGCCGCAACGTCGTGATCGAAAAGTCCTTCGGCGCCCCCGTCATCACCAAGGACGGCGTTTCCGTAGCCAAGGAAATCGAGTTCGAAGACAAGTTTGAAAACATGGGCGCCCAGATGGTGCGCGAAGTGGCCTCCAAGACCAACGACATCGCCGGCGATGGCACCACCACCGCCACCGTGCTCGCTCAGGCCATCTACCGCGAAGGCGTGAAGCTCGTGGCCGCCGGTCGCAACCCCATGGCCATCAAGCGCGGCGTCGACAAGGCCGTTGAAGCCGTTTCCAAAGAACTCGGCAACATCGCCAAGCCCACCCGCGATCAGAAAGAAATCGCTCAGGTCGGCACCATTTCCGCCAACTCCGACGCCACCATCGGCAACATCATTGCCGAAGCGATGGCCAAGGTCGGCAAGGAAGGCGTTATCACCGTTGAAGAAGCCAAGGGCCTCGAAACCACGCTGGACGTCGTCGAAGGCATGAAGTTCGACCGCGGCTACCTGTCCCCCTACTTCGTGACTAACGCCGAAAAGATGGTCTGCGAACTGGACAACCCCTACATCCTCTGCAACGAAAAGAAGATCTCCAGCATGAAGGACATGCTCCCCGTGCTGGAACAGGTCGCCAAGGTCAACCGTCCCCTGGTGATCATCGCTGAAGACATCGAAGGCGAAGCCCTGGCCACCCTCGTGGTGAACAAGCTCCGCGGCGCCCTGAACGTGGTGGCCGTGAAGGCCCCCGGCTTCGGCGAACGCCGTAAGGCCATGCTCGAAGACATCGCCATCCTCACCGGCGGCGAAGCCGTGTTCGAAGAACGCGGCGTGAAGCTGGAAAGCCTGCCCCTGTCCTCGCTCGGCACCGCCAAGCGCGTGGTCATCGACAAGGAAAACACCACCATCGTCGACGGCGCCGGCAAGTCCGATGAAATCAAGGCCCGCGTGAAGCAGATCCGCGCCCAGATCGAAGAAACCACTTCCGATTACGACCGCGAAAAGCTGCAGGAACGCCTCGCCAAGCTGGTGGGCGGCGTCGCCGTGATTCATGTCGGTGCGGCTACCGAAACCGAAATGAAGGAAAAGAAGGACCGCGTGGAAGACGCCCTCAACGCGACCCGCGCCGCTGTTGAAGAAGGCATCATCCCCGGCGGCGGCACCGCGTTCGTCCGCACCATCAAGGCCCTCGACGACATCAAGCCCGCTGACGACGACGAACTGGCCGGCCTGAACATCGTCCGCCGCGCCCTTGAAGAGCCCCTGCGCCTCATCGCCGGCAACGCCGGTCATGAAGGTTCCGTGGTTGTGGAAAAGGTCCGCGAAGGCAAGGACGGCTTCGGCTTCAACGCCGCTACCGGCGAATACGAAGACCTCATCAAGGCCGGCGTCATCGATCCCAAGAAGGTGGCCCGTATCGCCCTGCAGAACGCCGCTTCCGTGGCTTCCCTGCTCCTGACCACCGAATGCGCCATTGCCGAAAAGCCCGAACCCAAAAAGGACATGCCCGCCATGCCCGATATGGGTGGTATGGGCGGCATGGGCGGCATGTACTAAGCCCCGGCTTAGTCTGTCCTGCGCAGCCTAGCTGATTCCATCCCCCGGCGACCTCGCGTTGCCGGGGGATTTTTCGTGCTCTTGGGGAAAGGAGGTGAAACATTTCTGGAGAAGGGGGGGGGAGCCCCCTACGCCTTTCCTTCCTCAAACCCGCCAGCGCGGCTCGCGCCCATCCCTCCTCTTCCCAAGGCTTTCACACGTATCGAATCCCTGTCCGCCGCTTTCCCGGAAAAGCCGAGGGTTCCGTTCGGAAAACGCTTCCGCAAGAAAACCGGCATCCGCTGCCGGTTTTCCCCTTGCCATGCGCAAACGCTTGCGCGTATGAGCGGGGATAAGGGGCCAACCTGGAGGGCATCATGTCTTTGACAAGCCTGATCAAGGAATATGCGTTGAGTTTGGGGTATGCGCGCGTCGGCATCACCAGTGCGGAAACCTTCCGGAAGCATCTGGAGGTGCTGAACGGGCGGCGGGGCGCATACGGCTTCCACCTTGCGGACGCTCGCAATCCGCTTGCCGGAGCCGCCCCCAAAACGCTGATGCCTTCCGCGAAGTCCATTGTCTCCCTTGCGTTCGACTATGCGCGGACGGCCTTTCCGGACAGCCTGCTGCGCTGCATCGGCAGGATTTACCTCGCACGCTGCTACAGCCCGCCCTCCGGCACGCTCAACGGCAGCCGCCATGCGCTTATGCGCGCTTTTTTGGAAAAGAATGGCTGTATGGCGGGAGACGGCATCTTCCTCCCGGAACGCTGGTGTGCGGCCCGGTCCGGCATCGCTTTTTTCGGCAGGAACAACTTTGCCTATGCGAAGGGCATCGGTTCCTTCATCGCCTTGTCTTCCTTCGCTGTGGACAAGGAACTCGACTATGACGCCCCTTCCGGCGATCCACCCTGCCCGCCGGATTGCGATCGCTGTATCCGTGCCTGCCCTACAGGTGCGCTGGAGCCCTTCCGCCTGAATCCCCGCAAATGTCTCGCCTTCAACGCATGGCGCACACAGGACGGCCTCCCCCATTGTTCCAGCCGCATCCCTCCAGAAATACGCCACCTTATGGGGACGCGCATTCACGGATGCGATCTGTGCCAAGAGGCCTGCCCCCGCAACGGCGCGAAACTGCGGGCGGCGTTCCCGGAAGATCCCTTCCTTGAACTTATCGCCCGCGATTTCAGCCTGCCGCGCCTGTTGAACATGACCGACGGATTCTTTGAAACACGCGTCAGGCCCATCATGTACAACTACATCAAGGACCCCCGCTACTTCCGCCGCAACGCCGCCGTGGCGCTCGGCAATCTCCGGGACCCTCGCCATATCCCCGATCTCGCCATCGCGCTCAGAGATCCTGACGAGCTTATCCGAAGTTCCGCAGCATGGGCACTCGGCAGGATCGGGGGGCGGGGCGCACAACCATTTCTTGAACAGGCCGCCGCGCGGGAATCGTCCGCCTCAGCCCTGTCGGAAATACGGGAAGCACTGGCAGCCTGTTAGATTGCCCGCCAGAACCTGCTGAAACGGGGTATCCCGCACCTGCTTTCCACGAAAAGATGCGGCAAAAGGGCTGTACCTGTCCCCTGTCCTATCGTAAAAAGAGATGCCTTTGTCTCTCTGGAGTATTTCCTTTCAGGGCTTCCGCAAGGGAACACGTTCGTACTTCCACCACGCAGCCAAGGAGCCGCCATGAACATCGCCCTCGTTATCATCGACATGCAAAACGATTTCGTCCTGCCCGAAGCCTCGCTGTGCGTGAAGGGCGCGCAGGCCACCATACCCACCATCCGCGAGCTGCTCGGCCGCGCACGGGCGGAAGGCTGGCGCGTGATCCACGTGATCCGCCAGCATCGCCGGGACGGCAGCGACGTGGAGGCCGGACGCGCCCCCCTGTTCACCGAGGGGAACGGCATCTGCGTCCCCGGCACCAAAGGGGCCGAAATCATCGACGAGCTCGCCCCCCTGCCGGACGAAACCATCCTCCGCAAGCTCCGGTTCAGCGCTTTCTTCCAGACGGAACTCGATATGCTTCTGCGCCGCCTCAAAATCGACACGCTGCTCATCGCCGGGACGCAATACCCCAACTGCGTCCGGGGAACCGCCACGGATGCCATGAGCCACGATTACAACACTATCGTAGTCACGGATGCCTGCTCCGCCCAAACGGATGAAGTCGCCGCAGCCAATATCCGGGACATGAAGAACATGGGCATCACCTGCGTCACGCTGGCCGAACTGTCCTCCGTGCTGCCTTAAGCACGCTTCTCGTCGTTGAGCTGCAAAGGCCCCCTGCAACGCTCTTCCTGAGGGAAGACACGGCCTGCTCACGGGCGTCATCTTCTTCGACGCTTTGCTTTCAACAGGAACACCCTCCGCGCCGCCTCCCTACCTGTCAAAAGTCTTTGGGGGATGAGGGGAGGGGGTGCAGAGGAGGGGTGCCCTTTCTGAAGAAAAGGGCCCCCTCCCCCGCTTCCATACTCAAAGGATCATCCATGCCCGAACTTTCCCGAGCCGACTGGGTCCGCGAAGCGACCCGCGCCCTGAACGAAGCCGCCGTTGACTCGCCGCGCCTGTCCGCCGAACTCATCCTCCAGCACGTCTGCGGCATCAGCCGTGTGGAACTCGCCACCCGCCCGGAAACGCCCCTCACGGCGGATCAGCTTTCCCGCATGACCGGCCTGCTCCGCCGCCGCGCCGATGGCGAACCGGCCGCCTATCTTCTCGGCCAGCGCGAATTTTACGGCAGGGATTTCCGGGTCACGCCCGCCACCCTCATCCCCCGCCCTGAAACCGAACACCTCGTCGAAGCGGCCCTGAAAGGCTGCGGCGGCCCCGTCCGGTTCGCGGATCTGGGCACGGGCAGCGGCTGCATCGCCGTGACCCTGTGCGCGGAACGCCCGGACTGGCGCGGCCTCATGGTCGATCTGTCCGGCCGGGCGCTGGCCGTGGCCTGCCAGAACGCCGTGCGCCACGATGTCCGCCAGAGGCTCCAACCCGTCCGCGCCGACTTCACCCGGCCCCTCCTGCGCCCGGATTCGCTGGATCTGCTGGTCAGCAACCCCCCTTATGTCGGCAAGGCCGAATACGAAGGGCTCTCCGCCGAGGTCCGCGATTTCGAGCCCGTTACGGCGCTTGTCCCGAACTTTGTGGATTCGGATAAAATCCCCAGCCATGACCACCATCATGACCACGGCGGCAGCCACAGCCATGCCCCTTCCGCTCCCCCGGATAAGCCGGAAGGGCTGGAACACCTGATCGCCGTGGCCCAAGAGGCGTTCACGGCCCTCAAGCCGGGCGGCCTGCTGCTCATGGAGCACGGCTACAGGCAAGGCGCGGCCATAAAAGTGTTGCTTGAAAGCCACAGATGGGAAAACGTCTTGATTCTCAAAGATTTGTCGGGGCGCGATCGTGTGGCGAGCGCCCGGAAGCCTGCGGCTTGAGGGCCACAGTGTTGTGGAAAAGACACGATGGCTTTTTTGTCACAATACATTTTTTTCATTGAGTGAAAAGGAGATACGACGCATAAAGGATTTGGCCCGCTTCTTGCTGCAAGTTAGAGCGGAGGGATTCCATGAACCAGACTACCATTCAACGCGTCGTTACTTGTTCCGGTATTGGCCTGCACAGCGGCAACAAGGTCTACCTTGCTCTTCGTCCCGCTTCGGCCAACACGGGCATCATTTTCGACATCCATACACCGGATGGCATCCGCCGCGTGAGTCCCGCCCCCAAAGCCGTCGCCACGACGGTCCTCGCCACCACTCTCGGCTCCAACGATGCCACAGTCTCCACCGTGGAGCATCTGCTGGCTTCCGTGCTTGGCCTCGGCATCGACAACCTGATCATCAGCGTCGAGGGCGGCGAAATCCCGATTATGGACGGTTCCGCAGCGGCGTTTCTGGCTCTGTTCGCCGAAGCCGGCATCCATGAGCTGCCCGCGCCCCGCAAGGTGATGCGCATCAGCCGCCCCATGGAGCTGCGCGACGGCAACAAGTATATCCGTGCGCTCCCCTATGCCGGATTCCGTGTGGACTGCACCATCGACTTTCCCCATCCGACCATCGGCCGCGAGCACTTCAGCATGGAAGTGACCCCGGAAAGCTTTACCCGCGTCGCCAATGCCCGCACATTCGGCTTCTTTAAGGATGTCGAATATCTGCATAGCCACGGCCTTGCCCGCGGCGGCTCCCTGGAAAGCGTTGTCGTGCTCGACGACAACGGCGTCATGAATCCGGAAGGCCTGCGTTACAAGGACGAATTCGTCCGCCACAAGGTGCTGGACTTCATCGGCGACATGGCCATGCTCGGCATGCCCATTCAGGGGCAGTTCGAAATCTGCTGCTCGGGCCATCAGCTGAACAACGCCTTCCTCCGCAAGGCGGAAAGCGAACGGGCGCTCCAGCTCATCGACCTCTCCCTCGAAGAGGCGCAGACCCGCAAGACCCGCGAAAAGCGGCCCGCTTACGAAGGTTCGCTGGCTCTGGCGTAAGACAAACCCGATCCGACCTGACGAGGGGGAACGGAATGCCCTGCGGGATGTCCCCGCACGGTACGCCGCTCCCCCTTTTCCGTACCCGCACCTCCGGCGCGGCAGACACTTTCCTTTTCCCTGACGAGCGGAAACGCCATCAACCTTTTTACGAGGAATGACAATGGCCACCTTCCAGACCATCACGACCGATAAGAAACAGTACCTCCCACTCCTCCTGCTCGCGGACCCCTGCGAAGCCATGATCGATCGCTATCTGGAAGCCGGGGACATGCATGTCCTCTCTATCGGCGACGCCCCCGTCTGCGTGGCCGTGGTCATCCCCTATTCCGATACGGCCTGCGAACTCAAGAACCTTGCCACCGACCCCCAGTTCCAAAAGCAGGGATACGCCACCCGGCTGATGGAAACCCTGTTCAAGTTCTACGCGGCGCGTTTCCGGACGATGTATGTGGGAACCGCAGCCCCCGGCGTGGCTTTTTACACACGGTTCGGTTTCGCGCCCTCGCACACCGTCACTGGATTTTTTACCGACAACTACCCCGAACCTCTCTACGACGACGGCGTCCTCCTCACGGACATGCTTTACCTCAAAAAGGAGCTGGCCTGATCAGGACGCCTGAGGACACACCAGTGGACATCATTGAACAATACCTGCGTTTCATCAAGGAAGCCGAGCGGCTGAAGGCCGTCACCCGCACGGCGTGGGCCCATGACGGGCGACGCGAAAGCACGGCCGAACACTCGTGGCGGCTGGCCCTGTTCGCCGGCCTTGCCGCGGAGCGTCTTCCCGGTCTGGACAGGGAAAAAGTGCTCATGATGAGCCTGATCCACGACATGGGCGAACTCTACGGCGGGGACGTTTCGGCGGCCCTGTGCCCGGACCCGCAGGAAAAGGCCGACGAGGAACGCCGGGCCGTCCGCAAGGCTTTTTCCCTGCTCCCCAAGCAGCAGGCCGAAACGTTGTCGGGCCTGTGGGAAGAATACAACGCGAACGCCACGCCGGAAGCCCGGCTCGTCAAGGCGCTGGACAAGGCCGAAACCATCATCCAGCACAATCAGGGCCGCAACCCTGCGGATTTCGACTACCGGTTCAACCTCGGTTACGGAAAGGAGTACTTCGAGGATGACGCGTTCCTGCGGGAACTCCGCACAAGGCTGGACGAGGAAACCGCCGCCAGACTCCACGGCACATCCTGAGCGCACACATCCCCAAAAGGGCAAAGGCATGGGAACCATCTGGTTTCCATGCCTTTTCTTTGCCTGACAGGAAAAAGCGCCGGACGGCCTCTCCGTTCCGCTATCCGGGAAAAAGGCCGCAGAAGAAAGGCTCTGCGGAAGGGCGGCGAACCGCACCGGCACGTTTGCGGCAAGCGTCCCCGCCCTTCCCGTTTTTCCCGTACTTACTTGAACGCGGCGACGCCGGCCTTGGCGACGTTGGTGTCTTCCGCCACGCTGCCGCCGCTCACACCGACGGCGCCGACGATGACGCCATCCTTGTTCTTGAGCAGCTCGCCGCCGCCGAAGATGACCAGCCCGTTGTTGGTGACTTCAATGCCGTACAGTTCCTTGCCGGGCTGGGAAGCCGCGCCGAGGGCGGACGTCGGCATGTTGAACAGGCGGGCGGTGCGGGCCTTGCCGATGGAGATGTCGATGCTGCCGAGGAAAGCCCCGTCCATGCGGGTGAAGGCCTTCAGGTTGCCTCCGGCGTCCACGACGGCGATGTTCATGGGCACGCCCTGCTCTTTGGCCTTGGCGAGAGCCCCCTTGATGACCGTTTCAGCCTGCGCCTGCGTGATGTCGCCGGGAAGCTGGAGTTTGCTCACATCCACACCGGCGAACGCGGTAACGGAAAAAGCCAGAACCATCAGGCCGGACAAAAGAAGACGACGCATGAAAACCTCCATCTGTTGCGGTATGGGCAAAGCGCCCCATCCCGCGGAACGCACCCGGCGCCCCGCTTCGCCTTACGGTATCCACTTGCGCCTTGTTCCGCAAGACACTATATCAAATGGATGAACGAAACATCCCCTCACGACGGTTCGCCTGCCGGACGCCGCAGCATCCATCTCCTTTCGCCCGAACTGCGCAACCAGATCGCAGCCGGCGAAGTGGTGGAACGCCCCGCGAGCGTGGTCAAGGAACTTGTGGAAAACAGCCTCGACGCCGGGGCCTCGCTGATCGAAGTCACGCTGGAAAACGGCGGCCAGAGCCTCATCCGGGTCAGGGACAACGGCGCGGGCATCCCCGCCGCCGAACTGGAGCTGGCCGTCACGCGCCACGCCACCAGCAAAATAACCAGCATGGACGATCTCTGGCGCATCAGCTCCTTCGGGTTCCGCGGCGAAGCCCTGCCGAGCATCGCGTCCGTATCCAGCTTCCGCATGGAATCGGCCTTCCGCCCCTCGGAGGATGCCGAGCCCGACGCCGCCTTCATCCTGATGGAGCACGGCGTGCTCGCCCAGCAGGGCCCGAGCGGCCTGCACAGGGGGACGGTCGTGGAGGTCCGCGACCTTTTCGCCACCATCCCCGCCCGCCTCAAATTCCTGAAAGCCCCGGCGACCGAACAGAAGCGCGCACAGGAGCTCCTTATCCGGCTCGCGCTCACGCATACGGACGCGGGCTTCATCTTCCTCGCCGGGACGCGGGAAGTCCTGCGCTTCCCCGCCGGGCAGTCCCTTCAGGAACGCCTCTCGGTCATCTGGCCCGATTCCGTTACGGAAACCCTGCTGCCCTTTGACCGTACCACCCATGACATCCGCGTCCACGGGCTGGTTTCCCCTCCCGGGCAGGCGCAGCCCCGCGGCGACCGGATGCTGCTCTACGTCAACGGCAGGGCCGTCAACGACAAGGTCATCCTGCGCGCCGTCCGTGAAGCCTACAAGGGGCGCCTCCTTTCCAAAGAATACCCGCAGATCGTCCTGTTTATGGAGCTGCCCCCCGAAGAAGTGGACGTGAACGTGCACCCCGCCAAGATCGAAGTCCGGTTCCGGGACGAGCGTTCCGTATTCGGAGCCGTGATCCGGGCTGTGGAGGAGGCGGTCGTCCGCAATCTCCCCACATCCGATCTTGCCTCCCCCCTTTCCAATGAAGCCGCCCGCCCCGCCCCCGCGTTTGAACCCAAGCCCCTCGGCTTTTGGGGAGAAGCGGATCGCGAGCGCGTCATGCGGCCTCAGCAACAGCCGCTCATACAGCCGGATCACGAGGAAACGGATCCCGCCGCGCCTCCCGTATCGGAACGGACGCCCTCCGAACCGGCCCGCGCGCCCGACCCCTTCTTGTATGGGGAGGAAGGGCTCCCGTGGGACAAGGTTCCCCCCGCCGCCTCATCCCTGCATGAAACGGCCCACGCTTTTACGGCTCCGCAACCTTCGGGGGCCGTTGCGGATCCCCGCCCATCGCCGGAAACCGCGCCGCACTCCGCCGCGCCAGCCGCCAGCCCGGCCAAACCGTCCGAAGCCCGGCAGCCGGAAATCGAACAGCTCGGCGAAGGGCAGGTGCGCGTCGGCCCCTACGTGTACATGGGGCAAGTCGGCGGGACGTACCTGCTCCTCCGGGATATACGCAACGGCCGCGACAACGCTTCGCTGCTGATCCTCGATCAGCACGCCGCGCACGAACGGGTGCTTGTGTCCCGGATAGAGGCCGGGGGCTTTTCAGGCATGTCGCAGCCGCTGGTGCTGCCGCTCGAATATACGCTGCATCCGGCTGAACGCGAACGTATTCAGGAGTTCCACGAATCCCTTTCCGCGCTCGGCTTCGAGCTGGCGCTGCGGGAACAGGGAGCCGGGAGCGTGCTGGAAGTCCGGGCCGTGCCGCCGCTGCTGGAGCGGGCCGCCGCCGGGGAATTCATCCGCGAGGTGCTTGCCGGACGCAAGGAGAATCTCCATTCCTTGTGGGCCATGATGGCCTGCAAGGCCGCGATCAAGGCGGGGGACGCCCTTGCCCCGGACGAGGCCGTCAACCTCATCGCCCAGTGGCTCATGACCGAAAACCGTCAATTCTGCCCGCACGGGCGGCCCTGCGTCCTGCAATGGGGGACCGCCGATCTGGATAAGATGTTCAAGAGGATGGGGTAAGAAAAAATTGGAGGGGAGAGGGAGGGGCTGCGGAGTATTTCCCGTCCGCCTGCGCCCCCCGGAACCGCAAGGAGATTAGAGGCCAGCCTGCGCCATGAAAGCCATGACGGAATGACCTGAGCATGTTGAAAAGATTCCCCTTGAAGAATGCTCTGCTTCCTCAAAGACCGTTTAAAAGAAGCCGCCCGGAGCATTCCGGGCGGCTTTCGCATGCGGGGAACGCTGCGGACAGGGAGCCGATAAAACGAAAGCCTTTGGAAAGGGCGGGATGGGCGCGAGCCGCGCTGGCGGATTTGGGGAAGGGAGGGAAAAGCGCGGGGGCGTTCCCCCTTTCCTCAGAAACGCTTTCCCTCCCTTCCCCAATATTTCCATGCCATTTCAAGCAATCCGCCCTATCTTCCATCCACAAAGGGCATGTCCTCGGGCGCGGAAGCTTCGACGGTGTAGTCGATAACGCTCTTGCCGGAAGCGGGCACGTCGAGATCCCATGTGTTTACATGATCCTTCACGGCCGGGGCGGGCTTGGCGACGACCTTCACTTCAATCGCGCTGTCGCCGATCTGCGGTTCCGGATCTTCCACGCGCACGACGACGGGCTTCGTGTGGCTGTTCACGACCTCGATCGTCCACTTCCAGACGCGGGTCTGACGCTTGCCCACAAAGCCCTTGCTGCCGCTCTGGCGGAGATCCTGCTTCATGTCCACCGTCACGCGGGAATCCCTGCCGAAAAACATGTCCTCATGATCCCCCGCCAGCGCAAAGGAACCCGAGCCCACGGGCAGCCCATCCACCGAGTACTGCGCGGGGCCGCGCGGCCAATCCACGGCTTCGGGCAAACGGACCTCGGCCATCAGCCATGCGGCCTTGCCGCCATAGCCGGGGCGGGCCAAACGGACGAACGAAGCCTTCCACTCGCCACTCGCCAGTTCAAACAGCACGGGCTTCCCGGCGGGGACCGTGCGCGTCCCGAGATCCCACGCGGCGAACGTCGCCATTTCAAGGGCCTCTATGGGCGGAGCCGCCTTCATCGCCATGTTGGGGGCCGCGTCCATAGCCGCCTGCTCCATGACGGGGCCCGCGGCAAGCGCCCGGGGCATATGCGTCACCTTCCGCAGCCTCCAGACAGGCAGGCCGCCCGGCTGCAATCCGTCGCCGGGGTTGGCGGAAGCCAGCGTGAGATGCACGCCCTTCCAGTCCTGCCCCGTCGCTTGCCGGATTTCCGCCTGCTGCGCAAAACGCACCAGCCCCTTCTCCGGTTCCGCGTCGAACCGGTAGGCCGGAGACCAGCCGCATCCGGACAGCATGTAGGCATAACGAACCCGGACGGCCCCGGTGACATCGCCGACCTGCGCCTCGACCCGGGTGCCCATCGCGGCAGCGCCGTATTCCGACAGCGCCTGCTCAAGGCGCGCCACGCCTTCCCGCGCTTCCGTGACCTGCGGCTCCAGAGCGGCGGCCTGCACGTACAAGGCCTTGAGGCGTTCCGGCATGGCCGCATCCAGCTTCTCCATCTCTTCCATCGAGATCTCTTGCGCCAACGCGCCCTTGCTCCAGAGGGTGATCCGCGCGGCCACCGCCGCGGCCTCGCCTTCCAGAGCCGCCGCATGGGCCCGCGCCACGGCCAAGTCCTGACGCAGCGCCGCTACGGTTTCGCTGTCCGCCACGGCAACCGGGATTGCCCGGCGGCTGACGACCGCGCCTTTATCCAAGGCAATCACCAAGGAATCCAGCTCGGCATCGGCGGGGACCACAAACGACACAGCACCGTTCTCCACAGGCAGGGTATCGTCGACCTGCACCTGCGCGCCTGAAGGATAGAGCACAATATCCATCGCCGGAGCCGCGGCCGCGACGCCGGACAGACACCACATCAAAGCCGCCAGCAATACCAGACGGTTTCGCATTGTTACCTCACTTTGCAACGCATACAAAAAAAGGAGAAGCCATTCGGCACCTCCCCGGATACGCTCACGCATTCCCCGCATCCTGCGGGAAGGTGAGCCAGTTTCGCCGAACTCACTTCAAAAAGCCATGAAAATCTCATCCTCGCTCCGCCTTCCTCCGCGCCATAAAAAACGGCTCCCGCAGCCAGCCGCAGGAGCCGTTCCGCAGAGGCCTCTTTCCGCTTGCCGGGCATACGCCGCTCGGGATTCGATAAGCCCAAAAAACTTTTTAGGGAGAAGGACGGGAATGAAAGAAGGGAGGGAAAACCTCTCTTCAGAAAAGCTTCCCCTCCCTTCCCCAATCGCAGTACTATGAGCTAGTTCTCATTCGCACCGCAGCACTTCTTGTACTTCTTGCCGCTGCCGCACGGGCAGGGATCGTTGCGGCCCGGCTTGTTCTCGGCTCTGGCCTGAGCGGGGGCCCCAAGCAGATCCTCGGGTTCGCTGGAGTAGGAAAGCTGCTGCGGCTGCTCCTTATGCTGGAACATCGGTTCCGGCTCGGGCGCGGCGACGGCTTCCTCCTCGACTTCCGTGGGACGCTGCTCCACGCGCACGCGGGTAAGGGCACGGAACGCCCCTTCGCGGATATGCACGAGCAGCTCCTGAAACATGTTGAAGCCTTCGCGCTTGTACTCCAGCTTGGGATCGCGCTGGCCGTAGCCGCGCAGGCCGATGCCGTCGCGCAGGAAGTCCATGTTGCGGAGGTGTTCCTTCCAGCCGCGATCCAGTTCCTCCAGCAGGAAGTAGCGCAGCAGGTCGGCATACAGCGGCCCGGCCTCTTCCCTCAGCTGGGTCATGATGGACTGCACCAGCTCCTGCGCTTCCTCGCGGGTCGGCAGGGGCGCGTCGGCGGCCAGCACGCGGTCGATGTTCATGACCTCGGACAGGCGGGCGCGGACGGGCTTTTCATCCTCAGGATCGCGGGCGGCCTTGGACACTTCAAGCCCGGCGTACATGTCGTCCAGCAGGTCGGACAGGTATTCGCTCAGGATGGGCTCAAGATCCGGCTCCTGCATCAAATCCCGGCGCAGGCTGTAGATGACGGTGCGCTGCTGGTTCATGACGTTGTCATAGTCCAGCAGCGTCTTACGGATTTCAAAGTGATGGCCTTCCACGCGCTTCTGGGCGTTCTCGATGGCGCGGGAAACCATGTTGTTCTCGATGGGTTCGCCTTCCTGCATGCCGAGCTTCTGCATGAGCCCGGAAAGCCGGTCGGAACCGAAGATCCGCATGAGATCGTCTTCGAGCGACAGATAGAAACGCGAGGAACCGGGGTCGCCCTGACGGCCGGAACGGCCGCGCAGCTGATTGTCGATGCGGCGGCTTTCATGGCGTTCCGTACCGAGGATGTGCAGGCCGCCGAGTTCGACGACGCCTTCCCCGAGCTTGATGTCCGTACCGCGGCCCGCCATGTTGGTGGCGATGGTCACCTTGCCGGCCTGACCGGCCTGCGCGACGATTTCGGCTTCCTGCATGTGGTGCTTGGCGTTGAGCACGCTGTGCGGCACGCCTTCGCGTTTCAGGAGATGCGAGATGAGCTCGGACGTTTCGATGGAAATCGTGCCCACCAGAACGGGCTGGCCCGTGGCGTGCAGATCCTTGATGGCCTGAATGATGGCCTGCATCTTCTCCTGGCGCGTCCGGTAGATGAGATCCGGCATGTCCCTGCGGACCATGGGACGGTTCGGCGGGATGGTGGACACTTCCAGACCGTAGATCTGGGCGAACTCCACGGCTTCGGTATCGGCCGTGCCGGTCATGCCCGACAGCTTGTCGTACATGCGGAAGTAGTTCTGGAAGGTGATGCTGGCGAGCGTCTGGTTTTCGGCGGCGACGGTGACGTGTTCCTTGGCCTCAAGGGCCTGATGCAGCCCGTCGCTGAACCGGCGGCCAGCCATGGGGCGGCCCGTGAATTCGTCGACGATGACGACCTGATCGTCCTTCACGAGGTAGTCGACGTCGCGGCGGAACACGGTATGCGCCTTGAGGGACTGCAACACGTGGTGCTGCGCCGTGATGTTGGCGGTGTCATACAGGTTGTCGACGCCGAGCTGCTCTTCCACGTACAGCACGCCCTCATCGGTGAGCGACGCTGTCTTGCCCTTTTCGTCAACCGTGTAATGCTTTTCCTTTTCGAGGGTGCGGACGACCTCATCCACCTTCTGGTACAGATCGGTGGATTCGTCGGACGCGCCGGAAATGATGAGCGGGGTACGGGCTTCGTCGATCAGGATGGAGTCCACTTCGTCGACGATGGCGTAATGGTGCCCGCGCTGCACCAGCTGCTCGGCGTAAAATTTCATGTTGTCGCGCAGGTAGTCGAAGCCGAATTCGTTGTTCGTGCCGTAGGTGATGTCCGCGCCGTAGGCTTCCTTGCGCTGTTCGTCGCTCAACCCCGCGACGATGACGCCCACGGAGAGGCCGAGGAAGTTGTACAGCTTGCCCATCCATTCGGCGTCACGTTTGGCGAGGTAGTCGTTGACGGTGACGACATGGACGCCCTTGCCTTCCAGCGAATTCAGGATGACGGCGAGGGTGGCGACGAGGGTTTTGCCTTCGCCGGTCTTCATTTCGGCGATCTTGCCATGATGCAGGGCCATCGCGCCGAGCAGCTGCACATCATAATGGCGCATGCCGAGCACCCGGGTACTGGCCTCACGGACCAGCGCGAACACTTCGGGGAGGACGGCGTTCAGATCCCTTTCCCCGCTTTGCACCTGATCACGATATACAGCCAGCCGCTGCGGCAGTTCCTCATCCGCAAGGGCCTGCATTTCGGGCTCAAGCGCATTGATTTTAGCCACCAGCGGCCTGAGTTTTTTCAGAAAACGATCGTTTTTACTACCGAAAATCTTGCGTACGAGGAAACCTATCATGAAAACTCCCGAAAAAGAGGATACACGGCGATCACCGCATCCCTCAACTAATAAGACATGCTTCACCGATTGGCAAATGACGACAACAGGGTTTTCTTTATAACGGAAAGGGAAGGCCGCCTCCTCACAGGAAAAACGCGCCTTCCCCAAAGTCTCTCATGCCTTGGCCCCGCTCCCCCGTCCGGCCTTTGCCCGGAAAACCCGCAGCCCGGCGGCGTTTCGGAGCGCACAAGGCAAGCACGGCCTCCCGCCGCGTGCCCCGCCTTCCCCATGAATGCATCGCCAGCAGCCTGCCGGGCCCGAAAACATCCCGGCATTCCACAGGAAAACCTTTTTTATGACGCTTCCGGAGCGCGACGGCATCCACGGCGGGGCGGCAGCCTTTCCCGTTTTTTGCGGATGGAGCGCCCGCACAGAGACGGATAACCCGCAGAAGCAACCCCCTCCCCGATCAAAAAGCCCCTGCTCCGGTTGAACAGGCTGGAGAGGCTTTGGCCTCTGACATCCCCCCCGGACGCGTCCGACGCCGGTTGCAAAAGCCTTTTGAAGATGAAGGGAGGGGCGAAGGGGCCCTTCTTCAGAAAAGTCCCTTCGCCCCTCCCCTCATCATTCTCTACTTGCTGATTCTTCTAACAAATCCGCGGCAGCTGGTCGCCTTCGAGCATGGACAGGAGGCGGCGGCCCCCGATGGGGGTCTGGAGCACGACCTGACCGGGACGGGACGGGGCCACGGCTTCGAGCACGGTCCCGATGCGGGCGGCCTCGCGGCCCTGCGGCTCGGAGCGCAGCACGCCGAGCGCGGCTTGCGCCTTGGCCTCAGGCACGAAACAGAGCATCTTGCCTTCGTTCGCAAGATACAGGGGGTCGAGGCCGAGCACGTCGCAGCCGGAACGCACCGCATCGTGGATCGGGATCGCGGCCTCCTCGATGGAGCACACGACCCCGGACTGTCCGGCGATCTCGTTCAGCGTGGTCGCCAGCCCGCCGCGCGTGGGATCGCGCAGCACGTGGATATCCCCCACTTCGAGCATCAGGCGTTCCACCATCCGGTTGAGCGCGGCGCTGTCGCTCTCGACGCCCTGAAGGAACGAAAGGCTGTCGCGCTGGCCGAGCACGGCGAGCCCGTGATCGCCCACGGCCCCGCTCACCAGAATGGCGTCGCCGGGCTTGGCCCCGCTGCCGGACGGGGACGGGTCCGCGAGGATCTCGCCCACGCCCGCCGTGGTGATGAACAGCTTGTCGCACGCCCCGCGCGGCACGACCTTGGTGTCGCCCGACACGATGAACACCCCGGCGTTACGGGCCGCCTCCGCCATGCTTTCCACGACTTTGCGCAGCAGATCAAGATCGAGCCCTTCTTCAAGGATGAAGCCGCAGGTCAGGTATCTGGGCCGCGCGCCGAGCATGGACACGTCGTTGACCGTGCCGTGCACCGCCAGCGTGCCGATGTTGCCACCGGGGAAGAACAGCGGGGTTACGGTGTACCCGTCCGTGCTCATGGCGATGGGGCCGGAAAGTTCCAGCTTGGCGGCGTCGTCCAGCGTCCGGAGGATGGGATTGTCGAACTGCTCGAGGAAAAGTTCGTTGATGAGCCGCTGGGAGGCCCTGCCGCCGCTGCCGCAATCCAGAAGAAGTGTCTTTGTCATAACCGACCTGTCTTAGAACGGATTAACTTTAAGATGCTACGCATTTCAAAATTGGCATTCTGGTGGAAAACGCCGTTTTCACCAGAATCCACGCCGCTTCGCGTCGCGCCACACCCGTGTGCGGCGCGACGCCATTTCAAAATAAAATGGCTCTAGTGATGATTCCACGGATGGAACAGCCGATGCGAAAAACGTCTGACGCGGCCGCCCATCCTCCCGAGCGAACAGAAGATGCCGAGCAGGTTGAGGACCCCGAACAGCGCGAAATTGATGTGCATCGCCTCCAAGAATTCCGGGATGTTGTTCGGCCCGAGGGCCTCGTCGCCCAAGTAGGCGTTCATGGTCAGGGAAATGATGACCATGCTCGAGAGCGTCCCGAGCGTGCGGGCCGTGCCCACCAGCCCGGAGGCCTGCCCCATGTGCGCCTCGTCCACGCTGGTCATGATCGCGCTCGTGTTCGGGGACGCGAACAGCGCGATGCCCGAACCTATCACAAGCTGTACCAGCGTGACCACCCACAGGGACGACGCCCCGTCGAGGGAAGAGGCCAGCAGGAGGCCGATGCCGCATATTGCGATGCCGATCGTGGCGATGATGTCCGCGCCGTACCTGTCCGCCATGCGCCCGCCGAGCGGCGAGATGAACACCTGAACGGCGGGCTGCGCCGACAGAAGCAGCCCGGTCTCAAGCAGGGTCATGCCGTGGACGCCCTGGAGATAGAGGCTAAAATAGAAGGTCACCCCGAAAATGGAACTATAATTGATGAAGGAGGCCAGCGTGCTCAGGGCGAACGCCTTGTTCTTCACGAGGAAGGCGACGTCCAGGATGGGATGGCGCGAACGCCGCTCCTCCCACAGGAACAGGCCGAGGAACACGACCCCCAAGGCGAACAACATCCCCGCCCACGCGCCGGACAGGAGCCAGATCGCGCCGATAGACAGCAGGCTGACGGCGGACGTGTAGAAGAGGCTCCCCCGCCAGTCGAAGGGATCGTCCGGCGCATCCTTCCAGTCGCAACGGACATTGCAGTACATGAGCAGCCACGCGATGATCCCGATGGGGACCACGCTGAAAAAGAGGTATTGCCAGCCGAAGGCCGTCCCGAGGAGCCCCGACAGGCCGGGCCCGAGCGACAGGCCGCTGTACACGCCGATGGAGGTGAGCCCGAGCACCCTGCCGAGCTGTTCCGGCGGGGCGCAGCTCACGAGGATCGCCAGCGCGCAGGTGTTCATGATGGCGGTGCCCATCGCCTGCACGAAACGGCAGCACAGGAACAGCCAGATGTCCGTCACGAACGGCAGCAGGGCCGACATGACGACGAACAGCGACAGGCCGCTGAGGAAAAGCCGCTTGCGCCCGACCATATCCCCCACCCGGCCCGCCACCAGATGGAAAATGGCCAGCGACAACGTGTAGGCCGCGTTGATGAGGCTCAGCTGCATGGCGCTGGCGTGCAGATCCCGGCCGATGGCGGGCAACAGCGGCCCCGCGCCGGACAGCATGAACGGCAGCATGAATTGGGCGGCCCCCACGGCAATGATGACGGTGCGCAGGGAGACGACGGGACGTTCCACATCGCAGGAAGCTTTCGGGTGTTCAATTCTCATGAAAACCTTGTACGTCCCCTTTTGGAGGCGGTCAATCGTCCAAGTTGAACGCTTAATCAATATTTCTCACGTGCCGTCTCATCCATAGGCCGCCGCCTCTAACGCCTCCGCCCTTCCTCGTCCAGTGGCCATGGCGCGCCGTCCCCGGCGGAAACCCCGCCCCGTGAAAGGGGAAAGGCCATCCCCCAACATACGTTTCCCGGCCCTTCCGCCGCCCCGGACGTGTCGGCGCTTGATCGATTCCCCGGCAAGGCCAAGTGCCCATCTTTGGCCCCCCACCTCAAGGGCATATCCCGGCCAATGGAAGGCGAAGGGGCGTTGCGGGGGCTCCCTATCGTACCACCCGTTCCATGAAGCAGACCACAAACGGCAGGTGCGCGAACTTCCGGGTCCCCGTAATGCTGAAGCCTTGCCGCTCATACCAGCGCACCAGCTTCCTGTTCTCGTACATGACGCCGATGCGGATCGTCCCGCCCCCGGCCAGCCGCACCTCCTCCGCGGCGTGCGCCACC
>USCL01000025.1 GCA_900553145.1 uncultured Desulfovibrio sp.
AACCCGCCGCGCCCCCCGCCCCCAATATCTCCCAGCCCGTTGCCTTCAAAAGAAAAAAGCCCCGCTCACCGAACGGGGCCAAGCGTGCCGTGCGCATTCTTACTTCGCCAGCAGCATCCAGATTTCACCGGGGCCGTTGAGGTGCCCCGCGACATAGGCAGCCCTCGCGCCCTTGCCGCAGAACAGGTCCACGCGGCGCCCCTTGATGGCCTCGCCGGTATCCTGCGCCAGCCCGATGCCGAAAAGCGGCATGGTCGGGACAGGGCCCTTGTCGGCGGGAGCGGAAGGATCGGGGATGGCCACGTCAAAGGCGAGCACCGAGCCGAGCGGGAATGTCGTCCTGTCCACGGCCAGCGAGACCATGGAGCTGAGCGGCGAGCCCATGCTGCCCACCGGGCCGGACGTGATGCTGCCCGAGGGGGATTCCGGCCCCTTGCGGAAAAAGATGTAGCGCTGGTTGCGCCGGAGCAGATCGTCGCGGGACCCGGGATGGTCGCGCAACCACTGCCGGATAGACTGCATGCTTACCTGCCCCGGCGGGATTTCCCCCTGATCGGCGAGATACCCCCCTATGCTCAAATACGGCTTGCCGTTGGAACCGGCGAAGCGCACGGGCATTTCCTTGCCGTCCTCAAAGCGCAGCCGCCCCGAACCCTGCACCTGCAGGAAAAAGGCGTCCACGGGATCGGACAGCCATGCCAGCTCCAGCCCCCTGCCGCGCAGGACGCCGGGCTTGCCGTCCAGCCCGTCGATCTCGGCCCGGGTATAGTAGGGGACGGGCTTCCCTTTCTCCAGACGGTACACGATGCGCTGGCCGATGAGCTCGGTCTTGAAATTTCCCAGATTCAGTTCCTGCAGATCCGGGGGCAACCTGTACAGCGGGGCCGTATAGCCGGGCTTGCGGGTGCGGCTTGCCTTCACGACAGGCTCATAGTATCCCGAAAAGGCCGCGCCATCCTTGAGCTTCACCCAGCGGAACCGCTCCGCCAGCAGGCCGGGCTCGGCGTCGAGACGGGGCAGCAGGGCCTCAAGGCGATCCAGCGTCCGGGCCACGTCGCCCCATGTCACCGCCACATCGCCGTGCGCGACCGCGACCTGACCGGGCTCGCGGCCCGCGATATGCGCCCGGCTGGCCCGCAGGGCCGGGGCCAGCTCCTTCCACGAGCGCAGGCGCTGCCCGGCGCGATCGACCTTGCCCGCCAGCATGGCGGCCCGTTCGTCGCTCTCGGGGACAAGATCGCCCGCAACGTTCCGGGACGGGACGGACGGGGCCGGAACGGGAAGGGAAGCCGTGCATCCCGCCAGCAGGCCAAGGGCAAGGACGGCTGCGGCCAGAACCGCGGACCCCGCCCCGCGTTTTTGAGGAACCTTCAGCAAAGGATGCTGTTCATGCACGATTTTCCCACTCCCGATGTTTGGCTCGCCCACCGCGTCTCCTACGGAGAGACCGACACGATGGGATACCTCTATTACGCAGAATACCTGCACCTTTTCGAGCGTTCCCGCAGCGAGTACATCCGCAATATGGGCATGAGCTACGCCGAGGTGGAACGCTTCGGCATCATGCTGCCCGTACGCGAAGCCCAATGCCGCTACAGGCGGCCCGCCCGGTATGACGATCTGATCCATATCCACGCCGGGATAAGCGAAGTCGGGCGGGCTTCCCTTGTCTTTGTGTACAATGTCATGGACGCCGAGCGCAAGACCCTGCTTGCCGAGGGCATGACCGAACACGCCTGCACAGGGCGCGACGGGCGCCCCGCACGCCCGCCGGAATGGTTCGTCAGGCTCATGCGCGGAGAACCGTTCCAAATCCCCGAATAATCCCCTCCGCAAAAGACAAAGGGAAGGAGCGTCTTCAACGGATGCCCTTCCCTTTTCTTCCGTCCGTTTCTCCCTCCCTCGGCGCTTTTTCCCTGCGCCTTCTCCCAACCCCCTTTGGATGTAGGCATCTTCCGCATCCCTCTTTGGCCGTTTCTCGATATACATTGGCATTTTCTCATGAGACACGGTTATCCAATTCGACTATCTGTTTCTATAACGGATTATCTCTTTTGCCCGGACAGGCTTCCCTTCCCCTTTATCCATAAGAAAACCGCATCCTCATTCCAAGCGGCAAGCAATGCCCTTTATCTCTTTGCAGAAAGAGGGGTCTCCCTTCTTTATGTTTTCTCCGGAAACATGCTTTGGCTGTACGGTTCGGAACCTCATACCTGAAGGAGTTTCTTATGAAACTGTGGTTCAAAATGCTTATGGGTTCCTTTGCGGTTGTCTTTTTCATCGCTTTTTCTTGTGCGGCGTTCGCGGCGGCCCCGGTCAAACTCCGTACGGCATGGCTTGACGAGCACGAAGCCTTTCTCGTGTGGTATGCCAAAGAAAAAGGATGGGACAAGGAGGAAGGGCTGGACATCGAAATGCTCCTCTTCTCGTCCGGCATGGCCCAGCTCAACGCCCTCCCCTCCGGGGAATGGGTGCTCGCCGGGACCGGCGCCGTGCCCGGCATGATGGGCGCGCTCCGCTACGGGACGTACACCGTCGCCGTCACCAACGACGAATCCTACACCAACGCCCTCCTGCTCCGCCCCGACAGCCCCATCCTCAAGACCAAAGGCTACAATAAAGACTATCCGGAAGTGTACGGCCACCCCGACGACGTGCGCGGCAAGACCTTCCTCATCACCACGATGTCCTCCCCGCACTTCACCCTGAGCCACTGGCTGCGCGTGCTCGGGCTCAAGGAAAGCGACGTCACCATCAAGAACATTGATCAGGCGCAGGGCCTCGCGGCCTTTGACAGCGGCATCGGCGACGGCGTCTGCCTGTGGGCCCCGCACATGTTCTTCGGCATGGACAAGGGCTGGAAGGTCGCCGGGACCCCCAACACCTGCGGCGTGGGCCTGCCCACCGTGCTCATGGGCGACAAGAAGTTCTGCGACGCCAACCCCGAGCTGGTCGCCAAATTCCTGCGCGTGTTCCTGCGTTCCGCCAACATGCTCCAGAAGGAAACCCCGGAATCCCTCGCCCCGGAATACTGCCGTTTCTTCCAGGAATTCGTGGGCAAGAGCTTTACGCCGGAAATGGCCGCGCTCGACATCGAGACGCACCCCGTTTTCAACCTTGAGGAACAGCTCGCCCTGTTTGACGACTCCAAGGGCCAGAGCAAGGCCGCCAAGTGGATGGCCGACATCGCCGACTTCTTCGCCGGCGTGGGCCGGATCACGCCCGACGAGCTGAAGGTGGTCAAGGACGGCTCCTACGCCACCGGCAAGTTCCTCAAGCTCGTCAAGCAGCCCATCCCCGATTACCAATAAACGCTCCTGACGTCCCTTTGCCCTGCCCTTGCCGGCCCCGCTTTTTTGGGGGCCGGCTTGCCTTTTGGGAAATCGGTATGATTCTAACTCTCTGAGCGATCAACCAACCCCTTTTTATTTATAAGAAGGGGTTCCCTCTTCGTCTCTCGTCTGATAGCATGTGAAAGTTCACCTTTGCATTGCTCCGGGGGGAAGCTTTTTTTCCTTGCATTGCATCGGGGCGGGCAAGGAGAAGACATGGGGGTTCTCCTTTTTCTTTTCTCCAGCCCTGTTGCCCTGTTAGCGTGGATATGTTAGATTTTTTCTCGTGAAGAAGGTCTATTGGTCTTTGAACCACTCTACTGCCGGGAGAATCATGGAAACAATCAATCTTGAAACCACGCGCGACGAAGCGTTTCTTCGCGAGGTGGAAGCAGAAAGCGGTCAGAAGGTGACCAACTGCTACCAGTGTGGCAACTGTACGGCGGGGTGTCCCTGCGGTCCTGAGTACGACCTGCAGGTCAGCCAAGTCATGCGGGCCGTCCAGCTCGGTAACAAGGAAATGGCGCTTTCAAGCCGTTCGCTGTGGCTCTGCGTGTCGTGCTCGACCTGCACGTCCCGCTGCCCCAATAACATCGACGTCGCCAAGGTCATGGACGTGCTGCGGCACATGGCATGGAAGGAAGGCAAGACGAACTACGCCATGGCGTCGTTCTGGCAGTCCTTCCTGACCACCGTCCGCCATTTCGGGCGCACGTACGAGCTGGGCGTCATGGCCATGTTCATGGCCCGCACAGGCCGGGTTTTCACCGATGTGGATCTCGCGCCGCGCATCCTGCCCAAGCAGAAGCTGCCCTTCAAACCCCACACCATCGTCGGCAAGGACGCTGTGGCCCGCATCTTCAAGCGTTTCGACGAGCAGCGCAGCGCCGAGGGGGACAAGTAAATGAAACTCTCCTATTACCCCGGCTGTTCCGGTCAGGGGACGTCCGCTGAATACGAACGTTCCACCCGCGCCGTCTGCCGCGCGCTTGAAATCGGCCTCAAGGAAATTTCCGACTGGAGCTGCTGCGGCTCCACGCCGGCCCACGCGTGCGATCACGTGCTTTCCTCCGCGCTTTCCGCGCGCAACCTCGCGCTTGCCGCCGCCGAAGGCGCCGAACGCGTGGGCACGCCCTGCCCGAGCTGCCTCGCCAACCTGAAGACGGCCAAATACCGCATGCAGGACGAGGCGTTCCGCGGCAAGGTCAATGCCCTTCTCGACAGCCCCTGTCCCGAAGAGCTGCCCGAAACCGTGTCCATCCTTCAGGTGCTCGTGGAAGACTACGGCACCGGCGCCATCGCCGAAAAGGTCAAGAAGCCCCTCGAAGGCATCAAGGTCGCCTGTTACTACGGCTGCCTGATGAGCCGCCCCGCGGACATCATGCAGTTCGACGACGCCGAGAACCCGATGGCCATGGACAACATCATGGCCGCCCTCGGCGCCGAAGTCGTGCCCTTCCCCCTGAAGACGGAATGCTGCGGCGCAGCCATGGGCATTCCCCGCCGCGACATCACCGCCCGCCTCACCGGCCGCATCCTTGAACGGGCGCAGGCCTTCGGCGCGGACGCCGTGGTCGTCGCCTGTCCGCTCTGCCACATGAACCTTGACCTGCGCCAGCGTCAGGCCGTGGGCGGATCTATGAAGATGCCGGTGCTGTATTTCACGCAGCTCATGGGGCTGGCCCTCGGCCTGCCTCATCAGGAACTCGGCTTCGAAAAGCTCTGCGTCAGCCCCGACGAACTTCTGCGGAAGATCGACGCCGCGCAGGCTGCCAAGGCCGCCGCGGCCAAGGCCGATGAAGCCACAGAGGAGGCCAAGGCATGAAAATAGGCGTTTTTATCTGCCACTGCGGATCGAACATCGCCGGGACCGTGGATTGCGGCAAGGTCGCTGAGATCGCCAAAACCTATCCCGATGTGGCCTTCTCCACCGACACCATGTACACCTGCTCGGAACCCGGACAGGAAGAAATCGTCGCCGCCATCAAGGAACACAAGCTTGACGGCGTGGTCGTCGCTTCCTGTACCCCGCGCATGCACGAGCCGACCTTCCGCCGCACCGTGGAACGCGCCGGGCTCAACAAGTACATGTTCGAAATGGCCAATATCCGCGAACACGTGTCGTGGATCGGCAAGGACAAGGAAGCCAACACCAACAAGGCCGCGGAACTCGTCCGCATCGCCGTTGAAAAACTGCGCCGCGACAACCCGCTGTTCTCCAAGTCCTTCGAATCCACCAAGCGCGTGCTCGTCATCGGCGGCGGCGTGGCCGGCATCCAGGCCGCCCTCGACTGCGCCGACGCGGGCCTCGACGTGCTCCTCGTGGAACGCGAAAGCCACATCGGCGGCAAGATGGCGAAGCTCGACAAGACCTTCCCCACCGTCGACTGCTCGAGCTGCATCCTCGGCCCCAAGATGGTCGACGTCGCCCAGCATCCCAAAATCACGCTCATGGCCGCTTCCGAAGTGACCAACGTGGCCGGGTATGTGGGCAACTTCACCGTGACCGTGAAGAAGAAGGCCACCTACGTCGACTGGTCCAAGTGCACCGGCTGCGGCGCCTGCATGGACAAGTGCCCCGCCAAGAAGACCCCGGACAAGTTCAACGAGTTCGTCGGCCCCACCACGGCCATCAACATCCCCTTCCCGCAGGCGATCCCCAAGAAGGCGTCCATCAACCCCGAGCACTGCCGCAAGCTCACCTCGGGCAAATGCGGCGTGTGCGCCAAGGTGTGCCCCACCGGCGCCATCAACTACGAGATGAAGGATGAGGAGATCACGGAAACCGTGGGCGCCATCGTGGCCGCCACCGGCTACGACCTCATGGACTGGACGGTCTACGGCGAATACGGCGCGGGCCAGTACCGACGTCATCACCTCGCTCCAGTACGAGCGCATCATGTCCGCCTCCGGCCCGACCGGCGGCCACATCAAGCGCCCGTCCGACGGCAAGGAACCCAAGAGCGTCGTGTTCATCCAGTGCGTGGGCTCCCGCGACAAGTCCATCGGCCGCCCCTACTGCTCCGGCTTCTGCTGCATGTACACCGCCAAGCAGGCCGTCCTGACCAAGGACCACATCCCCGACTCGCAGTCCTACGTGTTCTACATGGACATCCGCGCCAACGCGAAGCTCTATGACGAATTCTCGCGCCGCGCCGTCGAGGAATACGGCACCCAGTACATCCGCGGCCGCGTGTCCGCCATCCAGCCCGACGGCCACGGACAGTACATCGTCCGCGGCGCCGACACCCTGCTCGGCAAGCCCGTCGAGGTGAAGGCCGACATGGTCGTGCTCGCCGTGGGCATCGAAGGCTCCAAGGGCGCGAACAAGCTCGCCGAAACCCTACACATCTCCTACGACGGCTTCGGGTTCTTCATGGAATCCCACTGCAAGCTCCGTCCCGTGGAGACCAACACCGCCGGCGTGTTCCTCGCGGGCGTCGCCCAGGGCCCGAAGGACATCCCGTCCTCCGTCGCGCAGGGCAGCGGCGCCGCCGCCAAGGTGATCGGCCTGCTCTCCAAGCCGCTCCTCGAAAGCGACCCGCAGATCTCCGTCGTGGACATCAAGCGCTGCGTCGGCTGCGGCAAGTGCATCAAGGTGTGCCCGTTCCAGGCCATCGTCGAAAAGGAAATTCGTGGCGAAAAGAAGGCGCAGACCATCGAGGCCGTGTGTCAGGGCTGCGGCCTTTGCACCGCCACCTGCCCGCAGGGCGCCATCCAGCTCTCCCACTTCACTGACAACCAGATCCTTGCGGAGGTAGACGCTCTATGTCGGTTCTGACAGGCAAAGAACTCCGGATCGTAGGCTTCCTCTGCAACTGGTGCTCCTATGGCGGCGCCGACACTGCCGGGGTCGCTCGTTTCACCCAGCCTACGGACCTGCGTATCATCCGCGTCCCCTGCTCGGGCCGCGTCAATCCCCTGTTCCCGCTGAAAGCCCTGCTTTCCGGCGCCGACGGGGTGCTCGTGTCCGGCTGTCACCCGCGTGACTGCCACTATTCGGAAGGCAACTACTACGCCCGCCGCCGCCTCGAAACGCTGAAGGAATTCCTGCCCATCATCGGCATCGATCCCCGCCGCTTCGAGTACACGTGGGTGTCCGCCTCCGAAGGCCAGCGCTGGCAGGCCGTGGTCACCGCGTTCACCGAACGCGTCCACAAGCTCGGACCCGCGCCCAAGTTCGAAGACGCGAAGCCGATGTTCGTCATGCCCAACCTTGACCTGCCCGCGCCCCTGCGCCCGCTCGGCTGCGGCACCAACCCCGCGGCCATGACCGAGCTCAAGGACCAGATCAAGGCCGCGCTCGAAGCCAAGGAAGTGGAATTCGTCATGGGCTGGCAGAAGGGCTTTGACGGCCTGCACGCCACGCCCCTGTACATGCGCAAGCCCGAAGACGTCGAAAAGCTCATCTGGGGCCCGCTCAACGTCCACTCCCTCGCCACCTACCTGCCCCTCTTCAAGGGCAAGAAGGTCGGCATCGTGGTCAAGGGCTGCGACTCCCGCGGCGTCGTGGAACTCCTTCAGGAGAACCTCATCAACCGTGAGGACGTGGTCGTCTTCGGCATGGGCTGCAACGGCACCATCGACATCAACCGCGTGCTCGCCAAGATCGGCGACGTCACCGAGGTCGAATCCGTGACCGGCTCCGGCGCGACCCTCAAAGTCCGCGCCGACGGCAAGGACTACGAGTTCGCCATGCAGGACGTGGCGCAGGACAAATGCCGCGCCTGCACCGTGCCCAATGCCGTCATCCACGATCACTTCGCGGGCTCGCCCACGAACATCCCGGACGGCGCCCAGCCCGCCATGCCCGCGATCATGACCTTCCTCGACGGCCTGAGCCTTGAGGACCGCATGGGCTTCTGGCGCGGCCACATCGACCGCTGCATCCGCTGCTACGCCTGCCGCAATGCCTGTCCCATGTGCGTGTGCCGCGACAACTGCGTGGCGGACAGCCGCGAGCCGCATTGGCTCACGCAGGAAGACAGCCCCACGCAGAAGATGTTCTTCCAGCTCATCCACGCGATGCACCTCGCCGGACGCTGCACCGGCTGCGGCGAATGCAACCGCGCCTGTCCGATGGGCATCCCGGTCGGGGCCCTCAAGCTTCAGATGGGCCGCGTCGTGAAGAAGCTGTTCGAATACGCGCCCGGCATGGACGTTGACGCCGTGCCGCCGCTGCTCGGCTTCCAGCTGGAAGAAAAGAACATCCACGAACACCACATCGAGGGAGCATAAACGCAATGAGCGCCATACGATTCCTCGCTGCCGACAAGCTGGCCTCGTGGCTGGCCGAAGTGGCGGCATCCCGTCAGGTGCTGGCCCCTCGTCAGGAGGGCAAAGCGGTTGTGTTCCGGCCTCTCGTCGCCGGAGAAACCCCGTCGCTGGCCCGCGCCACCGTATCCCCCAAGGCCGCCGTTTTCCCCGCCTGTGAAACGCTCGTGCGCTTCTCCGGCACCAAGGACCCGGAAGACCCGGCCAAGCTGAACATGAAACTTGACGACACCCCCGACGCTCCGGCCCGGATGGTGTTCGGCTGCCGTTCCTGCGACGCCCGCGGCTTCGCCGTGCTCGACAAGCCGTTCCTCGAAGGCAAGTTCCAGGACACCTACTACAAGGCCCGCCGCGACAACCTGCTGGTCGTCACCCGGACCTGCGACAGCCCGTGCAGCACCTGCTTCTGCCACTGGACCGGCGGCGGCCCCGCCGATCCGACCGGTTCCGACGTGCTGCTCACGGCCGTGAACGGCGGCTTCGTGCTTGAGGCCGTGTCCGAAAAGGGCGAAGCCTTCCTCGCCGGGACCAAGCTCGCCGACGGCTCCGACAAGATGGACGAAGCCAAGGCCGCCCGCGAAAAGGCCGCCGCCAGCCAGCAGCCCGCCCCGGATCTGTCCAAGGCGGCCCGCCGCCTCGAACAGCGTTTCACCGACGTGGACTTCTGGGCGGAACAGACCGCGAAGTGCCTCTCCTGCGGCGCGTGCACCTACATGTGCCCGACCTGCCAGTGCTTCAACATCTCCGACGAGGGCAACAACCTCGAAGGCCGCCGCCTGCGCAGCTGGGACAACTGCATGTCCCCGCTGTTCACCCGCGAGGCCAGCGGGCACAACCCCCGCACGGCCAAGGCCCTGCGCATGCGCAACCGCGTTTCGCACAAGTACTGGTACGCCCCCGACTACAGCGACGGGCGTTTCGCCTGCACGGGCTGCGGTCGGTGCATCAAGCAGTGCCCGGTGTCGCTGGACATCCGTGAAATTGTCCTCAACGCCATCGCGGATGACGCGGAAGCCAAATAAGGAGTCTGAACATGGCAGGGACGCACAATCCCCTTCTGCCTGAAATGGCGACCGTCATCGAAACCGTGCAGGAAACGCACAACATCAAAACGTTCCGCGTGCGTTTCGATGATGAAGAAAAGATGAAGAACTTCACCTTCCAGCCCGGACAGGTGGGGCAGCTCTCCGTTTTCGGCGTGGGCGAGTCGACCTTCGTGATCAACTCTTCCCCCACCCGGATGGATTACCTCCAGTTCTCCGTGATGAAGGCCGGCGAAAACACCGCCGCCCTCCACAAGCTCAATGCCGGCGACAAGATCGGCGTGCGCGCCCCGCTCGGCAACTGGTTCCCCTACGAGCAGTGGAAGGGCAAGAACGTCTTCTTCATCGGCGGCGGCATCGGCATGGCCCCCATCCGCACCATCATGGTGTACCTGCTGGACAACCGCAAGGATTACGGCGACATCAGCCTGCTGTACGGCGCCAAGACCCCCGCGGACCTGTCCTTCCAGTCCGACATGCCCGAGTGGCTGGAGCGCAAGGACCTGAACGTCACCCTGACCATCGACAATCCCGCCGATGGCTGGGAGCACAAGGTCGGCCTCATCCCCAACGTGCTCAAGGAAATCGGCCCCAAGCCCAAGGACACCATCGCCGTGCTCTGCGGCCCGCCGATCATGATCAAGTTCACCCTCGCGGCCCTCGTCGAACTGGGCTTCCCGGATGACCAGATCTACACCACGCTGGAAAAGCGCATGAAATGCGGCATCGGCATCTGCGGGCGCTGCAACATCGGCGGCAAGCTCGTCTGCGTCGACGGCCCCGTCTTCTCCAACAAGCAGCTCAAGGAACTCCCGCCCGAGCTGTAGGATGATTGAATGAATCGGGGAGGGGGAAGGGACCCTTTTGGAAAAGGGCTCCCTTCCCCCTCCCCGATACGGCTTCACCCCAAATACTCGCCCGTGAACACGGTTACCGCGCCGCCGGTCATGAAGACATGGTTGGTGGCCGCGTCCCATTCGATGTCGAGCCCGCCGCCGAGCAGCTCCACACGCACCTTGCGGTCGGCGTTTCCGGTCAACACGGCGGCCACGGCGGAAGCGCACGCCCCGGTGCCGCAGGCAAGGGTTTCGCCCGCGCCGCGTTCCCAAACCCGCATCCTGAGATTGCGGCGATCGACGACCTCCACAAACTCGGTATTCGTACGCCGGGGAAACAAAGGATGATGCTCAAACTGCGGCCCGATGCCGGGCAAATCCAGCTTGTCGATGCCGTGCGTAAAAATGACGGCGTGCGGATTGCCCATCGAAACCGCCGTGACGTTCCAAACGCGGCCTTGCACCCGCAGGGGGCGGTTGATGAAATCCGCGCCGGAATCGCTGACAGGGACGGCCTCGGGCGCGAGGCGCGGCTCGCCCATGTCCACGGTCACCGTCTCCACTTTTCCATCGGAAACATGAAGCCGGAGCGCCAAGATGCCCGCCAGCGTCTCTATGCGGACCCGTTCCCTATCCGTATGCCCATTGTCGTACACATACTTGCCTACGCAGCGGATGCCGTTGCCGCACATCTCGGCCTCCGAGCCGTCCGCGTTGAACATCCGCATCCGGAAATCCGCCTTGCCGGGATCGGAGGGTGGGCAAATGAGGATAAGCCCGTCGCTGCCCACGCCGAAATGCCGATCGCTGATGCGGCGTGCCAGACCTTCCGGATCCGGGATAGGCGCCTGCAACGCATCCATATAGACATAATCGTTTCCGGCAGCCTGCATCTTGGTAAATTTCATGCCTGTTTCCCCTGTTGCTGAATCCCCGCCCACCGCGCCGCTTTGCAAAGGAAACGACCGGAGGCCAACGTGCGCCGTCAAAAGCGCCATCCTCATCTCAATTGCCAACCCGCCGAAAAGACAGAAAACAGCGAATCCCCCGCTCCCGGAAGCCGGGCTTTTCCGGAAACCGAAATCCGATATGCGGCTTGCTTTTTTCGCCCAGTACGGGTATTCAAACTCTGTCCTGAAAATGTTTCAGGGTGGGAGTAGAGAGGCAGTCTTTTTCTTCGGAAAGGGGCTGCCTCTCTCGTTTCCGATCGCCTGAGCCGGGAAAAGGGAAACCTTTTCCGAAAAGGCCTCCCTTTCTTCCCTCCCCGGCAAGCGCCATACTGCACACGGAGCCGTCGCCGGAGAGCGGGCGTTTCCGCCCGGACAGGTTCCCCCATAGAAGGGATGCGTCTTCCAGCAGGCGGCACATGCCGCCCTTTCCAACGCCCCGCAGGGGGCACCCTCCCCGGAAATTTAGTGGAGCCACAGCAGCTCGGCGTAGCTCGGCAGCGGCCAGTCGTGGCTGGAGCACAGGCACTCCAGCGCATCGGCATAACCGCGGCACGCGTTCATGGCCGGGAGCACGGCGTCACGGGCATACGCGGCCCGGGCCAGCGCCGTGCCGCCGAAATCGCCGTTGACGACGGCTTCAAGGTTGTCCAAGGCGGCAATAAGGCCGCGGACCTGCTCGCGCACCCTCAAGAAATACGCCTTCTCCTCTTCCGCATCGCCCACGAGGGCCGCGGCGGACGAGGCCGCTTCCGCCAATGTGGTCTGATAGGCCAGCGCGACGGGGAGGATGCGGGTCCGCCCAAGCTTCAACGCGGTGTGGCCTTCGATGGACACGCTGTGGGTGTAGCTCTCCAGCAAAATCTCCTGACGGGACAGCATTTCCCTCGGGCTCAGGACGCCGTGGCGCTCAAAGACCTCCATCACGTCCCTGTCGCTGTAATGGGCAAGGGCGGCCACGGTATCCTTCAGGTTCGGCAGGCCGCGCCTTTCAGCCTCCGCAAGCCACTCGTCGCTGTACCCGTTGCCGTCGAACACGATGGGCATGTGTTCGGCAAACAGTTTCGCGAGCAGCCCCTGTATGGCGGCGTTGAGCGGCGTCCCCCCGGCGAGCTCGGCTTCCAGCATGGAGGCGATGTCATCCAGCGCGCAGGCCATAGCCGCATTCAGGGAAATATTCGCCGTGGCGATGTTCTGGGAGGAGCCGAGGGCGCGGAACTCAAACTTGTTGCCGGTAAACGCGAACGGGCTGGTCCGGTTGCGGTCGGACAGGTCGCGCGGGATATTCGGCAGCACGGAGACGCCTATCTGGAGCGGCTCAGAGCAATCGTCAGCGGCCTCTTTCCCGTAGGCGACGGCACGGATGATCTTGGAAAGGCTGTCCCCGAGGTACACGGATAAAACGGCGGGCGGCGCTTCGTTGGCCCCCAAGCGGTGATCGTTGCTGGCCCCGATGATCCCGAGGCGCAGATTGATGCCGTGCTTGTGCACGGCGCGCAGGACGGCGGCGAGGAAAACGAGGAACTGGGCGTTCTTCATCGGGGTTTCGCCGGGGTTCAGCAGGTTATGCCCGTCGGAATCGCACAGCGACCAGTTGTTGTGCTTGCCGGACCCGTTGACGCCGGAGAACGGCTTCTCGTGCAGCAGGCAAACGTAGCCATGCCTCCGGGCCGTGCGGCGCATCACTTCCATCGTCAGCATGTTGTGATCCGTGGCGATGTTCACGTCCTCATATACGGGGGCGATTTCGAACTGGCCGGGGGCCACCTCGTTGTGCCGGGTGTGGGCGGGGATGCCGAGCGCGAAAAGGCGCTGCTCCACGTCCTGCATGTAGGCCAGAACCCGGCTCGGGATGCTGCCGAAGTAGTGATCCTCCATCTCCTGCCCCTTGGCGGGCTTCGCGCCGTAGAGCGTGCGGCCGCACATCATGAGGTCGGGGCGCTGGACATAGAGACGCCGATCCACGAGGAAATATTCCTGCTCGGAACCTACCATCGCCTGAACGCCGGTAGCCGTCGTGTTGCCGAGCAGGCGGAGGATGCGCAGGGCCTGTGCGGAAACGGCCTCCACAGAGCGCATCAGCGGGGTTTTGCGGTCAAGGGCCTCGCCCGTGTAGGAGTAGAACACCGTGGGGATGTACAGCGTCTTGCGGCCGTACTCGTCGCCGAGCAGGAACACCGGCGAGGTCGGGTCCCACGCCGTATAGCCGCGGGCTTCAAACGTCGAGCGGATGCCGCCGGACGGGAAGGAAGAAGCGTCCGGCTCGCCCTTGATGAGCATTTTCCCGGAAAATTCGCCAAACACTTGCCCGTCCGCCGTGGGAGAGAGGAAAGCGTCGTGCTTTTCGGCGGTCAGCCCCGTCATGGGCTGGAACCAGTGGGTATAATGAGTGGCGCCGTGTTCGAGGGCCCAATCCTTCATGGCTCCGGCGATGATGTCGGCATCGGCGGGATCGAGCGGGGTGCGCTGCGTCATGGTCTGCACGAGGCGGTCGTACACGTCGCGCGGGAGACGCTGGAGCATGGCGCGCGTGTTGAACACATCGCAGCCATACCCGTTGGCAAGGGCCTTGCCCTGCCCGGGAGCCGGAAGAGGCGCGACAGGCTGGGCAATGGAGATATGATCAAGGGCTGTTTCACGGACGGTGGAACTCATGGGGGCACTCCTCAAATAGGTTGATGCCCTGACTAAAGCAAAATCAGGGCCAACATATCCGCATCGTGCGCAGCCATCGTTCTTTTCTGTCAATACATTAAAATTACAGTATTATTTCGTTTATTCCTTGAAAAAAAGTACCGAAGGAACAGCCTTTAAGGCAGATCACGCCGCCGATGCCGTTACTTTTCTACTTTTTGGTAGATTTTGTAACTCTTTTTATTTAATCGGTTTTAGGACACAAGAGAACTTCTTTATGCGCGATCCGCCCTTCCTTGATCGCACAATCAATTTGAATCCTGCACAGTTCCAGCAAGAAACAACCGTTTTGTAGAAAATACCGCATAATCTACATTTCAGTATTTTCCTCCAACTCCCCCTTCCATTTGCAAGAAGCATCCGTACGTGAAAACCAAGCCGTGCAACCACTCGGCGTATAAACCTTTCTGTTAGATAGCCGAGACGGGAAAGAGGTTCCGAAAACGGCCCCACCACAGGCCCATACCTCTATCCGTCAGGAACCCGGAGATGAGCAATGTATATCCGGATCAATGCCCGGCGCCTGCCAACGACATAACCGTCCATTCCCCCCATAAACGGGCGCGGCTTGGCAAAGCATCCCAATGAACCGTTCCCCCCCAAAAAGGCGCCACGCACTTTGGGGCAAGCCGCGCTTCCGCATGTGCCGCTCTGATCCACTGGAAACCGCCGCCGGAGTTTGGCGGCACCGGGAAGGCTGACAAGGAAACCTGCCCTCCGGTAATTCAGGAGAGAGAGAGAGAGAGAGAGAGAGAGAGAGAGACGCCGTTAGGAAGATTCTCTCTTCATTTTTCACCGGCATAAAAAAAGGAGGGGACCGAAGTCCCCTCCTCCAAGCGGCATAGGAAGCTGCGGCTATTTCGCATAGCCGACGGCCCGACGCTCACGGATGACCGTGACGCGGATCTGGCCGGGATAGGTAAGGTTCTCTTCGATCTTGCCGGTGATGCCCTTACAGAGCATGTAGGTCTGATCGTCGTCCACATTTTCGGAGTTGACCATGACGCGGATTTCACGCCCGGCCTGAATGGCATACGCCTTGGACACGCCGTCGAATTCGGAAGCGATGTTTTCCAGATCTTCAAGACGTTTGACGTAGCTTTCCAAGAGTTCCTTGCGCGCGCCGGGGCGGGCGCCGGAAAGGGAGTCCGCAGCCTGCACCAGCACGGCCAGCGCGGTTTCAGGGCGCTGATCCTCGTGGTGCGCGGCGATGGCGTGCAGGATTTCTTTGCTTTCGTTGTACTTCTTGGCGAGATCCGCACCGATGAGCGCGTGCGGGCCTTCGACCTCGTGGTCGACGGCCTTGCCGATGTCGTGGAGCAGCCCGGCGCGCTTGGCCTTCTTGATGTCCATGCCAAGCTCGGCGGCCATCATGCCGCACAGGGCGGAGACTTCCAGCGAATGCTGGAGCACGTTCTGCGTGAAGCTGGTACGGTAGCGGAGCTGGCCCAGAAAGCGGACAAGTTCGGGGTGGATGCCGTGCACGCCCGCGTCAAACGTGGCCTGTTCGCCCACTTCGCGGATCTGCACTTCAAGTTCCTGCTCGCACTTGTGGACCACATCCTCGATGCGGGCAGGATGGATGCGCCCGTCCTGAATGAGCCGTTCAAGCGCCATTTTGGCGACCTGACGGCGCAGGGGGCTGTATGCGGACAGGATAACGGTTTCGGGGGTATCGTCGATGATGAGGTCAACGCCGGTGGCCGCTTCCAGAGCGCGGATGTTGCGCCCTTCACGGCCGATGATGCGGCCTTTCATGTCTTCGCTGGGCAGGGTCACGGCGGTGACGGTATGCTCGCCCACATAATCGCCCGCATAGCGCTGGATGGAAGAGGCGATGATTTCCTTGGCCTTGCGGTCCGCGGTTTCGCGGGCTTCGGCCTCGATGAGGCGCATCATCTTGGCCGCCTCGTGGCGGGTGCGGGACTCGATTTCCGCAAAAAGCCGCTGGCGGGCCTCTTCGGCCGTCAGGCCGGAGACTTCCTGCAGGCGGCGTTCCTGTTCATCAATGCGCTCGTTGAGGTTTTCCTCAAGTTCGGCAAGCTTCCGCTCCTTCTTGGAAAGGTCTTTTTCAACGCTCAGAAGCTCGTGCTCTTTCTCGGTCGCTTTTTCAAGCTTTTCCTCAAGCCGCTCGCCCTGCTCCTGAAGCTTGCGGTCACGGGCCTTCAACTCACGCTCGCGTTCCTTGAATTCGTGTTCAAGCTCGCGCTTTTGGTTGAACAGCTCGTCCTGCCCCTGAAGGAGGATTTCCTTCTTCTGCGCCTGAGCTTCCTTGCGGGACTCTTCGACTATGCGGGTCGCCAACTCGGTGGCATCGCCAATCCGCTTGGCATTCAGGTGTTTATTGAGATAAAAGCCTACGCCGCCGCTGACGCATATCGCCGCGATGACGCTCAAGGCGGTAAAAAATTCCATAAATCCCCTCCCATTATAGTGTCGGGCCGAAGCCCGTTTGTGCAATACGACAAGCTGCCGGCAGACAGCATCGTCCAAGACAGGGGGAGGACATTCTGATGGGAAAAGGGGAAGACAACACGATCCGCACAGTGAAAAAGACGGATCTGTATACGCGGTGTCCCAGAACAGGACATCACAAATGACCCCAGAGCGCCGTGTCAGAATACCGGTGCGGAACCTGGTCTCCCAGGGGGGAACCTCGGACGGATCTTTAGACTTCCCGACAAGTCGGGCATGCACACCAATCCATCGCTCGGCTCCCAATTTCTAAGCTTGTGAGGTCAGCACCAATAGGCGGATCACGAACGCTCCAGGGAACATTTTGCCAACAAATTAATCCGTTTTCTCTATAAGCTTCAGCAAATTGGCGAGGCGAGTCTCCACTCCGTCAAGCTGCTGCTGTGTTTGCAACAAGTCGTCTGCAACTCCCAAAACCAGAAGCGTCAGCAGTTTCTCCCTGCCGAACTGCCCTCCCTGGTTTTTCAATCTCTCATACTGCTTCTCGACGAAGTCCTGAGCCCGCTCGACACGAGCGGAATCAGCATCCGTACGGAAGGAAATGTCCATGCCGAGGACATTGAGCTGAAAGCTGTGCATACGGGTATCGACCGGTTACGCTTCGGCCGTAAACTCGCGAATCGTCGAGAGCAACGTGTCGATGCGGCCGTTAATCTCTTCCTTGGTGTGCTGCTCCTGCTCCAAAGACTCCTTAAGAGCCTTATTTTCCTCGTCGAAAGCGTTTACTTTTTCCTGCAAGGTCTTGTTTTCCTCGCGGAGGGTATCAATCTGCCCGAGAAGCTCAACCACACGGGTTTCCAAGAGATCAAAAAGTTCCATGCGAAGACTCTACTCTTTTTGCCGTTTCATGGCAAGATTGAGGGTGAGAAGAAAAGGGTACGATACAGTTTTCGCAAAGGCGGTCGCCGCTCTGGCATAGGCGCCGGAGGCCCACCTTTTCGGGAATACGCGCATCAGATCCGTTTTTCATAATCCGGAGATGTTCTTTTAGTAACGGAATATCCGCAGTTCTTCAAGACGCTGGAAGCCCTGTTCCCACATTACCCGCCGAATGTCTTTCCCATGAGGGGCATCCCCCGGGGCAATCCGCTGATATAACCCCTAAAACGCGGCTACTTGCGGCGCATGTTCATTTGCTTGCTGCGCGAGACGGCAAGATCGCCGTCCGGCACGTCCCGCGTGATGACCGAGCCCGCGCCCACGAGCGCCTCCGCGCCCACGGTGACCGGAGCCACCAGCGCGGTGTTGCTGCCGATGAAGGCATGCTCTCCGATGACGGTTTTGTGTTTGTTCACGCCGTCATAGTTGCAGGTGATCGTGCCCGCGCCGATGTTCGCCCGGGCCCCGATTTCCGCATCCCCCAAATAGGTAAGGTGGTTGGCCTTGGCCCCTTCGCAGAGGCGCGCCTTCTTCATCTCGACGAAATTGCCCATGTGCGAGCCGCGCTCCATCACCGCGCCGGGGCGCAGCCGCGCGTACGGCCCAACGAGGCAGTCCGGGCCGACTTCGGCATGATCCATGTGCGAGAAGGAATGCACGACCGTGCCGCTTTCCACGCGGCTGTCCCGGATCACGCAATGCGACTCGATGACCGCGTTTGAGGAAATATGCGTGTGCCCGTACAGTTCGCAGGGGCCGAACAGTTCCGCCCCCGGCTCCACGGTCACATACGGCCCCATGCGAACCATATCCGGGCCGTGCATGGCCACGCCAGCCGCCAGCCGCTCCTCGACGATGGCCCGCCGCCGCAGTTCCTCGGACGCCGCCAGCTCGGCGGGATTGTTGATCCCAAGCAGATTCGGGTCGCTGCCGCAGGACAGCCCGCGCACGACCATGCCTTCGGCCACGGCCATCCCCACAAGGTCGGTGATGTAGTATTCGCCGCTCTTGTTTTCGTTGCCGAGCTTCGGGACAAGCCGTTCCACCGCTTCGAGGTTCAGCATGTAGATCCCGGCGTTGATCTCCCCGGTCGGCTCACCGTGGACGGCAACGTCAAAATCCTTCGCCTCCACGATGGCCCGCAACTCCCCGTTCCGGCGGACAATGCGGCCATACGCGCCGGGGTTTTCCAGCGTCAGCGTCGCCACGGCCACGTCCGCGCCTTCCGCGTAGAACATGAAATCGCGCAGCGTATCCGTCGTAATCAGGGGCGTATCCCCGTTGACCACAAGGGCTTTCTTCATGTGCGCCCGTTTCAGTTCCGGCATGGCGACCATCAGGGCGTGCCCTGTGCCGAGCTGTTCCTTCTGCTCCACGAACCGCAGATCACGGCCCGCGAACGCGGCCCGCACCATCTCCGCCTCGTGCCCGATGACAGCCCATACCGCCTCGCCGAACAGGGGGCGCAACGCTTCCGCCACATGGCCGAGCAGCGGTTCGCCCAAAATGGTATGCAGCACCTTGGGCTTTTTGGAGTGCATGCGGGTACCCTTGCCCGCCGCGAGAATCAGGGCGCAGCAGGGTTCGGAAAGCGCGCTGGAGTTGGACATTGCATTACCTCGCAAGTATGTTTCGCGCAGGGGAGCGCCCGGCGCGGCTCGTTCGAATCTTCCCGCCCACACGGGCGGAGGCCGCCCGTACGGCGGCGTTGCCGCATAGTACGCTACAACTCACGCGCTTTACAAGCTCCCGTCCCCTGCGTTAGCAACCGTCCAAGACCTCAACAACGCCTTTTCAGGACAGCATATGACCAGCAATACAGATTCTTCGGCCCTCGTCATTTTTTCCGGCGGGCAGGATTCCGCGACCTGCCTCGGGTGGGCCCTCAACCGTTTCGATCGCGTCTTTACCGTCGGCTTCGACTACGGCCAGCGGCACCATGTGGAAATGGAGTGCCGCCAAAACGTGCTGGACGCCGTGCGCATGGACGCCTCCCTGCCCGCGTCATGGGGCGCCAAGCTCAATGAGGACAGCCTGCTCAGCCTCGGCCTGTTCAACCAGATCGGCGAGACGGCCATGACCAGCGACATGGAAATCGCGTTCAACGAGCAGGGCATCCCCAATACCTTTGTGCCCGGCCGCAACCTCGTGTTCCTCACCGCCGCCGCCGCGCTGGCGTGGCGCAAGGGCATCAGGCACTTGGTCATGGGCGTCTGCGAAACCGATTTTTCCGGCTATCCCGACTGCCGCGACGATACCGTCAAGGCCATGCAGATCGCCCTCAACCTCGGCATGGACGCCCGGTTCGTCGTGCACACCCCGCTGATGTGGCTGGACAAGGCCCGCACGTGGGCCCTCGCCGAACAGGAAGGCGGCGCGCCTTTCGTGGAGTGCGTCCGCACCGTGACCCACACCTGCTACATCGGGGATCGCGGAGAGCTGCACCCGTGGGGCTACGGCTGCGGCGAGTGCCCCGCCTGCAAGCTCCGCGAGCGCGGCTGGGAAGAATATTCGGGAACCCCCAAAAGGTAAAAAAATCTTGGAGGGGGAAGGGTACCCTTAAAAAAGGGCTGCCCCTCCCCGACCCCCTTCCCTCCTCAAACGTTTGTAATGAAGGCGCGGGCGGGCATACCGTCCGTGCCTCAAAACGCATGATACGGCGGCGCGTGGTTCCGGTTGAGAAGAAATCAACGGAACGTAGCCGTTGCTATGCACAAAACGGGAAAAACATGGCTTATCGGGTTAAGGAAATTTTCTACACGTTACAGGGCGAGGGCGCGCAAGCCGGGCGCCCGGCGGTCTTCTGCCGCTTTTCCGGGTGCAACCTCTGGTCGGGCCGCCCCGAGGACCGGGCCACGGCGAAGTGCCGTTTCTGCGACACGGATTTCGTCGGCGCGGACGCCGGGGTCTTCGCCACGGCCGAGGAACTGGCGCAAACCATCGCCGCCGCGTTTCCGGCGCTCGCCCCCCAAGCCTACGGCGGGCGGAAGCCCTATGTCGTGTTCACGGGCGGCGAACCGGCCTTGCAGCTCACGCCGGAGCTTATCGATCGCCTGCACGCCCTCGGGTTCGATCTTGGCGTGGAAAGCAACGGCACGCTGCCCCTCCCCGAGGGGCTGGACTGGATCACCGTCAGCCCCAAGGGCTCCAACCCGCTGGCCACGACCTCCGGCCACGAGCTGAAGCTTGTCTGGCCACAGCAAGGCTGTTCGCCCGAGGATTTCGAGGGGCTGGACTTCCGCCACTTCCTGCTCCAACCTTGCGACGACCCGCGCAACAAGGCCAATACCCGCGAGTGCATCGCCTACTGCCTCCGGCATCCCCGCTGGAGCCTCGGTTTGCAGACCCACAAGTGGGTTGGCGTAAGGTAGGGGGAACAGTTGCATTTGGAGGGGGAGGGAGGCCCTTTCTGGAGAAAGGGCCTCCTCCCTTCCCCCACACCCCCATCCCTCCACCCCAAAGACTTTCATCTTTATCGAATCCCCGCTCGCGGTTTGTCCTGAACTTGGAAGAAGCCGCGTTGTATAGCGAGTCTGAAAAGGCAAAAAAAGGATCGGCTGTGCGCCGATCCTTTTTCATATTATACCGAATGGTATTGTAATAAGGCTTGTTTTCCGTTTCAGGCGTGAAAGCCTCCAAGCCGCCTCCCCACCATATGAAAGTCTTTGGAAAGGGAGGGATGGGCGCGAGCCGCGCTGGCAGGTTTAGGGAATGGAGGGAAAAGCGTGGAGGAGCTCCCTCCTTTCTTCAGAAAAGTTTTCCCTCCCTTCCCAAATCTTTTTTATTTCTTTTCAAACACAAGCGGGAGGACGTCGTCGATGCTGTCCACGGTGTGGACGATGATCTTGCGGCGAAGCTCCTGCGGGATGTCTTCCAGATCCTTCTGGTTCTTGGCGGGCAGGATGACGTGGCCGATGCCGCGTGCGACCCCGGCGAGCACTTTTTCCTTGATGCCGCCCACGGGCAGGACGCGCCCGCGCAGGGTGATTTCACCCGTCATGCAGATGTCGCCGCGCACCGCCTTGCCGGTCAGCGCGGAGATGAGCGCCGTCACCAGCGTAACCCCGGCGGAGGGGCCGTCCTTGGGGGTGGCCCCGGCGGGCACATGGATATGGATGTCCATATGTTCGGCGAAGTCCGGCGCGATGCCGAGTTCGTCGGCTTTGGCGCGGGCGTAGGTCAGGGCGGCCTGTGCGCTTTCCTTCATCACGTCCCCAAGCTGGCCCGTCAGCGTGAGCCCGCCCTTGCCTTTGATGGCGGAAACCTCAATGTAGAGGATTTCGCCGCCCGCGGGCGTCCACGCGAGGCCGAGGGCCACGCCGGGGATGAGCTTCCGTTCCGCGTCGTCGTCGATGAAGACCGGCGCGCCGAGCAGCTTGGGAAGCCCGGCGGCGGTCACGCGGAAGGGCGGCTTGCTTCCTTCCGCTTTCCGCCGTGCGATCTTGCGGCATACGGTCCCGATTTCACGCTCGAGGTTACGCAGGCCCGCCTCGCGGGTGTACTCGCGGATGATGCGGTTCATCGCCGCATCGGGCAGGGTCAGCTCACGATCCTTC
>USCL01000026.1 GCA_900553145.1 uncultured Desulfovibrio sp.
GGGCGGGGAAACCTTTCTGCAGAAAGGTTTCCCCGCCCCTCCCCTATATTTTACTGGTTGCCGGCCAGCTCGATCAGCGTGCGGACGGCGAAGCCGGTGCCGCCTGCGGGGCAGTTGGTGACCTTGCGGGTGACGAAGCCGGGCCCGGCGATGTCGAGGTGCGCCCAGCTTCCGTCGAAGGTGATGAACTGCTTGAGGAATACGGCGGCGCTGCTCGCCCCGCCCGCCCGGCTCCCGGCGTTGGCGAAGTCGGCGGTTTCGCTCTTGAGCAGCTCAAAATAGCGATCCCAGAGGGGCAGGGGCCAGTAGGGCTCGCCCACCACGTCGCCGAAGTCCTTGATGCGCTGCGCGAGGGTGGCGTCTTGGCAGAACAGGCCCGCCACGTCGTCGCCAAGGGCCACGACGCACGCGCCGGTGAGGGTCGCCACGTCCACGATCATGGAGGGGTTCCAGCGCTGCTGGGCATAGGTCAGGGCGTCGCACAGCACAAGGCGGCCTTCGGCATCGGTGTTGACGATCTCCACGGTCTTCCCGCTGAGGGTCTTCACCACGTCGCCGGGCCGGGTCGCGCGGGCGTCGGGCATGTTTTCGGCGCAGGCCATGAGGCCGATGACGCGGCGGGGCGTTTCGAGCTGCCCGAGGGCCTCGAACAGGCCCATGACCGCGGCCGCGCCGCCCATGTCGCCTTTCATTTCCCACATCCCGGCGGCGGGCTTGATGCAGATCCCGCCGCTGTCGAAGGTGATGCCCTTGCCTACCACGACGAGCGGGGCCTCGTCGGCGTGCCCGGCGGGAGCGTGCTCAAGGATGATCAGGCGCGGATCGTTGACGGAACCGGCGGCGACGGCGGCGAACGCGCCCATGCCGAGGGAAACGATGTCCTCGCGCTCGAGCACTTCGCAGTTCATGTCGTGACGGCGGGCAAGCTTGCGGGCTTCTTCGGCCATGTCCTCCGGCGTAAGGCTGTTGGCCGGGGCGTTGGCGAGGTTGCGGGCGAGGATGACGGCTTCGGCGTGGGTCTCGCCGCGGCGGGCGGCGAGGCGGGGGAAGTCCGGCACGCTGGCGTCGCAGAACAGCAGGGCCAGCCAGCGCGGATCGGTGTCTTCGGGGGCCTTGGACTTGAACGCCTTGTTACGCCACAGGCCGAGCATGGCGGCGCAGACGATTTCCTCGATGGTGCGCTCGACGTCGGCATTGAAGCGGGCCAGCCCGGAAACGGGCAGGGCGAGCGTATCCACGCCGAGTTCGCGGCACCGGACGACGGCGGCTCCGGCGCCCTTGCGGAGTTCCTCAAGCGTTTCCGTGAACGTCAGCGCGCCGGGCTTGCCGAGGCCGACCACGACGGCGCGGGACAGAGGGTGCGCGGGCGGGCCGTAAATGAGGGCCATTTCGCCTTTCTTGCCGTGGAAATCGCGCAGCCCCGGCGCGATGGACAGCCACGGCGCGGCGTCCAGCAGTTCGGGGTAGGCTTTTTCCAGTTTCTCGTCCTCGGACAGAAACACGATTACCGCGTCCGCCGACCAACTCTCCGGCCCTCCGGCCTGAAAACGCAATTCCATGTGAAGCACTCCTTTGAAAAAGGCGCCGGGGGAAGAAAGAATGCCCGGGAAAGGCCATACCTCTTTTTTCCCCCAACCCCAATATTTCCTTTTTCCTAAAGCTGTTGCTGTATGATTCCGGTAACGCGTCAGGTTTTCCGCGCCGCCGGAGGAGGGGCAGCGCCGTCGCTACTCCGAAGAAATCCCGTACCCTTTCAGCTTGCGGTGCAGATAGCTGCGCTCAAGGCCGATGGTTTCGGCGAGCCGGGTGATGTTGCCGCCGCATTCGTGGAGCTTCGCTTCGAGGTATCGGGCTTCGAATACGGCCCGGGCCTTCTTGAAGTCGAGATCCGGGTCCAGCACTGCGGATTCCGGCAGGAAGGCGGATTCGCAGGCCGCCGGGGCCGCCCCCGCCCCTGACGGTTCCGGCTTGCCCTGAACGGTCATTTCCGGCGGAAGATCCACGGGAAGGACCACCTTGCCGCCATAGAGGATCACCATGCGTTCCGCGAAATTGCGCAGTTCGCGCACGTTGCCGGGCCACGGGTAGCGGCGGAGGCGTTCCATCGTCTCCGGCGCGTAGGCGGGGGCCTTGCAGGCGTGCACGCGGCACAGGCGTTCCGTAAAGGCCGCCAGCAGCAGATCCAGATCGCCCCCGCGCTCGCGCAGGGGGGGGAGGTGCAGCGGGACCACGCGGAGCCGGTAGTAGAGGTCTTCGCGGAACGTCCCCGCGGCGATGGCTTCCTCAAGGTTCTTGTTCGTCGCGGCGATGACGCGCACGTCCACCTTGATGGTCCGCGTGCCGCCTACGCGCTCGAAGGACTGTTCCTGAAGGATACGGAGGATCTTGGCTTGCGTCTTCAGGCTCATGTCCCCGATTTCATCGAGGAACAGCGTGCCGTTGTTGGCCATTTCGAAACGGCCGGGCCGGGCCTGATCCGCGCTGGTGAACGCGCCCTTTTCGTGCCCGAACAATTCGCTTTCGATGAGTTCTTCGGGGATGGCGGCGCAGTTCACCGCGATCATGGGCGCGTCGGCGCGTTTGCTCCCGGCGTGCAGGGCGCGGGCGGCGAGTTCCTTGCCCGTGCCGTTTTCGCCGGTGAGCAGCACCCAGACGTCCGTGGGGGCGACGCGGGCCAGCAGCTCCTGAAACTTGAGCATGACCGGGGATTGCCCGATGAGTTCGTCCTGTTCGGGCAAAACGGTACGGAGCACCTGATTTTCGCGGCGCAGGGAACCCGTTTCAAGGGCGCGTGCCGCGACGATGACGACCTTTTCCAGCGAGAGGGGTTTTTCGATGAAGTCGTAGGCCCCTTGCTGGATCGCGCTCACGGCGGTTTCGATGGTCCCGTGCCCGGAGATCATCACGACCGGCAGGTCGGGGTGGCTGGCCTTGAGGTGCGCCTGGGCCGTGAGGCCGTCCATGCCGGGTAGCCAGATATCGAGGAAGACGAGATCCGGGCTTTGCGCGTCGGCGGCTTCCAGCCCTTCTTCGGCGGTGGCGGCCTCCAGCACTTCGTACCCCTCGTCCTCCAGAATGCCCCGGAGCGAGAACCTGATGGGCTCCTCGTCGTCGATGATCAGAATGCGTGCCATACCGTTCTACCCTTGTTCAGTCGCAATCCGCCGTTATGCGTCGGAAAGCAGTTTCAGCCCGGCGATGCCCGCGAGGATCAGCCCGATGCACAGAAGGCGCGCGGGGGATGCCGATTCGCCGAAAAGGACAATGCCGAGCAGCGCCGTGCCCACAGCCCCGATGCCCGTCCAGACCGCGTAGGCGGTGCCGATGGGCAGATGTTTGAGGGCCGAGGCCAGCAGGAAAAAACTCAAGGCCATGAGGACAAACGTCGCCACCGAAGGCCAGAGCCGCGTGAACCCGTGGGAACTCTTCAAGCCGATGGCCCAGCCTACCTCGAACAGTCCGGCCAGAACAAGCAGAAACCAGTGCATGCGTCACCTCGTCATGCGTTTGTCGAGGCCGTCCCCGGTTTGTGCGCGGCCGCGGGGTCGTCCCTGCGGCTTGAAATATGGGAGGGAAGCACGGGGAGCGGCTTTTTAAAAAAGTTTCTTCCCCCGAACCCGCCGGTGCGCCCCGTACCCCACCCGCAAACATTCCGGCTGGTGGGCAGGGGGCTGGAGGGAATCCCTTCGCATCCCGAATCAATCGTCCGAAATCAAAAAATCCGTTTTCAATGTCACAGGCAATGTCCTTTTCCAACGTAAAACAGCCTGTTTCTTCTGTTCCCCTTTCTTTTGACGCGGCACCGGGGGACGCACGCCAAGAAGGAAAGCCGCCCACGCCGCCCCGGCCTCCAGCGACCCTTATGAAAGCCTTGGGAAAAGGAGGGGCGAGGTTTGGAGAGGGGAGGGGAAACCTTTTTCCAGAAAGGTTTCCCCTCCCCCAATCTCTCCCCTACTTCACGAACAGCATCTCCTGATAGCTCGGGAGAGGCCAGAGGTCTTCGGGGATGAGCGTCTCAAGGTGGTCGGCAAGGGCGCGGATAGCGTTCATGGTCGGAATGACCACCGTGCACTTGTGATGCGCTTCCTGCACGGGATCATCGATCTTCATATCCACGTTGGCTTCGAGGTGCTCAAGCCCTTCGCGGAGCCTGCGCAGGGTGTCGTCGATGTCGTCAAGCAGCACGGTGTCGGGCTCGCGGTTCAAGGCGCGCATGTCGAGACACGCCTGGAGCAGCTCCTGCTGGAAACGCAGCCCGGCGGGGTAGATGATCGTCCGGCCCATGCGGATGACGAGGTTCGCCTCGGCGCGGATCGTCTTGCAGTACTGCTCGATGTAGATTTCCTGACGGGCCTTGAGCTCCTGACGCGACAGCACCTTGTAGCGGCCGTAGAGATCCACGACGTCGGGGCTGGTGTACACCATCAGGGCTTCAGGCGTGGTCCGGTAGTTGGGCAGGCCGCGGCGCTCCGCTTCCTGATGCCAGATTTCGGAATAACCGTCGCCGTTGAAGATGACCGCGCTGTGCTCCTCCACAATCTCCTGAATGAGCTTGCCCACGGCGGCGTGGAGCTTTTCGGGGTCGCCGCCGGAGAGCTTTTCGAGACGAGTGGCGGCGTAGTCCAACGAATCGGACATGATCGTGTTCAGGGCCGTCTGGGAAGCCGAGGCGGGCATGCTGGAACCAAGGGCGCGGAACTCGAACCGGTTGCCGGTAAAGGCGAAGGGGCTGGTACGGTTGCGGTCGCCGGGATCGGCGGGCAGGGGCGGCAGCGTGTCCACGCCCACGTTCATCAGGCGCTTGCCCTTGGAGCCGCGAACCTGGCCGACGCGGAACTGCTCCAAGATGTCGGTGAGCTGATCCCCGAGGAACATGGACATGATGGCCGGCGGCGCTTCGTTGGCGCCGAGGCGGTGATCGTTGGACGCGGCGGCGACGGTGGCGCGGAGCAGCCCCCCGTACTTGTGCAGGCCACGGATCGCGGCAACGAGGAACACGAGGAACATCGCGTTCTCATGCGGGGTTTCGCCGGGATCGAAGAGGCTGCCCACTTCGGCGTTGCCGATGGAATAGTTGAGGTGCTTGCCCGAACCGTTGATACCGCTGAACGGCTTTTCGTGCAGGAGGCAATGGAGGCCGTGCTTTTTGGCGACCTTCTTCAGCACGGTCATCATGAGCTGGTTGTGGTCGATGGCGAGGTTGCCCGTTTCAAACACCGGGGCGATCTCGTACTGGCTCGGGGCCACCTCGTTATGATGCGTGCGGACCGGGACGCCGAGCTTGTACAGCTCCCGCTCGGCTTCCGTGATGCAGCTCATGACGCGGCGGGGCATGACACCATAGTACTGGTCTTCAAATTCCTGCCCCTTGGCCGGTTTCGCGCCGAACAGCGTGCGCCCGGCGGTGAGGAGGTCGGGGCGGCCGAACACGAAGTTCCGGTCGATGAGAAAAAATTCCTGCTCCAGCCCGGAATAGGAAATGACGGGCAGGGAGGTTTTCTTGCCGAACAGCTTGAGGATGCGGCTGGCCTGCTTGTTGAGGGCCTGATTGGAGCGCAGGAGCGGGGTCTTTCGGTCAAGCGCCACGCCCGTCCACGACAGGAAGGCCGTGGGGATGCAGAGCACGATGCCGCTGCTGTTTTCCATAAGGTACGCGGGGCTGGTCACGTCCCACGCGGTGTAGCCGCGCGCCTCGAAGGTGCTGCGCAGGCCGCCGGAAGGGAAGCTCGAACCGTCGGCTTCGCCCTGGCTCAGCATCTTGCCGCTGAATTCCGTAATCACGCCGCCGTTGCCGTCGGGGGACAGGAAGCCGTCGTGCTTTTCGGCGGAATGGCCCGTCAGGGGATAGAACACGTGCGTGAAATGGGTAGCGCCCTTTTCGATGGCCCAGTCCTTCATGGTGGAAGCCACGATGTCCGCCAGCGAAGGATCGAGCTGGACCCCCTGTTCGATGGTCTTGCGCAGGGACTTGTAGACGATCCGGGGCAAGCGTTCCTTCATCACCTTGTCGCTGAAAACGTTGCTTCCGTAAATTTCAGTCGGCTTGGTGTCGGCATAGTTCAGGGGGGCGAGATCCGGTTTATAGCTGGTAATGGCTCTGATGGCATTGCTGCGGGCGTTGCTTCCGCTCATGCGTCTATACTCCTTGGGGGGATTGCTGTTTCGACGGGATGGGTGTTTATACTCCAAGAAGCCGGTGAACGGAAGGGGCGAGAGGGGCCTTTCCCTTGCGTGATTGTTTCTGAAAAAGGATCCACCGCCTCTTTACGAACCTAGTGTTCTCGGGTATATGACGGAACTCTACACAAGCTTGATGCGGCCCGGGCCGCATCGGGAAGACTGCCAGGAGGTAGTTTCTTGGAACAGAAGGACATCGAATATTTTCGTACGCTCCTCAACAATATGCTTGAAGAGGCGCAGCACAAGGGAGATTCCACGCTGGAGGACCTCACCGACAGCAACGAGCTCTTCGCTGATCCTGCCGACCGGGCGTCCGCCGAGTCGGATCGCGCTTTCACTCTGCGCATCCGCGACCGCGAACGCCGCCTGATCCGCAAGATCCAGGCCGCCATCCAGCGGCTGGACGAAGGGACCTACGGCATCTGCGAAGACTGCGGTGAAGATATCAGCATTCCCCGTCTCAAGGCCCGCCCCGTGACCAAGCTTTGCATCAACTGCAAGGCCCGTCAGGAGGAAGGGGAAAACATCCGAGGCGAGTAATTCTACAGCCCGCCGAAGCAGCCGTTTCGGCGGGCCTTTCTCATCACAGGCCTACGCCCATTTCCCAAACTCACGAGGCTTTGCATGGACTGCCATGTGTTCCGTCGCCTGTGCGACGAGCTTGCGCCTGCGCTCATGGGTTGCCGGATCGAAAAAATCCACCGCCCGGCCAAAGATGTGACCCTGTTCACGCTCTACGGCACAGGCGGCAAGCGTTTCCTGTTTCTCCGTGCGGGCCGCAAGGCTCCTTTCCTTTTTCTTTCGACGCACAAGATCCCCGTCGGCAGTGCCCCGCCTGCCGACGTCATGCGGTTGCGCAAATACCTTGCGGATCGTCGGATCATCGACGTGTCGCCCGACTGGGTGGGCCGCCGCCTTTTCCTGCGCGTCAATGCCGACGCCGAATGCTGGCTCGGCCTTGACCTGCGCGAGGGGCCGTCCCTGCTCTTCGGCGCGCCGCCCGAACCCGAGATCCCGGCATGGCCCGATCCCGCGCATTGGGCCGAAGCCTGCGAGGGCGACGGCTGGCGCGGCTGGCCGGTCATCACGCCGCCCCTGCGCCGTACCCTCCCGCTGCTCCCGCCCGACGAACAAGCCGCCCTGCTCCTCGATCTGGAGGCTGGCGGCGGAGATCTTTTCCTTTACGAAAACGCCGCGGGGGATCGCGAACTTTCCGCATGGCCCCTGCCGCCCGAACGGCGCCGAGACGCCGACGGCACCCCGCGCGAGGAACTGGTGGTCGAAGATGCCGTCCGGGCTTGCGCCGCAGCCGGGGAAGCGCAGGTTCTGCGCGGCATCGCGGCCCTCTCGCGTGCCGAAGCCGCCAAGCCCCATCAGGCCGAGGCCAACCGCCTGCGCAAGCTTCTGCTCAAGCTGGAAGGCGAGAAGGAACGCCTCAGCGGCATGGTCGCGGCTCAGGATGCCGCCCGCCTGCTCCAAGCCCAGCTTTACCGTTTTCCGGCGGAGGAGAAACGCGCCTCCGTCACGCTGGACGGGCCGGACGGGGCCCTCGAGCTTGACCTTGATCCGCGCCTCACCGTCCGGGAGAACATGGCTTCGCTGTTCCACAAGGCCAGCCGGGGCAAGCGCGGCCTTTCCATGCTCGAAGGCCGTTTTGCCGCCGTACAGGCCGATCTGGCCCGTGCGGAACAGGCGGGGCTCATGGCGCAGGCCGCGACGTCAGCGCCGACGCCCGCCAACGCCCCCTCTCCCGCCGCGCCGCAGTTCCGTGCCCCCGAATTGCCCAAGAACGTACAGCCGTTCCGCAGCAGCGACGGCTTCCTCCTCCTGCGGGGCCGCGACGCCAAGGGCAACGCCCAGCTGCTCAAGCTCGCCGCGCCGCATGATCTCTGGATGCACACAGGCGGCGGCCCGGGCGCGCATGTCCTGATCCGCCGGGATCATGCCGCTCAGGAGATCCCCTCCCGCACCATTTCCGAAGCCGCGATCCTGTCCGTCCTGAAAAGCTGGCGCAAGGACGAAACGCAGGTGGACGTTATCGCCGCGCTCTCCAAGTTCGTGCACCCCATACGCGGCGCGAAGCCCGGGACCGTCCGCATCGACCGCATGGAGCCCGCCATCATCGTCACTCCCGACCCTTCGTTGGAGGAAAAATTGGCGTTGTAAAAAAATCGGGGGAAGGGAGGGAGGAACTTTCTGAGAAAGTTCCTCCCTCCCTTCCCCAATCTTTTTCCCCTAAACTTCCGTAATGACCGGAACCACAACCGGATCGCGTCCTACGACCTTGCGGAAGAAGCTCCGCAGGGAGGAACGGATGCGATCGCCGAGGCGCGGGATGCCGAGGCGCGGGGACGTCTCAAGGTGGTCAAGGACAAGACACTTGGCGTCCTCAAGCAGATGGCTGAACTGCTGCTCGAACACGAAGCCCTTGGAAATCATGTCCGGGCCGTGGATGACCTCGCCGGTCTCCTCATCAAGCACCAGCACGACAACGACAACGCCGTCGCCGCCGAGAAGCTGACGCTCGCGCAGGACGAGATTGCCCACGTCGCCCACGCCCTTGCCGTCCACAAGGATGGAATCGGCGGGGATCTTCTCCTCAAACCGGATGGTCTCGGGCAACAGGGTCAGCGGCTCGCCGTCGTCAAGAATGAACGTGCGTTCGGGCGCGATGCCCCAATCGCGGGCCAAGTCGCGGTGCTGGATCAGGTGGCGATACTCTCCGTGGATCGGCACGAAAAACTTGGGCCGTACGGCGTCGAGCATGGTGCGGAGCTCGTCGCGCCGACCGTGGCCGGAAACATGCACGGGCCGCGTCCCGTCGTGGCACACGTCGGCCCCCATGCGGTACATCTGGTTGATCAGCCGGTTAACGGCGCGCGCGTTCCCGGGGATAACACGGGAGGACATGATCACCGTGTCGCCTTCCATGATGGAAAGCTGGCGGTGCTCGCCGGACGCGATGCGGGAAAGCGCGGACAGGGGTTCTCCCTGCGAACCGGTGGCGATGACCACCATGCGCTCAGGGGAGACATCGGGGATAGTCTGATCCGTGAACAGCTCGGGTGGCATACGCATGAAGCCGAGATCACGGGCGCGCTCGATGTTGTTCACAAGGCTGCGTCCGCTGACCACAACCGCACGGTCGAATTCTCGGGCCATGTCGAACACCATCTGGATACGCTCGATATGGCTGGAAAAAAGCGTGATGACGATACGGCCCTTGGCTTCCGAGAAAATCTCGTGGAACGTCTCGCGCACCACTTTCTCCGACTGGGTGTGCCCTTCGCTCTCGGCGTTGGTGGAGTCGGAAAGCAACAGCCGGACGCCGTCGGCGCCCGCGAAATTCCGCAGGGCGGGCAGATCCGTGCCCACGCCGTCAGAGGGGAATTCGTCGATCTTGAAGTCGCCCGTATGCACGACTTTTCCCACGGGCGTGTCCACAGCGAGGGCGTATCCCTGCGGGATGGAGTGGCTTACCGGGATGAAATGAAACCGCAGGCCCCCGAGCGTCAAATCGTGTTCAGGGGTCACGGTAATGAGTTCGGCTCTGTCGAGAAGGCCGCGTTCGCGCAGCTTATGCTCCACGAGCGCCAGCGTCATGGGTGAGCCGTAGACTTTCAGGCCCTTGACGAAGGAAACCAGCCACGGAACCGCCCCGATATGATCTTCATGCCCGTGCGTGAGCACCACGCCAAGCAGCCGATCGCGCTGGGCCAGAATGGGCCCCAGCGGCGGAATGACCACATCCACGCCAAGTTGCTGGTCATCAGGAAACATGATCCCGCAGTCGACGAGGACGCACCCTTCGGGCGTGTTCCACATCTGGCAGTTCATGCCTATTTCACCTAATCCCCCTAGGGGAGTAATAGTCAAAAAAGTATCCGTCATTATGCTCTCTGTTCGTAGGTTATTGTCGGAAGTTTACCCGAAGCCCGGTGTTTCCACAAGGCGTTATCGCAAGGGACGGGCACGGAAAAAGATAAAAAAATAAAATAATTTCGGTGGATAATAAATATATCGTTCTTCCCACAGCAGCCAGCGGACGCAAGAGGATATAAACGCCAAAAGGCCGGGGTTTCCCCCGGCCTGGCAAATCTGAAACGGGCCTCGCGGCTTAACGCTTCGAATACTGGTAGCGAGCACGAGCGGCGCGCTGACCGTACTTTTTGCGTTCCTTCTTGCGTGCGTCGCGGGTCAGGAACCCGGCGCGCTTCAGAACGCCGCGCAGGGACGGGTCGGCGCTCAGCAGGGCACGGGAAATCCCGTGGCGAACGGCTTCGGCCTGACCGGTCACGCCGCCGCCGCAGACGTTGACCTTCACGTCGAACTTGTCCACGAGCTTGGTGAGGACCAGAGGCTGGCGGATGATCATCTGAAGGGTCTTGCGGGGGAAGTAGTCTTCCACTTTGCGACCGTTGACTTCAATGGCGCCGTTGCCGGCATAAAGACGGGTACGAGCAGTAGCGTTCTTGCGACGGCCCGTGCCGTAATCAAACTCAGACATGATTGACTCCTGGCCTCGTTAGTACGGGAAGGACAGAGGCTTCGGGCCCTGGGCAGTATGCGGATGCGTGGGGCCAGCATACACCTTGAGCTTCTTCAGCATGGCACGACCCAGACGATTCTTGGGAAGCATACCACGGACGGCGTGCATCAGCACGTCGGCAGGCTTCTCAGCAAGGAGCTTGTCAAGCGTAATTTCACGCAGACCGCCCACATAGCCGGAATGATGGTAATACTTTTTCTTTTCCAGCTTGGCGCCGGTGACCTTGATCTTTTCGCAGTTGACAACGACGATAACGTCGCCATTGTCCATGTGGGGAGCAAATTCGGGCTTGTGCTTGCCGCGGAGGCGATGGGCAATTTGGGCGGCCAGACGGCCGAGAACCTGATTGTCCGCATCCACTACAAACCACTGATGGTCGATATGCTCCGGAGTGGGGCTAAACGTCTTCATGCTGAAGCGTCTCCTCTGCTAAAACTTGTAGAACGAAATGTATAAAATGCCAGAGCAGGCTTGTCAAGCGACAAAACCGTTTTCCTTCTGCACTCGGCAGAACAGAACCGTTGCCGGGGACGCCCTAGCACCGATTCTCATAACGTGGCGTTTTTGTTAAAACGCCATGAACCGCCCGGCGTCTGCCCCTGCCGCCCTTTGTGAGGAAAGGGAGAAAGGAAATCCGGACATTGTTCGGAGCGAAACACAACGCGGGCGGCCAACAACCATGCGAGTAACGGATCACAAGGGAGAAGCCGATGTCCGCAATCCGAAAAAGCCTTTTGCAGCTCATGTTTTCCGGTTCGTATATGCGCCGCTGGAACGACAAACTGCGTCCCGTGGAACTCTACGAAATAGACAAGCAGGCGCATAAAATGATCGTCGCCTGGATGCTCACGCTCCTGAACAGCGGGGGTTATTCTGCCCCAGATCAACTCAAATTGCAACAGGAAGTTATAGAAAGAGGGCTTTTTGATTACCTATACCGGTTGGTCACAACAGACATCAAGCCGCCCGTATTCTACCGCATCTGCGAAAATGAAAAAGATTACGCGGAACTGACGGAATGGGTCCTCAAAGAGCTTCGTCCCGTGCTCGGCGCGCCGGACGAAGGGTTCTGGGAGCGCCTCGCCGCCTACCACCGGAACCGGGACCGGACGAGCCTCCCGGATCGCATCCTCGCGGCCGCCCATCATTACGCTTCGGGGTGGGAATACAACGTTATCAAACCGTTCAACGCGTTTGACGAGGAAAACCAAGCCATTGCCGAATCCTTCACCGAGCGCCTCGACGGCCTGACCGACTTGCGCGGCGTGAGCGAGCTCATACAGGGACACGCCTTTTTCGGCGATGCCCCCACGGCCTTGGGGCGTTTCGCCAAATTATGCGGACAGCTCCGCTTCCAGATCCGCTGGGCCGACACGCCCCGTGTACCGGAAACCTCCGTGCTCGGGCACATGTTCCTCGTCGCGGGGTACGCCTATTTCTTCAGCCTCGCCCTCGGCGCCTGCCCGGCGCGCCGGATCAACAACTTCTTCTCCGGGCTGTTCCACGATCTGCCGGAACTGCTCACGCGGGACATCATTACGCCGGTCAAACGTTCCGTAAACCAGCTTCCGGGGCTCCTGCGCGCCTACGAACTGCAAGAGCTGGAACGCCGGGTATTCGGCCCCCTCTCCGCCGGGGGGCATGACCAGCTAGTGGAACGCCTCCGCTATTACCTTGGCCTCGGCGGAGAAGGCGTGACATCGGAGTTCGACGAAACCATCCGGGACGGCTCAGGGCTGGTGCGCTGTCTCGGCTCATTCGACGCCCTCCACACCGACGGCAACGTGGATGAGCTCGATCCTAAAGACGGGACGCTGCTCAAGGTTTGCGACAATCTCGCCGCGTTCATGGAGGCGCATTCCTCCGTCCGCACCGGGATCTCCTCCCCCAACCTACATGAGGCTATCGCCCGGATCCGGGGGGACTTCCGCCACCGTTCCCTCGGCCCGATGTCGCTTGGAACGATCATTGCGGATTTTGATTAAAAAAGGCTCTGCCCCAATAAACGATTGGCATTTTATTTCATAAGATTTTAGATAGATACCAAAGAGAATTTCCTTTGCCGTAGAGAGCGTCAGCAATAAATATTGTAAATTCAACATAGTATGGATGTATATCAATCAAATACCATGACAGAGCCTTAAAAAATTAGAGGGGCGGGAGGGGCTTTCTGGAGAATCCCCATAAAGGGATACGCGTCCCTCCCGCCTCCCCCACCCTCCCCAAAGGCTTTCATAAAGGCCGCTGGCGCAGTGGGCGGCTTGCCGGGCATTCCGTTTGGCATCCGTCCCCCGGCAACTCTGAGCAGGCTCCAGAAACGGCAGTACGGCCTCACCCCTCAATGGGGGAATGGATTTGGGAAGGACTGCGCCATAGTGAAACAGGGGAAGCCTCCCCCCTTGATGCCGGGATGGATTCGAGCAAGGGACGCATACGGGGGGAACTCTTGGGATTCGACATCTTCCATTGAAGCCTCTGAGCCCATAAAAAAAATGGGCACTGCAAAAATGCAATGCCCGTCCCTTATATACTTTAGGGAGGAATCACCCCGGGTAAACCGAACGCCCCTACCGGGGAAGCTCAGGTTCCGGCCTCCCCGCCAGCCGAAAGCCTTGGGAGGGAGACGGAGGTGGTCTGAAGGGGGAGAGGGTACGGCGGGGTGTTCCCTCCGTCTTCAGAAAGCTCCCCTCTGCCCTCCAGCTCTCACTGTTACCCCATACGCACCATAAAATAATACACGATCGGCGCAAGCAGCAGCCGGTACACGGCGAAAGGCCGCAAGGTGATGCGCCCGACAAGGGCGATGAACGTCTTGATGGCAAGCCAGCCGAAAATGAACGCAAAAATCAGCCCGGTGGCAAACAGCGGGATGTCGTCCACGGTGAAGAGGGACCACGTTTTGAGGAGATCGTAGCCGGTAGCCGCAAACATAATCGGCACAGCGGCTATGAACGAGTACTCGGCGGCAAGAGCGCGCTTCTCGCCGAGCAGCATCCCGCCCATAATCGTGGAGCCCGAACGGGAAAAGCCCGGCCACAGCGCCATGCACTGGCAAAGGCCGATGCCGAGCGCCAGCTTGGGCGTCACCTCATCAATCTTGACGTACTTGGGCGGGCGCTTCGCGCAGTAGCTTTCCACGAACAGCATCAGCAGGCCGCCGGCCGCAAGCGAAAGCGACACGCTGAAGGGCGTGAACAGCTGTTTGATGTACGAGTGCAGGAGCAGCCCCACCACCGACGGCGGCAGCGTCGTCAAAAAGAGGAGCCAGATCCCCCTGAACCCCGCAAAGGGTTTCGGAGCCGACGTCTGCACCCGGCCGGGCAGCAGCAGGCCCATGAAACGGTCCCAATACACCATCAGTACGGCAAAGATGGAACCAAGCTGGATGGCGACCTCAAATGTGCTGGCCTTCGGGCCCGTGAACCCGAGCAGGTCTCCGGCAATGACCAGATGCCCCGACGAAGAAACCGGCAGGAATTCGGTCAATCCCTGCACGGCCCCCATAATGAGGCCGGTAGAAAACCAATCCATGTGTTACTCGCAAGCGTTGCACGGCGTTATGGCTCTGGCGGCAAAGGCGATGGCTTCACGGTACAGATGGGGCGGCGCGTACGGCGTGAGGACACGGGTACGGTTGGCGCCGACCACCAGCGACATGAGGATCTGCGCCGTTTCCTTCACGAGCAGCTCGCGGATGGAGCCGTCTTCAATCCCCCGCCACAACTGCTGTTCCAACAGTTTGTGAATGTCGTTGAACTTTTCGAACATCAACTCGCGGTCGTCGGTCGTCTTCATGTCGCTGTAGGGCGAACAGCGTACGAGGACAAGCCAGTTGGAGTCGGGATCGATCGAAAAATCAAGATAGGCCCTACAGAAATTCAACACGCTCTCACGGCCATTCTTGCCTTCGTCGCACGCCCGCTGCAAAACCTCATGAAAGCGTTCGAGGACGTCCATCCCAGCGGCAAGAAATAACTTTTCTTTGTTTCCATAATGATGGGTCAACAATCCGAGAGCTACTCCGGCACGTTCGGAAATCTTCTTGAACGTGGTTTCGGTATAGCCGCATTCGCCGAAAAGTTCCTTCGCGGCCTTCAGCAAGGCCTCCTTCTTCGTCATGGTCATACGATCCCCCCAAAAAAACATAATCAAGAAACAACGCTGTTTAGTTGCGCAATCAACAGAGTATGCCACAGGATTCCGCTCGTCAACGGAAAAGTATGGCTCGTGTGAGCGGCGTTTCTATCCTGTTCAAAAAAGATTTGCATCCTTTTTTTTTCATACTGGGGAAAAAGATGGGGGTTCACTCTTTCCCGGAAGAAGCCGGGTAAACGTGCCATACGAGCATGCCGATGGCCAGCGCGACGCCGATCCCCATCGCGTACGGCCCGCGCCATCCCATAGAGGCCCAGCCGATCCCGAAAAACAGCGGCGACAGGCTTTGGCTGACACGCAGCACCGTACCGTTCATGGCCATGACGATGGCCCTGTTGCGCGTCGGGGCAAGCGTGGTCATGCGGGCGTTCAGCAGCGGGAACGTCAGCCCCTGCGCGACTCCGCCGATGAAAATGGGCAGGGTCAGCCACCAGAGCGAGGCCACGGCGTCAGGCAGGGCGAGCATGAGCGTCTGGGCCACGACATAGCAGCCCGTGGCGCTCAGCATCAAACGGCGGTGCGAATAATGCCGCCCGAGCCACGCCAGATTCATGGCGATGGCCGCCGTCCCCAGCGAGGCTACGGTAAAGACGGCCCCGATATGGGACGGGGACGCCTTGTACAGCTGATCGGCAAGAAGAGGAAAGTAGGTAATGGTGGGCCCATACAGGATGCAGAAGCAAAGGAACGTCAGCCCGAAAAGCCCGATCGCGGCAGGGCGGAAAAGAATTGAGCGGCTATCCCGCGCATACCGTCCCCAATCCATGCCGGCATGCGGGCGCTCCAGCGGGACGCTCAGGGCAAGCAGCCCCACCGGCAACGCGGCCAAAGACACCCAGAACGGCCACCGCCAGTCCATCTCGCCGAGGAAACCGCCGACAGCCGGGTACAGCGCGGTTCCGAAGCTGATGGTGGCTCCGACCATGCCCATGATTTTGGGGCGATCCGCTTCCGTATAGAGATCGCCCACCAGCGTCCCGTAGAGGATGCCCAGAGGGGCGGCCCCCAACCCCTGTATCGCCCGCCATGCCAAAAGGTTTTCGAACGAACTGGAGAACGCGCACCCCATCCCCCCGCAGGCGAACAGCGCCAACCCCGGCAGCAATACGGCCTTGCGCCCGAAACGGTCGGCAAGCACCCCCGCCACCGGGGTCATGAACGCGCTCGGCAGCGTAAAGCAGGTAATGAGAAGCGCCACCCCGGCCGCATCCTGATGGAAAACGGCCCCGAGCTTGGGCAGGATAGGTAACGTGATCGAGACGCCCATAACCCCCATGAGAGCCACGCACAGCACAAGGATCAGCCCCGCAGGGCTGACGGGGCGGGATTGCCCTTCCTGAGATGCCTCGCCGGACAGGCCGTCCTGTGTCACGTGTCCTCCTCATCGTTACGGATGATTCCCCGAATCCGCCGCTGCGGACTTGGAGAGCCGGTATGGCCGCAGTGTGCTTCAATCCCGCCAGCCAGACAACCTTTTTCCAAGGCTGATCCTTTGGCGGTCCCAAAGATAACGGATGTGGCGCAGCGCGGGGTGCCGCGTTTCCCGGCGGTTCCTCTCGCGCGCCTCCTCAAGAAGCCGGATCCATCGTTCCGCCAGGATGCCGTCATGAAAAGCTTCCGCACGTTCCGCACCATGTTCCGCCATCCGCCGATACAAACCGGGTTCCCGTTGCAGGCGATCGATGGAATCCAGCACGGCCTCGGCCGAGGGCGTTTCCAGAAAATCCAGTGGGGAAACGCGCAGCTCCCTGTAGGCCGGTTCCGGGCCAAGCAGGGCGGGCACTCCCGCTTTCCATGCGTTGACCAGCTTGGAAGCCGGTTTGGCTGCCAGCACGACGGGCGGGCAGTCGCGGATTGCCAGTACGGCATCCACATGCCCATAATCGTGCCATGTCCCTTGAAAGCGGTTCACGAAGCGGACCTTCCGCTGCCGCAGTGCTTCCTGAAAGGCACCGGTCTTCACGAAATGCGGTTCATATTGATCGCTGCCAAAGTACGCAAGGGTCTCAAGGCGATCCCCACGCGCGGGATCTCGGGGAATCAGGCCCGGCTGGGGCCAATGCGGCATTTTCCGCCGCAGTTCCGTCTCTCCCGCCAACCCGTTCTGCATGACGGTCATATCGGATAACGCAGGGCGGGGCCGATCCGTTTGCGCGACGACGGCAAAACACCGGTGCACTCCCATAGCCGGCGTTGCATCGTCCCAATGGAAAACGCATACGGCATTGTCGACTGCTTTACAGCTCAAGACGGGCTCAAAGGGGCAATCCGCAGCGCATAGCCGCGCCCATGTCAGGATCACCCAACAATCCCGCCCGGAAAGGATCCGCTCCGGGCAGCCGTCCGGCGCAAAGGGGCGGGGATCGGAAACGAGCTCAGGCCACTCCCTCGAAAGGTGTTTCCCGCTGACAACGAAATATATTTTCTCCCGCAGGGGCTCGCTGGACGTCATGGGTGGCTCGCTTTGCCGCGTGATCTGCACAGCGGCTTCTTTGAAACATGGAAAAAACATTTTTTTATTCTGCTATGAACACAGCAAGATACGGCCATATATTGTTTATTCAATCAAACAATATTTCACAAAAAGAAAAACAAAACCTCCGAAAACGTCCGCATGCTCTTTTTTCCTACATAATCGTCCATAATAACTTGCGCAATTCTTTTTTTGATATGGCACACAATTTGTGACTCTTCGATCAAACAGTCGACAATGCTTGCGCTAACGGAAAAAACACCACATAGTACACGCTAACTTTTCGGGAAGGCTTCTCTTCTTCTTTCACAATTCTGTCTAAGGTAAAGGAGTCATTATGTCCGTTGAACTGCTTGCCCTGGTGGCGGTTCTGCCCATTCTGGTGGCGCTCATCCTCATGGTCGGCATGAGGTGGCCCGCAACGAAAGCCATGCCGCTCGCGTGGCTTGTCTGCGCTATCAGCGGCATCCTTGTCTGGGGGCTGAGCCCCGGATATGTCGCCGCCTTGACGTTGCAGGGCATCGTCACAGCCATCGGCGTCCTCATCATCGTCTTCGGCGCCATCCTGATCCTCTTCACGCTGGAGAAGAGCGGCGGCATGGAAACCATCCAATACGGGATGCAGAACATCAGCCGCGACAAGCGCGTCCAAGCGATCATCATCGGGTATATGTTCGCCGCCTTCATCGAAGGCGCGGCCGGTTTCGGAACCCCCGCGGCGCTCGCCGCCCCGCTCCTGCTGGCCCTAGGCTTCCCGGCCATGGCCGCGGCCATCATCTGCCTCGTGTTCAACAGCTTCCCCGTGAGCTTCGGCGCGGTGGGCACCCCCATCGTCATGGGGCTCTCTCCGCTCAAGCCCATCCTTGACGCCGGAGTCGCCGACGGCGGCATGACCTATGCGGCGTTCTACAAAATCGTGGGCGAATACTGCACGATAATGCACATTCCCATGGCCTTCATCCTGCCCATTTTCATGCTCGGCTTCATGACCCGCTTCTACGGCCCCAACCGCACGTGGTCCGAAGGCTTCGCCGCGTGGAAATACTGCATCTTCGCCGGCGTCTGCTTCGCCGTCCCCTACTTCATCGTCGCATGGACCCTCGGACCCGAGCTGCCTTCCCTCATCGGCGGCCTCATCGGCCTCGGCATCCTCATTTACGGCACCAAGCGGGGCTTCTGCGTCCCCGAAACGACTTGGGATTTCGGCCCGCATGAAAAGTGGGACGCCTCTTGGACCGGCAGCATCGCCGCCAGCGGCAAGACGGAATTCCATCCCCACATGACCCAGTTCCGCGCGTGGCTGCCCTACGCCATCATCGGCCTCATCCTCGTGCTGACCCGTATCCCGGAACTCGGCCTCAAGGCATGGCTCGCCTCCTTCAAGCTCAGCTTCGCCGACATCCTCGGCTATCAGGGCGTGAGCGCCTCCATCGACTACCTCTTCCTGCCCGGCACGATTCCGTTCACGCTGGTCGCCATCCTGACCATCGGCCTCCACGGCATGAAGGCCAACGACGTGAAGGACGCGTGGACCACCACCTTCGCCAAAATGAAGGCCCCGACCATCGCCCTGTTCGCCGCCGTGGCGCTGGTGTCCATCTTCCGCGGTTCCGGCGTGAACGACGCGGGCATGGACTCCATGCCGCTCGCCCTCGCCAAGACCCTCGCGGCCCTTACCGGCGAAGCCTGGCCCGCCCTCGCTTCCTATGTCGGCGGCCTCGGCGCCTTCATTACCGGCTCCAACACCGTGTCCGACCTGCTCTTCTCCCAATTCCAGTGGGACATGGCCACGCAGCTGAACCTCTCTAGGGAAATCATCGTGGCGGCTCAGGCCGTCGGCGGCGGCATGGGCAACATGATCTGCATCCACAACGTGGTCGCCGTCTGCGCGGTCGTGGGCCTCTCCGGCAGCGAAGGCATGATCATCAAGAAGACCTTCTGGCCCTTCCTGCTCTACGGCGTCGTCGTCGGCATCATCGCCTGCGTGCTCGTCTTTTAACTGAACTCGCTGGGGGACCGCCCGCCGGTCCCTCCCACGCGCCAACAAGAAAGGCCGGAGAACAACCTCCCCGGCCTTTCTTGTTTTCAAAACCGCGCGGAACCGCCGCTTGCGCCTGCCCCCACCAGTGCATCCCCCCACTCGACCAGTACCCGCCCCCCTCAAGAAAAAGGAAGGAACAGGCGTTGCGGGTTTGGAAAACAAGGCGGATGTGAAAAACAAGAAGGGGAACCTCCCTCTCGAAAGGTTCCCCTCCTCCGTATCTTTTTCCCTCTAGGAAATTTTGCTTCCCGGCGCGACATCCCCGCCGGGGGCGAGGAGCGTCAGCTTGCCGCCGGGGTCTTCCGCAGTCAGGATCATGCCCGCGGACACGAGCCCGCGGATCTTGCGCGGCGCGAGGTTGGCGACCACGCACACCTGACGGCCCACGAGGGTTTCGGGCTCGAAATGCTCGGCAATGCCCGACAGGATCTGACGCGGCTCGGCTTCGCCAAGATCGATCTTGAAGCACAGCAGCTTGTCGGCTTTGGGCACCCTGCCCGCTTCGAGGATCGTGCCCACACGCAGCTCCAGCTTCTGGAAGTCGGCGTATTCGGCCACGCCGGGGACGGCGGTTTCGGCGGGCGCGGGAGCCGCGGCGGCCTTGGCTTCCTTTTCCTTGGCGGGCTTCTTCTGCTTCGCCTTCTTGTCTTCCTTCATCTCTTCCGGGATTTCCAAGCGCGGGAACAGGTTGGACGCGGACGCGATCACACCGCCGGTCGCAAGGCATTCCCAAGCGCCCTCTTCATCGTTGACGTTCCCGGCGGGCGCGACGCCGAAACGCTCGGAGGCGGGCAAAGGCTGACCGAGCTGCTCAAGCAGAGCCGCCGCCGTGCCCGGCATGACCGGCCACAGGCAGAGCGCCACCTTGCGCATGCATTCGAGCAGCAGGCGGATGACCGTGCCGAGGCGGGCCATATCCCCCTGCTTGAAGAGCGTCCACGGGGCCTGAGAATCCACGTACTTGTTGAGGGCGCGCACGAGATCCCACAGCGCGTCGAGGCCCTGCGAGAAACGGATGTTGCCGAACAGCTGCACATAATTGCGACGGGAGTTCTCCGCAAGCTCGATGAGCGCCTTGTCGTCGTCGGCCAGTACGCCCATCGGCGGAACCTTGCTCTCGAAATATTTGGCGTTCATGGACAGCACGCGGCTGAACAGGTTGCCGAGGTCGTTGGCGAGGTCGGCGTTGAAGCGGGTGATCAGCGCCTCCTCGGAGAAGCTGGCGTCCGAGCCGAACTGCATATCGCGCAGCAGGAAATACCGGAACGCGTCCAGCCCGTAATGTTCCGCCATCTTGATGGGCTCGACCACGTTGCCGAGCGACTTGGACATCTTGGTGTCCTTGATGAGCCAGTAGCCGTGCACGTTGAGATGCTTGTACAGCGGCACCCCGGCGGACTTGAGCATGGTAGGCCAGAACACGCCGTGCGGCTTCAGGATATCCTTGGCGACAAGGTGTTCGCCGGGCCAATACGCGGCGTACTTCTCGCCGTCAGGCCAGCCGAGGGCGGAAATATAGTTGAGCAGCGCGTCAAACCATACGTAACAGACATAGTCCTTGTCGAACGGCAACTCGATGCCCCATTCGAGGCGGGACTTCGGGCGCGAAATGCACAGGTCTTCCAGCGCGCCGCTTTCGAGCATCGACAACACTTCGTTGCGGTAGCGCTCGGGACGGATGAAGTCGGGATTTTCCCGGATATGCTCCGCAAGCCACGGCAGGTATTTGGACATACGGAAGAAGTAGTTCTTCTCCTGAATGAAGTCGGGCTTGGTCAGATGCTGCGGGCACAGGCCGTTTTCCAGTTCCTTTTCGGTGTAGAAACGCTCGCAGCCCGTGCAGTAATGCCCGCCGTGCTCGCCGAAATAGATGTCGCCGTTGTCGTACACCTTCTGGAGGAACGCCTGCACGCGGGACTTGTGCTCGGCGTCCGTGGTCCGGATAAACTGGTCGTGCTTGATGCCGAGCTTGGGCCACAGGGCCTGAAACTGCCCGCTGATGCCGTCCACAAATTCCTGCGGGGTCTGCCCGGCGGCTTCGGCGGCCTTGACGATCTTGTCGCCGTGCTCGTCCGTGCCGGTCAGGAACCACGTATCCTCGCCAAGCAGCGTATGGAAACGCCGCAGGCTGTCCGCGACGATGGTCGTATAGGCATGCGCGAGGTGCGGGCGGGCGTTCACGTAATAAATCGGTGTGGTAATGTAAAACGTGGAGGACACGGGAAAACTCCTTTCATGGTGTTCCGTATATGCGGGCCGCAGGCCGTTCCGCCTTCGGCCGTTTCCGACTCGTCGCGCCCTTCCCCGCCGGAACGAACTCCCGCCGCGCGGCCTCCCCGCCAGCCAAACGCCTTTGGGGGATGAG
>USCL01000027.1 GCA_900553145.1 uncultured Desulfovibrio sp.
GGGAGGGCTTTCTGGAGAAAGCCCTCCCCGCCCCCTCCAATCTTCATTTCCCGCCTTTCATCCCCCGATCAGCCGCCGCACTTGGTGTACGCGCAGTTGGGGCAACGGTGGCAGCCTTCCTGAAAGACGAGCTCGCCGCCGCAGTCGGGGCAAAGCTGACGGTCAAAGGCCGAAACGGTGTGGGTGGGCACGGGGTTCTTGCCCTTGAGATAGCGGTTCTCAAGCACCCACGCGATGGCGTCGGGAATGGAAAGCAACAGCCCCTTCTTCTGGAATATGGGATGCTCGCCGCCGATGCCCTTGAGCTGGCCCACCACGTCGGCAACGTCGATGCCGGACCGGAACGCCAGGGAAACGAGACGCCCGATGGCCTCGGCCTTGGCGGTTACGGAATGCCCGGACTTGCCGATGGTCGCGAAAATCTCGAAAGGCTTGCCGTCCACCTCATTCACCGTGAGGTACATGCCGCCGAGCCCTGTCTGCACCTTTTGGGTGAACCCGGTCACGAAATCGGGGCGCTTGCGCACGCGGACCTGGGATTCTTCGGACGGCTTCGCGGCGGGGGCGCTTGTCGTCAATACCTGTGAGGACTTGCTGCCGTCGCGGTAGACCGTGACGCCCTTGCACCCTTCCTCGTAGGCCATCCAGTAAATGGCGAAAATGTCGTCGCGAGTGGCCGAGTTGGGCAGGTTTACGGTTTTGGACACGGCGTTGTCCGTGTGGCGCTGGAAAGCCGCCTGCATGCGGAGATGCCACTCGGGCGCGATGTCCATTGCGGTTACGAACACCCGGCGCATGTCCTCGGGGAGCTGGTCGAGGCTCTGGATAGACCCGAGCTCCGCCACGCCTTCCAGAAGCGGCTGGCTGTAGCAGTCGATTTCGCGCAGGGCCTCTTCAAAATGCGGGTTCACCTCCACAAGCCGTTCGCCGTCCATGACGTTGCGGGCGAAGCTCAAGGCGAACAGGGGCTCCACGCCGGACGAGCACCCGGCGAGGATTGACAGCGTGCCCGTGGGCGCGATGGTCGTGATGGTCGCGTTGCGCAGGGGCGGGATGCCTTTGGTCGGGTAGACGGACGTCTCGTAGGCCGGGAAAGGCCCGCGTTCCGCCGCGAGCTGGATGGACGCCGCACGGCCCCGCGTTTCGATGAAGTCCATGAGCCGTTCGGCCAGCGCGATGGCGTCCGCCGAATCGTAGGGGATGCGGAGCTGATAGAGGAGGTCCGCCCAGCCCATGACCCCGAGGCCGATCTTGCGGTTGAGGCGCACCTGCTCGGCAATGCGTTCGAGGGGGAATTGCGAGGCGTCCACCACGTTGTCGAGGAAGCGGACCGCCAGCGCGATGGTCCGTTCGAGCGCGGCCCAGTCGATGCCCCGGTCGGCGGGGTTGATCTCGTCGAGATGCCCCGGCACGAAGAAGCTGGAAAGGTTCAGGGAACCGAGGTTGCACGCTTCATACGGCAACAGGGGCTGTTCGCCGCAGGGGTTGGTGCTTTCGATCTCGCCCTGCGCCGGGGTGGGGTTGTCGCGGTTGATGCGGTCGAGGAAGATGATGCCGGGATCGCCGCTTTGCCATGCCTTGTCCACGAGCAGGTTGAAGACTTCGCGGGCGTTGAGACGCCCCTGTTCCTTGCCGCTGGCGGGATTGACGAGGGCATAGTCCCGATCCTGCTCCACGGCCTGCATGAAGCCTTCGGTGATGCCCACCGACAGGTTGAAGTTGTTGAATTCGCCTTCCTGCTCTTTGGCCCGGATGAATTCGAGGATGTCCGGATGGTCGACGCGCAGGATGCCCATGTTCGCGCCGCGCCGTGTCCCGCCCTGTTTGATCTGCTCGGTGGCGGTGTTGAAGATGCGCAGGAAGGACACCGGCCCGGAGGCCACGCCGCCGGTCGTGCCCACGCGGGAATTCTTGGGGCGCAGGCGGGAGAAGGAGAAGCCCGTGCCGCCGCCGGACTTGTGGATCATGGCGGCGAATTTCACGGCGTCGAAAATTTCCTCGATGGAGTCGCCGACGGGGAGCACGAAGCAGGCCGAAAGCTGGCCGAGCCCCGAGCCCGCGTTCATCAGCGTGGGCGAGTTGGGGAGGAAGCGCCAATCGGTCATCATGTCGTAGAAGGCGCGGGCTAGCGTGTCGGCCTTCCACGGGGACTGTTCGTATTTGGTTTCCTCGGCGGCTATGGCGGAGGCTACGCGCCAGAAAAGCGCCGTCGCGTCTTCGGTGCACTGCCCGTTTTCATCTTTGCGGTAATAGCGTTTGGAAAGGACCTTTTCCGCGTTGGGATTGATGACGGGGGGAACGAGGTTGAGGGGCATATTCAGCATGATGGCACCAACGTTGTTTTGAAGTATCGTAGGGTTTTCCACGATACCCGGTAGGGGAGGAAAAGGCCATCCCGTGAAATGAGGCTGGAGCGGGAAACGCCGCGCATTTTTGGAAAAATCGGCAACGGAAAAATTTTTCTGAAAAAACACCGCGTTAGATTGACCTGCATGGAAACGGCAAAAGCCCCCTGAGGCGGCCCTCAGGGGGTGGAAGCGAGAAGGTGTTGGCGGGGAGGGCTACTCGGCCGGAGCGTAGTAGCAACGTTTCGGAGACATGATCTTGCCCGACTTTTTCAGCTCGTCGATGGCCTTGGAAACTTCTTTGGAATCGACATCAAGAGCTTTGGCGACGTCGCCGGGACGGACGGGCTTGCCCGCATCCTGCATGGCCTTGAGGACCTGTTCCGCTGTAACTGCCATAATGGACCTCCGTAAAGCGGCTGTGCCGCCCGTATTTTTTAGGAACAATTCCTGATAAATGAAATCCCCCGTTTCTGTCAAGGATTTTATGTGCCGAAGGTTCCGGAAAGGGGGCGGCAATCGTCTGGATTTTTGCGGGAAAAGGCGCTACGTTCCGAGGAAAAGGATAGCGGTATGAAATATCTCATCATGGAAGATTTTGCGGGCCAGCCGGTCAGCTTCGTGTTCCCCCGCCGCGTGGATCACGGCGACATGCGTGAACAGCTCCCCTACGGGCGCGTGCTTGGGGCCGGTTATGTGGAGTTGCGCGACGGCGCGTTTCATTGTTACGGCGGATATGCCGAACTGGACATTGCGGCCCGGCCCGAAGACGAGGCCATTCTGATGGAAGCCTTCCAGAAAGCCGACTAGGGCGCTTGCCTTTGTGCCGGGCCGTTGCCGTGCGCCCGGGGAGGCCCTCCCCAAGGGGCGTTTTCCCGGCTGGCGGACGCCCGGGCGCGGCCTGTCCGCAGCCTCTACGGAGATCCCATGCCTGAATTGCCCGAAGTCGAAACCATCGCCCGTACCCTTGCCCCGCAAGTTGAGGGGCGGCGCATTGTGGCGTGCGAACTGCTCAACCCTTCCACCTTTGAGGGGACAATCCCCCTCGGCAAGGTTGTCGGCGGCGTCATCGGCCGCCCCGGACGCCGGGGAAAGCTGTTGCTGCTTCCACTTGCGTTCGGCTCGGAACCGCTGCCTCCCGTAGACGAGGCCTGCCCGTCCGGCTCGCTGGCCCGATGCCTCGCCTGCGGGGATGAGCGCATTACCGGGCTCGGGTTTCACCTCAAAATGACGGGCCGCCTGTTCGTCTACCCCGCGGGCACGCCCCCGGAAAAGCATACCCGGCTCCTTTTCGATCTTGACGACGGCTCGCGCCTTTTTTTCGACGATGCGCGCAAATTCGGCTATGTGCGGGTCCTTTCGCCTTCCGCCGTCGCGTGCTGGCCGTTCTGGAACGGGCTCGGCCCCGAACCGCTGGAGATGGACGCCGAGGCCTTCGCGGCCCGTTTCGCGGGGCGGCGGGGCAAGATCAAGGCGCTGCTCCTCGATCAGGCCGTGCTGGCGGGGTGCGGGAATATTTATGCGGACGAAAGCCTGTTCCGCGCGGGCATCCGGCCCGATGCGCAGCTCGTGTCCGCCGATCGCCTGAAACGGCTTCACGCGGCCCTGCGGGAAGTCCTGCTCGAATCCATCGACGCGTGCGGCAGCTCCATACGCGACTACCGTACGGCGCGGGGCGATGCCGGGGCCTTTCAGAACGCTTTCCGGGTATACGGCCGTTCCGGCCAGACCTGCCTCGAGTGCGGGGCCCCGCTGGAAAGCTGCCGCATTGCGGGGCGGGCCACCGTTTTTTGCCCGAACTGTCAGCATGTCTGACATTCGTTCATACAACCCTTTTACTAGACCGCAAGGATTGAAGAATGCAGAAGACGATCTGCCTGTTGCCGGGTGACGGCATTGGTCCCGAGATTGTTGCCGAAGCCGTGAAAGTGCTTCGCGCCGTGGAAAAGAAATTCGGCCATTCGTTCACCATGACGGAAGCCCTGCTCGGCGGCGCGGCCATCGACGCCGTGGGCGTGCCGTTGCCCGACGCCACCGTGGAGGCCTGCAAGGCCGCCGATGCGGTGTTCCTCGGCGCGGTGGGCGGCCCCAAGTGGGACACCATCGATCCCGCCATCCGTCCCGAACGCGGCCTGCTCGGCATCCGCAAGGCCCTCGGCCTGTTCGCCAACCTGCGCCCCGCCACCCTGTTCCCCGAGCTCGCGGGCGCGTGCCTGCTGCGCCCCGACATCTCCGCCAAGGGGCTTGATCTCATCGTCGTGCGCGAACTGACGGGCGGCATCTACTTCGGCCAGCCCGCCGGGACCGAAGTGCGCGACGGCCTGCGCACCGGGTTCAACACCATGATCTACAACGAAGAGGAAATCGCCCGCATCGGCCGGGTGGCCTTCTCCACGGCCCGCAAGCGCCGCAAGAAGGTCTGCTCCGTGGACAAGGCCAACGTGCTGGCCGTGTCCCGCGTGTGGCGCGAAGTGATGATCGAAGTGGGCAAGGAATTCCCCGACGTGGAACTGACCCACCTGTATGTGGACAACGCCGCCATGCAGCTGGTGCGCGATCCTTCGCAGTTCGACGTCATCGTGACCGGCAACCTCTTCGGCGACATCCTTTCCGATGAAGCTTCGGTCATCACCGGTTCCATCGGCATGCTGCCTTCCGCCTCCCTCGGCACGGGCAACCCCGGCCTGTTCGAGCCCATCCACGGCTCCGCGCCCGACATCGCCGGGCAGGGCAAAGCCAACCCGCTGGCGACGATCCTGTCCGCCGCGATGATGCTCCGCCTCGCCTTCGATATGGACGCCGAAGCCGCCGCCATTGAAGGCGCGGTGCACAAGCTCCTCAGCGAAGGCTTCCGCACCGGCGACATCATGGAAGCCGGGAAGACCCTGCTTTCCACCACCGCTATGGGCGACAAGGTTATCGAATACCTGTAGGATGATGAAAATAGGGGAGGGGGACCTTTCTGAGGAAAGGTCCCCCTCTGCCATCGATGCCCGTAAGCCTCGCAGGCTCGCCAGCGGGCACGACCGCTTCGAGGTCGCCATCCGGTCGTCCTCCCCTCCCTCAACCCCCTCTTCCTCCAAAGACTTTTGACTTTAGCGAATCCCTGCTGGCGGCCTTTCCCGAGATTTCAGGAGGGAGCTGGGGCGTGGAGAGGCAAGCGAAGCCGATCGGCCCTTGAGGCTGATCGGCCTTTTGTTTGTGCGGTTCTAAAGTGCTGGCGTTTTCCTTGGCTTTGTGGTTCTTCTGTAAAGGATTTCGGATACGATGGGGGCTGTGTGGCGTCTTTCGCATCCGTGCCGGGGCGGGCGCTCGCCCCGTGTATGAAGGATGGTTCCGCAATCGTTGGAGGCGGCGGCTATGATGGATTTTTTCGCTTCGCCCGTGGGGATGGCTCTGCTTGCGGGGTGCTGTACATGGGCGTTTACCGCGTTCGGCGCGGGCATGGTGTACACCGCGAAATCGTTTTCCCGGCTGAGCCTTGACGTGATGCTCGGTTTTGCGGCGGGCGTGATGATCGCGGCTTCCTACTGGTCGCTGCTTTCGCCCGCGCTGGAGATGAGTTCCCACCTCGGGCGGCTGGCCTGTGTCCCCGTGGCGCTGGGGTTCCTCGCCGGGGCCGGGGTTTTGCGTCTGGTTGACCTTATTCTGCCGCACATCCATCCCACGGAGAACGTCCCCGACGGCCCTCCCTCGAAACTGCCCCGCAGCGCGCTGCTGGTCTTTGCCATCACCCTGCACAACATCCCGGAAGGGCTTGCCGTGGGCGTGGCGTTCGGGGCGGCCGCTTCCGGCGCACCCGAGGCCAGCCTCGCGGGGGCTATGACCCTGATGCTCGGCATGGGGTTGCAGAACATCCCCGAGGGCGTGGCGGTGTCCGTGCCGCTGCTCCGGGAAGGCTTTTCCAAACGGCGCGCGTTTTTCTACGGGCAGCTCTCCGGCATCGTCGAGCCCATAGCCGCCGTCTTTGGGGCGCTGGTCGTGGGCATCGCTCAGCCCGTGCTGCCTTTTGCGCTGGCTTTCGCCGCCGGGGCCATGATTTTTGTGGTCGTCGAGGAAGTGATCCCCGAGTCGCACGCCTCCGGCCACGGCGACGCGGCCAGCCTCGGCGTGATCATCGGTTTTGTCGTAATGATGTGTCTTGATGTCGCGTTGGCCTAGAATGTGAATTGGGGAGGCCTTTCTTCAAAAGGGAGCCTCTTCTCCTCCCCAAACCTGCCGGTGCGGCTCGCGCCTTCCCTTTCCCCTCCAAAGGCCTTCGGCTGGCGGGGAGGCCGCGCGGAGGGAGTTCGCCCCTTAGGTTCATCGCCGGTAAGAAAAACAGCCTGAACGGATTTCGTTCAGGCTGTTTCTTTGGCTGGCGTACATATTGCGTATCCCGTGTTCCCGTGGCTGCCGGCTTTGTACTGTTTGGAACAACCGGTAATCTCGTCAGGAATGATTGTCAATGAGATGTTGAACAGCCGTTCTCACGGAAAGGGGCTGCCTTCTCATCGAATCGTACGGATTATGGCCTGTTCGGAGACGAATTCTCAAAGAAACGGTTCCTGATGTTTCGAAAACGCTCTAAAAAAGTTTTTTATCGTTCCGAATACGGAAAAGGGTGAAAACAATGTTTCAAGGTCATGCCATATTGCAGAACGGACAGATCCGTCTCATAGAAGCTGAAAAGGGAAGAAGCGGCGATGCGGAGTGCCCGTATCCTTTCTTTTGCGCTGCGGAAACCGAGAGCCTCTGTCCCGGAGGGCACGCACGTATCCGAGGCAAGGCGCTTTCCATACGTGCTCTATGAGAGCGGCATCCATCTCTGTCAGGCATTGTGCGCATTGTAAGGAGCCTTTTCCATTGCCGAGTGGCTTCTGCCTTTCCTTTAAAGGCGATGGATATAAAAAGAGCAGGAGGTCCTCATCCGTTTGAAGCATGCTTTCATTGAGGGACTCCGGCGTGGCTTTGTAAAAAAACAGATATGGCATGCGATTAGAGGAAAAATCGGTGCGGGCATGCCGCATGCCGTTGTATATATGGCTATTGCCCGCAACAGTTTTCCCGGCAGGCTGTTTCATGGAGAGGGGCCGGCTGGCCCCTTTTTGAGGGGGGAAGACGGCATCCACAAGTCTCTGTCTGTTTATTAAGACATGACCCGCCGAAACAAAACAACTTTTCCGTCTGGACTAATGATTTTGGAACACGTAGGATAACGGCATAAGGAACCAATACCGCGTAGGGGTTCCGCCCGGATGGGCGCCCCGTTTCCTCAAGGGAGGGAACCGGCCTGCCGTCTTGAGAAGACAATAAAAGGTATAGAGTATGGAACAGATGTGCACAGCCGCGTTCGCATTTCTGGAGAGCGCCAGGCCGTTTTTCCAACACGGCAAACCTCTTCAGGAACGGTTGCCTTTCCTTGTCCGTGCGCTCTGCGGCTTGCTGCCGTTGGATGCGCTGGCGGTTGTCCGCATGGAAGGGGGCCGCGTGTGCGAGACGGCGTGTTGGAGCGGGGCGCCGCACTTGCCTGAAGCGCTGATGCGCCGTGCCTTTGCCGGAAAGGGCTTCCCGCTTGATGCGCCGTTTTCGGAGAAGGCGCTTGCCGCGCTGTTCCCGAAGGAAGCGGCCGGGCAGCTCAACGCGCTGGCGTTGCCCATCGAGTGCGGCGACGAGCCGCTCGGCCTTCTGTTCGTCGACAACGCTTCCCGTGACGCCGGCTGGTCGGAGCGGGAGCGCGATTTTTTGCGGCTCGTGAGCGCCATGATCGGGATTTCCTTTGCGGGAAAGCCGCATTATGAACAGCAATCGTTTCATATCAGCGTGCTCAACGCCGCGATGGATCAGGTGAAAGTCGGCTTGTACATCACCGATCCCCATACGGGCGTCATCCTGTACATGAACAGGCACATGAAGGACGCCTTCAAGCTGGAGCATCCGGAAGGCCGCGTCTGCTGGCAGGTGCTGCAATCGGGGATGGACGGGCGTTGCCCGTTTTGCCCCGTGGACATACTGCTCGCCGATGCGAAGCCCGATCAGGTCTTCCGCTGGGAAGATCGGAATACGCTTACCGGGCGGGTGTACGACAAGAGCGACAGCCTCATGCGCTGGACGGACGGCTCCATCGTGCATTTGCAGCAGTCCGTGGACATTACGGATGCCCTCCGCCTCCACCAAGAGGCGAACTACGATGAACTGACCGGGCTTTTGAGCCGCAGGGCCGGGAAAGCCGCGCTTGCCGGCGTGCTGGAGCGCCTCGACGGGGAAGAGGCTTTCCTTGTTGTGGGAATGTTCGATCTGGACAGGCTCAAGGAAGTCAACGACGCGTATGGCCACGCGGAAGGCGACCGTGCGCTGCGCATCGTCGCGCAGGAAATGCAGCGGAGCCTGCACGCCCCGGACGTATGTTTCCGGCTCAGCGGGGACGAGTTCGTCGTCGTGTTCCACAATACGAACCGCTATGCCGTGGACAGGCTGATGGCTGGCGTGCTTGAACGGTTGAAGACGGGCTGGGGGCCGCTCGGCCTTCCCTGTCCGCTGGAGTTCAGTTTCGGCTGTTTCGAGGTGGCGCCGGGAAGCGGGGCGACGGTTTCCGAGGTGCTCTCGAAGGCAGACGAAAGCATGTATGAACAAAAGAAGCGCGCCCATATCCGCGAAGCGGAACGGCGGCTTCGGGAGAAACGGGGAGAGGGGGAGATCCCCCCGGAGGCCCTCCGGTACGATTCGATACGCCTGTACGACGCGCTGGTGAAAAGCACCGATTCCTACGTCTTTGTTTCCAACATGAAGACCGGGATATTCCGGTATTCCCCGTCGATGGTGGAGGAATTCGGCCTTCCGCAGTCCATCGTGCGGAATGCCGCCGCCGTCTGGGGGAGCAAGGTGCACCCGGACGATAGGGCCGCCTTCATGGAGGCCAACCAAATCATCGCTGACGGGCGATCCGACTTCCATTGCGTCGAGTACAGGGCAAAAAACCGCAAGGGCGAGTGGATCTGGGTCCGCTGCCGGGGCTATCTGGAGCGCGACGAGGACGGCGAGCCGAGCCTGTTCGCCGGGTTCATCACCAACTTGGGCCAGAAAAACAAAATCGATCATGTGGCCGGGCTGTTCAACAAGCTGAAGTTCGAAGAGGACATCGGGTCCATGCTGGAGAAGCGGCCCGAGCATCCCTTGCACATGCTCATCCTCGGTCTGGACGCCTTTAAGCATATCAACGAATTGTACGGAAAAAGCTTCGGGGATGAGATCCTGCGCGTGATCGGCCAGCGGATTCAGGGCATGCTTCCGCTTTCGGCCTCGGTGTACCGTTTGGACGGCGACGAATTCGGCATCACGGTAAGCGGGGAACGGCTTGAGATGATGGAGCTGTACCGCTCGATTTCGGAAAGTTTCCGTTCGCAGCAGCAATACGACGGCAAGAAGTATTTCTGCACCATCTCGGCGGGCAGCGCGAGTTACCCCGAGGATGCCTCCGGCTATGCGGATCTGTCGCAGTACGCCAGCTATTCCCTGAAGCACGCCAAGATGCTTGGCAGGAACCGCATCGTCTTTTTCAGCCGAGATCTCCTTGAACAGCAGATGCGCTCGCTGGAACTGGTGGAACTGCTGCGCGAGAGCATCGAGCGGCAGTTTGAAGGGTTTAAGCTTGTCTATCAGCCGCAGATTTCCGCGGGCACGCGGCATGTGGTGGGGGCGGAAGCGCTGGCCCGCTGGACCTGCGCGAAATACGGCCCCGTATCGCCCGGCGAGTTTATCCCCTTGCTGGAGCAGAGCGGGCTCATCATCCCGTTCGGCAGGTGGGTCTTCCGGGAGGCCGCCGCGCAGTGCAAGGCATGGACGAAGCTCCGCCCCGACTTCGAGATCAGCATCAACCTTTCGTATTTGCAGGTCGTTTCGGACAGCATGATCCCCTTCATCAGGGACACGTTGGCGCGTCTGGGCCTCTCCCCTTCAAACCTGATGGTCGAATTCACGGAAAGCTGCATGATCCGTGAAAACGTCCGCATCCGGGCCGTCTTCGAGAGTATCCGCAGCCTCGGCATCCGCATTGCGATGGACGATTTCGGCACGGGCTATTCCTCGCTCGGCATGCTCAAGAATTCCCCCGCGGACGTGGTCAAGATCGACAGGACGTTTGTCCGCGACATCCTGACCAGCCGATTCGACGCCACGTTCATCCGTTTTGTGGTGGCCCTCTGCCATGACGTGGACATCAAGGTCTGTTTGGAGGGCGTCGAACTCGAACAGGAATTCGATCGCGTACGGCCTATGGGGCTTGACTTCATACAGGGCTTCCTGTTCGGAAAGCCCGTGCCCCCGGACGTTTTCGAGCGCGACTTCCTGATGGCGTAACGGACGGGGCCGGGAAGGGCCCTTCTGTCCGGGGTTGGGTGTTCCGGGGCGTGCCTCCTGTGGAAGAGGCGGGATCAGGAGGAGGTCAGGGCGAGGAGGCAGCCCACGATGAAGACGAAGCAGAAAAACAGGTCAAGAGCGTAGTTCGTCATCCGTTTGCTGGTTTCTTTCTTGGAAAGCTCTCCGGCCTTTTCCTTTTTCATGTCGCGGCGAATGGCCCGCACGGTGGCCACGAGAAGGCATGCCCATACGGGGAGCATGATTTTGGCGATGGTCGGCGTAAACACATACGGATGATCGTGCATGAGCCCGAGCATGGAGGGCCTCCCTTGTTCGCCGGGCGTCCGTTTCCCGGTCTGGTTCATCCGCTACGCGACTTTGGTGCCGTCGGCAAGGCGTTTGCGGAAAAGGCGGCCTGCGGGCGTGTTCCCTTGTCCGGCGTTGTCCCGGCTCCCGCGTCCTCCCCGGATTGAATCCCCCGGCGCTTTCCGGTAGAGCAATTCCTGCGGAGGTCATATGCTTTCTTTTGAAACGGCGTGCGCGTTTTTTGCCGCATCCCTGCTGATGGCCATGACGCCGGGGCCGGACGTCATCATCGTGCTGACGCAGTCCTCGCTGTACGGGATGCGCGCGGGCGTGCTTACCACGCTCGGCCTCATGACGGGGCTGCTCGGCCACACGCTGGCCGTCGCGCTCGGCGTGGCGGTATTGTTCCAGACCTCCGGGGCGGCGTTTACGGCGTTAAAATGCCTTGGCGCGGCCTACCTGCTGTACCTCGCGTGGCAATCCTTCCGCTCCGGCGTGTTCCGGGCCTTCCTGACGCAATCGTTGTTCCCCGGATACGGCACGCTGTACCGGCGGGGCTTCCTTTCCAACATCATGAACCCCAAGGTGACGCTGTTCTGCCTCGCGGTCTTGCCGCAGTTCGTGGAGCCGGAACGCGGCCATCCGACGCTTCAAATCCTGTCGCTCGGCGGCTTGTATGAGCTGGCCTGCCTCATCGTGTTTACGGTCATCGCCGCGCTCGGGGGCAGGATGGCGGTATGGTTCAACCGTTCCGATCGGGCGCAGATGCTCATGAACCGCATCGCCGGGTGCATCTTTTTGGGCCTTGCGCTGATGCTGGCTTTCGCCTCGCGCTGATTGCACCTCCGTGCGCCGTGCGCAGGCGCCTTGCAAGCGCCGGGCCTGCATGGCGTATGCCTACCGGAACCATCCCTTGCGCTTGAGGGTAATCCACAGGAAGATGGCGAGCCAGATCATGCCCGCCAGCGTGGCATAATAGCCGTATCGCCAGCCCGTTTCAGGCATATAGGCGAAATTCATCCCGTAAATGCCGGTGATCAGCGTGAGCGGCATAAAGATCGCGGACAGGACCGTGAGCTGGCGCAAACGCTGGTCGGTCTGCTGCTGGAGCACGAACTGGCAGTGCTGGAGCAGTTCGGAGAGCCGCGTCACCAGCCGGAGCGTGTTCTTGGCGAGATGGTTCTGGGCGTCCCGGATGTCCCGGAGTTTTTCGCGCACGGCGTCGGAGAGCACGGCGTGGGGCGTGAGCGCATGCAGATCGGCGAGGCCGTAGAAGAAATCCTCGAACTGGTTGACGAGGTGGTTGATCTGGCGGCGGGTATCGAGGATGGCCTGCTCGGAGATTTTTCCAGAGGCGTTGTCCACATGCGAGGAGAGGTTTTCGGTTTGGGAACGGGCTTCGATGAAGTTGCAGATGTTGGTTTCCACGAGGTTGTCGAGCAGGGCGATGAACAGGTCCGAGGCGGAACGGATGCTGGCGGTGTCCCCTTCCGCAAGCTGTTTGCGCTCGCCGTCGAAATTGTAGCCTTCGTCGCGGCACAGGGTGATGACCTCGTGCGCGAACAGGATGAACGTAATGGATACGGACCGTTTCTGCACCCATGTCTTGCGGGCCGGGACGCTGAGGAGCACATAGTCGTTTCCCGAAAAGACCGAGGGGAAACGCTGCGAAGACAGGACGCGCCGCCGCAGGAACGGGGGGATTTGCCGATCTTTGAGGAAATGGGTCAGCTCCTCGCTGGTGCCCTGAATGTCCAGCCAGAGCAGTTCCTCTTCCGTCCCTCTGGCGCCTTCCGCGTCTTTCAGTTCCGTGCAGATGCCGTGTGCCAGCGTTATGGCGTGCTGTTTCATCGTCGTCCTCCTCCTGATCCGGTTCTTTCTTGGGCGATGGTACCCCAGAGCGGCGTTGAAGTCTCCTAGAGAGACCGTGCCGCAGGGTAACGTTGCCGGAGGGGGTGCCCGCATGCCCGCAGTGCGTGCCCAAATATGGGCGGGGCGGAGTCCCTCTGGGGGATCCGCGGAGAGGGGGCGGGCTCAGGAGGGAAGGGCGGACAGGCGTTTCCATTGGAAAAAAGCGGGCCGAGATGGCGGGAAGATCCTTCCGGCTTTCGCCCGGCTGCCGAAGGCCGTGTTTTCCCCGCCCGCAGCCCGGTTCTTTCCAACGGGCCGCGTTCCGTATATACTGGCGGCGAAACCGGGAGGTTTCCGGCCGGGCCGTTCCGGCCATCAATCCAACAGCGAGGCGATACTATGATTACTTTGTCCGACTCCGTACTCGACGATCTGCGGACGTTCCGGGGCCGTAACGCGGCCCGCACGATCCGTATCGAGAAAGGATCCAGCGGCTGACACAGCACCAACTTCGAACTGGCTCTGGATGAGCCGGAAGACGGCGATGTGACCATGGATGTCGGGGAATTTCACTTTTGCATGGAAAAGGCGCTGATGGATCAGGTGGGCGCCGTGTTCATCGACTATGACCCCACGGGCAGCTTCCGCATTTATACGGAAAGGCCCCTGTCCATCTTTACCACGGGCGGCGGGAGCTGTTCCCTGTAAAGCCCTGCCCTGCGCCTTTCCCAACAGGGGAGGCGGCCGGGCCCTCCGGTGCGGGCATGTTTCTCAGCGCGCGGCGCGTTAGCGCGTTCATATAATCATTTATCTTTTATTTCAGCAAATTATAAAAGGAAAGTCGGGCGTACCGTTCGGCTTTCCTTTTTTTGTGCGCGCCGCGCGGAATGTCCGTGGGCCATGCCGGGCGGGGTCCCCGTCCAAAGGATTCGGCTATGCAGAAAATCCTCCGCATCGATCCCAAAGATAACCTGATTGTCGCCCTGCGCGATCTGGCGAAGGGCGATATCGTCGAGAACGGCGGCCAGCGGATTCAGCTGGCCACGGATGTTCCCGCCAAGCATAAATTCACGCGGGAGCCCGTCCCCGTGGGGGGCGTGGTTACCTTGTACGGCGTCCCGGTGGGCAAGGCCGTCGCGCCGCTTCAGTCCGGCGAGCGCATCACTGTGGACAATGTGGTCCACTACGCGGCGGAAGTCGATCTGAGCGACGCCGTCCCGTACATGTGGAAGGCCCCGGACGTTTCCCGCTGGGCAAACCGCACGTTCGACGGCGTGATCCGTCCTGACGGGCGCGTGGGTACCGCCAACTATTGGCTCATCATCCCGCTGGTTTTCTGTGAAAACCGCAACGCGCTGAAGCTGCGCGACGCGCTGGAGCGGACGTTCGGGTATGCCGGGGACCATCTGGCGGACTTTGCGCGGTCGCTGGTGGGCGGCACGGGCTGTACGCTTGCGCCCCGGCCCTTCCCGCACATCGACGGCATCCGGGCCATTACCCACAACGGCGGGTGCGGCGGCACCGCGCAGGACGCATGGACCCTGTGCCGCATGCTGGCCGCCTATGCCGATCATCCCAACGTGGCGGGGCTCACCGTGTTCAGCCTCGGCTGCGAAAAAGCGCAAATCGGGCTGTTTCAGGAGGCGTTGCGGGAACGGAACCTCGGCTTCGACAAGCCCTGCATCTTCCTGCGGCAACAGGACTGGTCCAGCGAGGTCAAAATGATGGAAGAGGCCGTCCGCAAAACGCTGGCGCATTTCAAGAACGCCGATCTGGTCGAGCGCCGCCCCGTGCCGCTCTCGATGCTCAAGCTCGGGGTGAAGTGCGGCGGTTCGGACGGTTTTTCCGGCATTTCGGCGAACCCGGTCATCGGGGAGGTATCGGATCGGGTGGTGACGCTCGGCGGCGCGTCCGCGCTGGCGGAGTTCCCCGAACTGTGCGGCGTGGAAGCCAATATGATCTCCCGCTGCATCCGCAAGGAGGACAAGGCGCGCTTCCTCGAACTGATGCGCCGCTATGAAGCCGCCGCCAACGCCTGCGGGGCGTCCATTTCCGACAACCCCAGCCCCGGCAACATCCATGACGGCCTGATCACCGACGCCATCAAGTCGGCGGGCGCGGCGAAGAAGGGCGGCAAGGCTCCGATCAGCGCCGTGCTCGATTACGCGGAACCCATGCCGGACGCCGGGCTGTCCCTTGTCTGTACGCCGGGCAACGATGTGGAGGCCGTCACCGGGCTGGTGGCCGCCGGCGTGAACGTGGTGCTGTTCTCCACCGGGCTGGGGACGCCCACGGGAAACCCCATCGTGCCCGTGATCAAAGTGGCGACCAATACGGCGGTGGCGGAACGGCTCAGCGATCTGATCGATTTCGACTGCGGCCCGATCATCGACGGGGAACCCATTGCGGCGGAGGCCGACAGGCTGCTCGAAAAGGTGATCGACACCGCCAGCGGGCGTTATTCCACCAAGGCCGACCGGCTCGGCCAGCACGACTTCCTGTTCTGGAAGCGCGAGGTGTCCCTGTAGCGGGCGGAAAAGGCGGCCTTCCGGAGGGCGGAATCTCCGCACGGGTGCCCCCCTTTCTTCAGAAAGGTTCTCCCCGTCCTCTTTGAGGCCCTTGCCGTTGGCGAGGATTGGCCGCCGCATGGGACGGTGCCCGGTGGAAGCCCAAGCAAGGCCGCTTCGTTGGGTGCCCGTAAAGGAGGAAGACGATGGATACGGTATGGCGCGTGGACGCGCATCAGCATTTCTGGCGGTACGATCCGGCTGAATACGGCTGGATCGGCGACGGCATGGCCGTTCTGAAACGGGATTTCCTGCCCGCCGAGCTGCGGTTTGAACTGGATGCCCGGCACATGGGCGGCTCGGTGGCGGTTCAGGCGCGGGCCTCGGAAGCGGAAACGGATTTCCTGCTCGGGCTGGCTGCGGCGAATCCGTGGATTCTGGCGGTCGTCGGCTGGATCGATCTGCGGGCCGGGGATCTGGAAGCCCGGCTTGAGGCGCGGGCGTCGTCCGCCGTGCTCAAGGGGTATCGCCATCAGGTGCAGGACGAGCCGTCGCCTTCGGATTTTCTGGAGGATGCCCGGTTCAACCGGGGCGTGGAAATCCTCCAGCGGGCGGGAAAGGTCTATGAGATTTTGATCCATTCCAAAGACCTGCCCGCCGCCGTTGCGTTCTGCGGGCGGCACGATCTGGGGCCGCTCGTGCTGGATCATCTCGGCAAGCCGGACGTCCTGCATGAAAGCGCGGCGGAGTGGGCCGGGCGCATCGCCCCGCTGGCGGCGCAGGAGCATGTGAGCTGCAAGCTGTCCGGGCTGATCACCGAAGCCCGCTGGCACGGCTGGGAAGAGCGGGATCTGCTCCCGTATCTCGACGCGGCGCTGGAATGTTTCGGGCCCGGCCGGCTGCTGTTCGGTTCGGACTGGCCCGTCTGCCTGCTTTCCGGGACATACGATCAGGTGTGCGGGCTGGCCGGGAAGGCCACGGCGTCCCTCTCCGAAACCGAGCGGGGTGCGGTATGGGGCGGAAACGCCCTCCGCGTGTACGGCATCGGCAATCTCTAAACGCAGGAGCGTGTCATGGACTTGCGGATAAAGGATAAAGTGTATCTCGTGACCGGCGGCGGTTCCGGCATCGGCGGCGGCATTTCCATTGCGCTGGCCCGCGAGGGCGCGATCCCGGTGATTTTGGGGCGCAGCCCGTTGCAGGACATTTTCAGGGCCGAAGTGCGCGCGCTTCAGCCGCGCATGCATTTCGTCCAGCTCGAATTGACCGACGGGCAGGCCTGCGCGGACGCCGTTCAGGAAGTCGTGTCCATGTACGATCGCATCGACGGGCTGATCAACTGCGCCGGGGGCAACGACAACGTGGGCCTTGAAACCGGCGTGGAGGCCTTCCGGGTCTCCCTCGAGCGCAATCTCGTCCATTACTATACGATGGCGCACTACTGCATCGGGGAACTGAAAAAGAGCAAGGGCACCATCCTCAACGTCAGCTCCAAGACCGCGCTGACGGGGCAGGGCGGGACCAGCGGCTACACCGCCGCCAAGGGGGCCATCTTGTCCCTGACGCGCGAATGGGCCGCCTCCTACCTCAAGGACGGCATCCGGGTGAACGCCGTCGTCCCCGCCGAGGTCTGGACCCCGCTCTATGAGCGGTGGGTGAACACGTTCCCCCGTCCGGAGGAAAAGCTGGAAACCATCGTCCGCAACATCCCTCTGGGGCACCGGATGACCACGGTGGAGGAGCTGGCGGATATGGCTGTGTTCCTGCTTTCGCCGCTGTCGGCGCATACCACGGGCCAGTGGGTCGTGGTGGACGGCGGCTACACGCACCTCGACCGCACGTTGACGGCCCGCTAAGGGAGGTGCGCCGTGAGCCAGATAACCAGTCCGCAATACCGTAAGGCGTTCATCCTCGTCACCACCCTGTTTTTCATGTGGGGCCTGTCCTACGGGCTCATCGACGTGCTCAACAAGCATTTTCAGATGACGCTCAACGTGTCCAAGGCCCAGTCCGGGCTCATTCAGGCCGCCTATTTCGGGGCCTATTTCGTCGTGGCGATCCCCGCCGGGCTGTTCATGGAATGGAAGGGCTACAAGGCGGGCATCCTGTGCGGCCTGTGCCTCTACGCGATAGGGGCCCTGCTGTTCGTCCCGGCGGCGGGCGTCGCCAGCTTCGCGTTCTTCCTGTTCGCGCTGTTCGTCATCGCGCTCGGGCTCGGGTGTCTGGAGACGGCGGCCAACTCCTATTCCTCGGCCCTCGGGTCGGCGGAAACGGCGGAAACCCGCTTGAACCTCTCCCAGTCCTTCAACGGGCTCGGCCAGTTCACCGGGCCGCTGCTCGGGGGGCTGCTGTTCTTCGGCGGCGACGAGGGGAGCGGCGGGGGCGGGCTTGATGCCGTCAGGATGACGTATGTGGGCATTGCCTGCGTGGTGATCCTGCTGGCGATCCTGTTCGCCAAGGCCGAGCTGCCCGACCTGCGGAACAATGAGGAGGCGGACGAGGCGGCCCTGATGAAGCATTCCCTGCTGGCGCACAAGGAGTTCGTCGCCGGGGTGGCGGCGCAGTTCCTGTATGTGGCGGCGCAGGTCGGCATCGGGGCGTTCTTCATCAACCTGTACATCGAGTGCTGGCCCGGCGGCACGGCGCAGCAGGGCGCGTTCTTCCTGTCCATCGCCATGCTCTGCCTGCTGATAGGCCGTTTCGTGAGCACGGGCATCATGACCAAGATCGCCCCCGCGAAGCTGCTCGCGGCGTACGGCGTCGCGTGCGTGATCCTGACGGGGGTGGTGTTCGCCGCCGTCGAATACGTATCGGTCATTGCGCTCATTGCGGTGTTTTTCTTCATTTCCATCATGTTCCCGACCATTTTTGCGATGGGGACCAAAAACCTCGGAACCCGCAAGAAGATCGGCGGCTCCTACATGATCATGGCGATCGTGGGCGGGGCGATCATGCCGTATTTCATGGGGTTGATCGCGGATTACACGCATACCGCGGCGGCGTTTGTCCTGCCGTTGTGCTGCTTTGTCTGCGTCGTCCTGTACGGTGCGGCATACGGCCGGCTGGTGAGGGAATAACGGGGGGAGGGGGCTCCCCCTTCCCGTTCCCAAGGCTTTCGCCTGATGGGGAGCCGCCCGCCTTGCGGGCGGGCCGCGCCGTCCCATGCATGGGGGGGCGTGCGCGGTTCCTCCCCATCAGCCGAAAGGTTTGGGGACATGCATCTTCGCGCAACAGTACAGCCAAAGGAGTGGGCAATGCCGGAAAGCAAGAAAAAATATACGGGGGCGTGGTGCCCCTCGATCACGCCGTTCGACGCGGACGGGAAGCTGGATCTCGCCGCTCTGGAAAAGCATTTCTCCCGCCTCTCGGAAGCCGGGACGGACGGCATCCTGCTGATGGGCAGCATCGGGGAATTCACGGCCCTGAGCATGGACGAGCGGGTCAGCCTGATCCATGCGGCGCGGACCATGACCCATCTGCCGCTGATCGCCAACGTGTCCGGCACCTGCATGGAGGACATGACGCGCTTGGCGGACGCGGCCTATTCGGAAGAGTATGAGGCGGTCATGGCCTTGCCGCACTACTATTTCGCGCAGACCCCGCGTCAGCTGGAGGCGTATTTCGATACGCTGGGCGCGCGTTTTGAAGGGGAATGGCTCATCTACAATTTCCCGGCGCGTACGGGATGCGACGTGGACGCCGCCCTGATCGCCACGCTCGCCGCCCGTTATCCCCGGTTCATGGGCGTGAAGGACACGGTGGACTGCGCCTCGCACACGCGGGCCATCGTGCGCGCCGTGTCCGAGTCCCGCGAGGATTTTTCGGTGCTGTGCGGGTTCGACGAATACTTCATCCCCAACCTGATGAACGGCGGGGACGGCGTGCTGTCCGGCCTGAACAACGTGGTCCCCGAATTGTTCACGCAGGCGAAAACGGCGTTCCGTTCGGGCCAGTTCGCGGAACTGTGCACGGCGCATCGGGAAATCGGGCGGCTTTCATCCATCTATACGATCGGGGATGACTTCGTGGCGACCATCAAGGCCGTCGTCGCCGCCAGGTTCGGAGGGCTGGAGCCCGTATCCCGGGGGTACGGCGGCGCGCTCGACGATGCGCGGCTCGGCGCGGTGAAACGGCTGTTCGGCCTGTAGGCGGCCTTCCGTAAGGCTGGCGATGCCGTCCGGCGGAGATCGCCGCGTCCGGTTTGCAGGCGGCCTTGTGCGTCCTGTGGACAACGGGCCGCGCCGAACGTATGTTCAGGAGCTGTGCCCGCGGGGTAAAAGCGGGCCTTTTCCCTGAATCAGCCTCCGGACAGGATCATGTTTACAGACATCCATACGCACGCGTTTCATCCGAAAATCGCCCACCACGCGGTGGAGCACCTCAACGAAGCCTACCAGCTCGACTGCGTGGGCGAAGGGACCATCGCCGATCTGCTGCTGCGGGAGAAGCGTTCGGGCATAGGCCGCTGTGTGGTGCTGTGCGCGGCGACCACGCCGGGGCAGGTCGTCCCGGCCAACGACTACGCCGTGACGCTCCAGCGCGGGCATCCCGAGGTAATGGCCTTCGGCACGCTCCACCCCGGCTATGATGCATGGGAAAGCCAGTTGGAGCGCCTGAAGGCAGTGGGCATCCGGGGGATCAAGCTCCACCCCGACTTTCAGCATTTCTGGCTGGACGATCCCCGGCTCCTGCCCATCTTTGAGGCGGCGCAGGACGACTTCGTTTTCCTGTTCCACATCGGGGACAACGTGCCGCCGGAAAAGAACCCTTCCTGCCCGTACAAGCTGGCGGCCCTGCTGGATCGCTTCCCGCGCCTGCGCTGCATCGCCGGGCATCTCGGCGGGTACCATCAGTGGGAGCACGCCCTCAAGGCGCTGGTGGGGCGCGACGTGTGGCTGGATACGTCCAGCTCCACCCCGTTCATCCGGCCCGAACTCCTCAAGGCCATCCTCCGCAGGCACCCGCAGGATCGCATCCTGTTCGGCAGCGATTACCCGCTGTACGATCCGGGCGACGCCATGATGCACCTTCAGGAAAAGGCGGAACTCAGCGACGCCGACATCGATCGTTATTGCAGCAACGCCGACGCCCTGTTCGGGTAACAGAAAAGGGGAAGCGCTTTCCGAAGAAAGGCTTCCCCTCGTTGTTTTCTCCGGCGGATCAGACTTTTCCGAAGGGGCACTTGGGGAACGTGCAGACCTTGCATTCCATGCACAGGCCGCCGTTGCCGATCTTGGCGAGATCGAGGCGGGTGATGGGCACCCCGGCGAGCATGCGGGGCAGGATGACGTCAAAGACGGTGGTCTTGAAGAACAGCGCGCACGCGGGCACGCCGATGATCTGCGCGCCGCCGATGCGTCCGATGAGGGTCATGGTGCCGGGCAGGGCGGGCACGCCGTAGAGGGTGTCCGTAAGCCCCGCCTCGGTGAGGCCCTTGCGGGTGAGGTCGTCGGGATCGACGGACATGCCCGCCGTGGTGACGATGAGGTCAGCCCCGGCGCCGAGCAGGTCGCGCACGCCTTGGACGATGAGTCCCGCATCGTCCGGGGCAAAGAGCGTCTTGACCACGTCGCAGCGGAGCTGCTGCGCCTTCTGGGTGATGATGGGCGCGAAACGATCCTCGATCAGCCCCTGAAACACTTCTGTCCCGGTCACGAGGATGCCGATTTTGGCCTTGCGCATGGGCACGACCTTGAACAGCGGGCCGTCTTCCAGCACGGAAAGCGCCTTGAGGAATCCGGGGCGGGAGAGGAACAACGGGATGGCCCGGCTTCCGGCGAGCCGCGTCCCGGCTGTGAGCACGCTGTAGGTGTGGCGCGTGCAGCACATGACGTCGGGCACGAGGTTGAAGCGTTCAAGGCGCTCCGTGTCCACCAGCAGCATGCCGTCGCGCGTGGCCCGGAAGTTGACCTTGCCTTCGCGCGGGGCGGCCTCCACTTCCACGCCGTCGCCGGGCATGAGCCGGGCGAAGCCGCGGGCGGCGTCGTCCTCATGCACCCAGCCTTCGGGGTGCGGCGTGTTCTCCTGAACGTAAACGCGGTTTTTGCCCATCTGCTGGAGGCGGCAGATGTCCCCGGCGGAAAGCTCCTGTCCGGCGACGAACGCGGCGCCTTTTTCCTTGCCCGGGATGATCTGCGTCATGTCGTGGCACAGAACATGGCCGACCGCGTCCTCGGTTTTGATACATTTCAT
>USCL01000028.1 GCA_900553145.1 uncultured Desulfovibrio sp.
GAGGAAGAAGCCCTTCTTCAGAAGGGTTCTTCCTCCCCCTCCCCAATTCTTTCTCTACGGCAGCATCGCCAGCGGGACGCGGTAAACCCAGTCGCCGGGGTCTTTGGCCCCGAAGCTTTCCCAGTTGTTGACGTCGCGGTCGTATTCTTCGTAGCGGGCGACGCGGGACTTGAGGCGGTTGATGAAGGCAGTCTGCTCGCCGACGCTCATGCGGTACCAGTCGTCCTCGGAAAGCAGCATGATGTCGCTCTTGTAGGGCAGATCGTCGAGAAATTCACCGAGCACGCCCATGTCGCGGAGGTTCGCGCCGGGCTTTTGCGAGAAGGAGGCCGGATCGCGGGCAAGTTGCGCCGAGGCGGACAGGATGCCTTGGAAGAAGTCGCGGGAATCCGTCTTGCGGGTCCGTTCCGCGTTGTCGATGATGATCTTGAGCTGGCGCTGCAAGTCGCTGAGCTGGTTTTTGGTCAGCAGCACGGCGACCGTCACCGCGCTGACCGGCTTCCCGGCGCTGAGGGCGTCGAGATCCGCGTCGGCAATCCACGAGGTCACGACTTCCGGCGCGCGGGTCCCCTGCTTTTTGCCGAGGTATTCAAGCTGCATGGCATAGCCGAGCTCCTCGCCGATCTGCTTGGCGCGATCTTCCGGCGATTGGGCGGGCGTTTCCTGCGGCTTGACCGGAGCTTTTCCGGCAAGGGCCTGCTTCACGCTCGAAACCAGCGCGGAGGACAGGCCCGTGGCGGCCTTGGCGAAGGAGTCGCTGCCCTTGGCGGCGTCCGTGGCCTGAATCGGGATGTACGCGCTCTTGCCGCCGGGCACGGCGGACAGCGCCGTGTAGGCCTTGGCGGCGTAGTCGATGTTGCCCTTTCCGGCGGGCGTGCGGACGTGCGCCACGACCAGACGGATGTTGCGGGAGGCCGCAAGGTCGGCCAGTTCCCGCACGTCGAGGCTTGTGGAGGCGTTGGCGTCGCTCAGGGGCAGCGGCCCCGCATCCGTGATCAGGAGCAGCACGCGGTTGGCGTAGGGCTGCCAGTTCAGCTGATCGAGCGCGGCCTTGACCCCGGCAAGGGAATCCTCATTGAAGGAATGGCTGGACGCCTTGGCTTCCTCAAGCCCGGCAAGGGCCTTTTCCAGTTCGTCGCGCTTGGTGGCGTCGCGGAAATCGCTGACGATTTTGGTGACGTATTCGAGCTTCGGGGACGCCTTCGTGCTGTTGCGGAAGGCCACGATGCCGAAGGAGACCTTGTCGTCCAGCTTGTCCCTGGCCACGGAGTCGAAAATGGCCCGCACCACGTTGAGGCTCTGGTCGATATAGGGCTTCATGGAAATGGTCGTGTCGATGACCATCGCGATGCCCGTGCGCGGGACGCCGTCGTCCTTGGCGTCTTTGGAAGCTTGTGCGCCGGGCTTGTCCCCGGCGCTGCCGGGATCGATGGAGGCCACCTCAAGGAGCTTGGTCCCCTCGAACGGCGTGTCCACTTTCAGGATGGGCATCAGGTAGAAGCGGTCGCGCGAGACGGCCCCTTGGGCGTCGTCGGGTTCCACGGCGAGGATGGGCAGATCCGCCGGGGCGTCGCCCTGTTGCGCGGCTTTGGCTTCGGCGCGGAGTTTTGCGAGGCTGCCCGGCAAGTCCTCCGCCTGGCAGACATCCATGATCGCCTTGTGATCCTTGAAGAACAGGACCGGCTGCCGCTGCGAGCGGTCGGTGAAAAGCAGGGTCAGGGCCTGATTCCATGCGGTGGTGTCCCCGGCCTTCATCCAGCCGTCGGGCTTTGTGGCGGACGCGCCGACTTCAAGCCAGTTCCCGTCGCGGGCGTACACGTAGAACACGCTGAACGGGCGCACGGCCTTCTGGATGATCGTGGAACCTTCCCCCTGTCCGGCGTACAGGTTCGCGCCGGGATGGGTGATTACCCGCTGATACAGGGTTTTCTTGCCTTCCATCAATAAGGGCGTGCGATCCGCCGCATGCGCCGCCGGCGTCCAGCCCGCGGCGAGCGCGAATACCGTCAATAGGGCGATGAGGATTCGTTTCATGGGATTCTCCTGTCGGGATGGTGCCTTCGGAGGCCGGGGCATGACGCCTCAGCTCAAGATAAGGTTTTTTGCAGTAACAGGCGTTTTGTACTGAAGGAAAGGAGGCGTCCCCGGGAAAACGCCGCCAAGGAGAAGGCCGCCGCGCTCCCGTAACCGCCATGTGCCCCGTTTACAAAAGCCTTTGAAGAGGATGGGGCGGGCTCCGCGCTGGCGGGTTTGAGGGGGGGGGGAAGAGAATCTTTCTGAAGAAAGATTCCCCTCCCCAATATTCTCTCTCTCTCTCTCTCTCTCTCTCTCTCTCTCTACTTCAGCGTATCCAGCCGCTGCCGCGCTTCGGCGGCACCGGCGGCAAGGGCTTTTTTGTAACAGTCGCGGGCGATGTCGGCGTCCTTCTGGATGGTTCCGCGCTGCGGCTGCTGCGGGGAATAGAAGTCCCCGAGCATGAGCAGGGCCTGCGCGTTGCCCTTCTTGGCGAGGTCGTCGGCGATCAGGAACGCGCCGTCCTGCGCCTTGGCGTCGTCGGCAGCGGCGAAAAGCTGCTGTGCGAGGGCCATCGCCGTGTCGGGTTCCACTTTGCGCTTGAGCGCGTCGCGGGCGACCTGCAAGCCCTTGGGGCCCTTGATGTCGTCGGGCGAGTATTTCACGGGCGCTTCCTGACCGGGGGGCAGATCCGCCGCTTCATGCTTCAGGACTTCGGCGGGCTTTTCCTCCAGCGTCGTGTCCGTCTTGGGCAACACCCGCGTATAGACGAAGTATCCCGCCCCGGCGAGCAGGATCACCGTGAGGATGGCAAAAATGATGTTCAGGACGAGGCTCTTGTAGCTTTTGGGGCGTTCCCTCAGATCCAGCAGTTCGCTGGAGGGGACGGCTGATGCGGCTTGCGGATCAAGCGAAAGCGACGCTGGCGCGGGGCCGGTTTCGATCTCCGGCATGGGCAGGGGATCGCGTCCGGCGGGAGCCGTGGGTTTGGGGGCAAGCTCCAGATCGGGCAGAAGGCTGGGATCGCGGGAATAGACGATCCGGTTGATGCTGAGGCCGCCTTGCCATACGTGCTCGGCGTCGGTGAACAGCACCACCTGATAGATGGCCTGCAATTCGAGGCTGTCCACTACGGAGGGGCCTACCGCCAAGGCGAGGATTTCGCCGGAGGGGGCGACGGAATCCGGCGCGAGGTGCTCGTCCCCGGGCTGCCAGCCGTTGGGGCCGAGGCTCATGCCGCTGGAGGGATCTTTGATCATGTAGCGGAGGGCGTCCGGGGTTCCGGCAAAGCCGGGGCAGGAGGCCAGAATGAGGCCGTAGCCCGGCCCTTTGGCCTTGTCCGGTTCAAAACGAAGTGCGCAGCGAAACGTCATGTCAATTGTCCTGCGTAAAAGCGGAGGGGTTCAGGTTGTCGATGAGTCGGCCGAGGCGGGCGTTCTGCTCCGGATCGAAGGTTTGCCCGCCTTCGTAGTCGGCGTTGCCTTCGATGAGGTGCACGAGCGCCGCCAGCCAATCGGTATAGTATTGCCTGTCAAATGCAAGGGGTTCGGCGGCAAGGGCGGGGTAGCCTTCCGGATCGGGCTGCTGCGCGAAGAGGGTGCGGGTGCGCCCGGCGAGCTGGATGGCCCGTTTGGCCTCGGGGACGGAGGCGGGGTTGAACCCGAGCCAGTCCACGAAGGCGTTGACGCAATAGGCCGCCATGCTGGCCTGCCGCCAGATGAGCTTGTCGCGCCGGATGTTGCGGTAGCCGGACACGTCGCGCACGGCTTGCGCCATAGCCTTTTCGAGGCCGAGGCGGGACATGCCTTGGATGAGTTCGTGGACAAGCTGCCCGAAGTCGGCGGCTTCGAGGCCGAAATACCGCTGGCGGACGGGATCGGCGGCGAGGGCGTTGAGCTGTTCGATCCACGCGCCGACGACGAGTTCCGCGAACCCGCCTCGTCCAGCGGCTGCCGGGCCGCTTCGGGCGTTTCGGCGGCATCCGCCGCGGGCGGGGCCATGTCGCCGAACAGGTCGTCCATGATGTCTTGCGCGCTGGCTGCGCTGCCCATGCTCGGCTGCGGCGCGGGGGCCTGTTCGTCCTCGCGCTGCAGCCGGTTTTCGACCTGATAATAGAGGGCGTACAGCTCGTGATCCCGCATGAGCATGGCCCGGATCAGTTCGCCGAACCGCTGGTTCTGGGCGGTGAGGGCGAGGCCGCGGGCGAGGCGCATGCCGAGCTGGCGCTGCTGCTCGCGCAGGGCGGCCTTGTCGTCGATGCGGTGGAAGCGGCGCAGGTGCTCCACGAAGGGCCGCAGGTTGTCGGCCACGCGATCCGCGACCTGCGACCGTTTGATGGCCGGGTCGCACACCGGGCGCAGCCGGCGGCGCAGGAAGGCCACGCCGCCGTCGTTGAGGGTGAACGCGGCGTCCCATGCGGCTTCGGGATCGGCGAAGTGGCGGCGCACTTCGGGCGTGTTCAGGAACTTGGCCTCCATGTCCGCGACATAGGCTTCCTGCTCGGGGCGGATGCCCGTTTCCCGCTCGCCGTCGAAGGCGATGACCGCTTCCCAGCGGAATTTCGGATTGCGGAGCCAGAAGGTGTTGTTGAACGGGTGGTCGGGCGTCCACTGTTCGGGCCAGTCGTGCTGTTTGCCGAAAAAGTCGAGGAGCGAGGCGTGCAGGCGGTTGGACCAGCGGGTTTCGTCGTCCATCGCGCCCTTTTTCTTCTCGAACTCCATGTCGAACTTGGTCAGCACGAGGAACAGCGTAGTGTGGCGGCCCTGCCGGAGTTCGGGCGTCTTGCCCGCGGCGTCGGACACCCAGTCGCTGATGACGGCGGGCAGGTCCTGCACTTCCTGATTGCTGGGCCCGATGCACAGGAGCATGCTGGTCAGTTCGAGATCCGTCTTGTAGCGCTCGAAGAGGTAGGCCACCTTGCCGCGCAGGAAGAACTGGCGGAGCTGATCGGGCTTGGCGAGTTCGCGGGCCACGTCGTCGGTCTTGAGGCGCGAGCGGTAGCCGGGAAAGTCGAGCAGGTCGGTATGCTCAAAAAAGTCATCGGGCTTGTGGCACATGGTGATAGCCAGTTCCGCCGTGAGGGCGGCGGCTTCGGCCCGGCCCGCAGTGGCCCGGCGTCCGTCTTTCGTGACCAGCTCGAGGCTGTCCGCGCCTTCCGTTTCTCCAAGCCCGCGCAGCGTTTCCACGTCGATGATGCTGGTTTCCCGGGGGAGCAGGGCTTCCTTGCCGCAAAACGCTTCATCGGGATAGCCGAGCGCGTCGAGCACGCCCCGCAGGCGCAGGTACAGCCCGGTGAACGGCTTGGCCTCGTCCCACAACATTTCGAACAGCCTCGCGCGATCTTCGGGCGCGAGGCGCCCGGCGGCGTGGATGGCCTTGGGCCAGTACAGATGCTCAAGCTTCTGGACCACGGCGGCGGCCCGGAAATTGCGGGTGACGTATTCTTTCAGGTCGATCATGTCGTCTTCGCTGAAGGATGCCTGCCACGGCGCGCCCTTGGCCTTTTTCGCCAGTTCGTCCACGCGGGCGGCGAGGGCGTCCTCGTCGGGCGGGGTGAGGTGGCGGCAGTCGGCGTAGTAGGTGTTCGTCAGGATTTTGACGATATCCAGTTCGGACAGCAGGCGCAGTTTCACGGGAAACATGGCCGGGGCATCGTCCGGCGTCAGGGTGAAGCGCGTGACGAGGCCCGTGGATTCCTTGCCGCCCGCCGGGTTGATGTCTTGGATGAAGTCGGCGGATTCGTCGCCGAGCGCCGCGAGGAGCGAGCCGTCGGCATCCTGCGCCAGCGCGGAGATGAGGTAGGACTTCCCGGACTGGCTCGGGCCGAACACGCCCACGCACATTTTCCGCGCGGCGGTGGCGGCCTCCTTGCGCAGGGCGCGGGCGAGCCGGTTGCTCTCGCGCAGGAGCGCCTCGCCGGAGGAGCCCGTCGCCTGCGGGTTGGCCCGGACCCATTCGTCCACGTCCGCAAGCGTCCTGATGCCCGCTTCGCACTGTTCGACAAGTTTCTGATCGTCTCTGGTCATAAGAGGAATGCCTCCCGGCTGGCTGGGGGGGAATCGTCCTGCGTGCGATGGCCGCAAGGTTCGCACGCGCGCCTAACGGTCACGGCTTCGCCGCCCTTGGGGTCGGATTTCTCCCCAGACCCCCTCAGAGCGGCGGCGCATGGTTTCGTGTCGAAACGCTTCGCTTTTTCAGCGCAAAACACTGTGCCGCCGTTCCGAGCGGGTCAGTCGTGCCCCTTTTTCATGTCGTGGAACGGCAAGAGGCCGCCCCTTGTTTCTTCACGCGGAACCGGGAAACTACCAACAAGGAGCAGTCCGCCGCTGTTCCGCAACCGTTTCCCGCCCCCTCCAGTCTTCCGCCTTTCTACAAAATATTCAACACGCCGGTATCAAGCCAGTAGCCCTCGTCGGCGGGGAGGGTCTGAAGACGGATTTCGAGGTCGCGCGGGTTGACCGGGGTGCCGTCCACGGCTTCGATTTCACCGACGGCAAGCTCGCCCTCGTCCCGGGACGCAGCGCCGGGCGCGTCGGCGAGATCCGCCACGGTGAACGTAAGCTTCACCGTGTAGGGCAGGCGGTTGCGGGCGTTGTTCCGCGCGGCGGGCGAGGCGAAATCCATCATGTAGAAACGGGTGGTCGTCCAGCGTTCGGCCTCAAGCTGCCGGAAGCCGATGGGGATCGGGCCGGAGAACTGGATGGCCTTGTGCAGCTCGCCGCCGGAGGGATTGTCCGTATCCACTTCAAACCAGACCTGCGACTGCCGGATCTGCCCGCCCGCGTCCATCGCGCCGATGAACCGGGCCGTGGACTTGAGGAACAGCGAGCCCGTGTCGAAGGAAAAGCCCTCAAGGTGGCCTTCGGACAGGGCGCAGAGGATGGCCCCGACCACCACGGTCGTCTTGGGGTCGGTGATCTCGCCCCGGTTGTCCGCGAAGGGGTACCAGCTTCCCACCCGGAAATCGCGCATGGGGATGATGCGGTCAGCCGGGACGGGAAGCTTGGCGAAGAAGCTGGAAATAATCGCGTGCCACTTGGAAGGCCGCCCGGTGAGCAGGAGCAGGTCGCAATTGCAGGCGTGGATCACCTCGCACAGGTTGGCGAGGATCTGGCCGAGCGTGTTGCGGATGGTCCTGTCGATGGCCCGGGGATCGATGCGCAGGGCGACATCCATCAGGTTGAACGGCTTGCCCGTCTGGCGTTCCACGGCCTCGTCGATGTACCGGACGAGTGCGGCGGAAGGGTATTCCGGCAGGGCTTCCGCTTCGGAAGGCGCGGGATCGGCCTCCTGCGGGGCGTGCTCGGGCTGGAAGAACGCGGAGAGCTTGCGCTCCTGCACGCTGCCCACGAGCAGATCGGCCTGTTCGTAGCCTTCGAGCATCCGGGTGACGACCGGCCCGGCGATCTGGCGGGCGAACTGGGTGCGCAGGGCGCGGTTGCGCTGCGAGCCGCCCACGGTGTCGCGCCCGAAAAGCTGGCCGAGGAGGTTGCGGGGATCGGAGAGGCCCGTGGCCTTGCCGATGCAGGGCAGGACATGCTGCTCGACGATCTCGCGGATCACGTCGTCGCCCGCGATGTTGAAGCCGTCGCGGAACTCCATGTGCGGCTTGATGCGGGCGGCCGTGGCCTCGTCCCCGGTGACGGCGAAGGTGGTGACGCTCAGATCGATGGTGCCGCCGCCGATGTCCACGTTGGCGATGCGCAGGGATGGCCCGTCCGCGCCGCGTTTGCGGCCCATGAGCGCGAAGAAGTGCCGGGCGTCGCCCTGAAATTTTTCGGTGATCTCGTTGTAGAGGTAGACCAGCTGGGTGCAGGTGGCCTCATCCCAGCTGCAGCGCACTTCCGGGCTGACCCGGTAGTCCGGGCGGGTGTCGCGCAGGCCCTGCCTGGTCGTGTACCACTGCCCCCAGCCGAGGGTTTCCCAGATCATGCGTACGGCCCACGTCACCCAGCGGCGGTAGATCCGCTGCTCGGCGATGGGCATGGCGCTCGGCACGGTGAAGATGATCCGCTTGAGGCGGCGGGGGACGTCTGGCTGTTCGCGCTCGCCGCGCTGCGCCGGGGAGTTGATGGTGGCGAGCGCGTGCATGATGATCTCGCTGAGCAGGAACATCATGGTCGAACTGCGGGTGAAATGGGCCTCGAACGCCACTTCGGGCTGCTGTGTGCGCAGGATTTTGGGGCGCGGGGACACGCCCGCGTCGTCGAAGCAGCACAGCGGGGTGCCTTCGCGGTTGATCTGCTGGATGAACACGCCCCGGGTGACGGGCGGCTCCAGCTCGGAGCCGGTGCCCCATGCGTTGAAGCGCCACTGCTGCGCGCGCGGGGACTCGTCCCACAGGTAGCGTTTGGGGCTGGACATGCCCGTATTGCCTTCCGCGCCCACGGAGTGCTGGGCGAGGCGGGCGGCCTCGGGGCCGACGCGCACCACCGAAGGCCAGACGAAGGCCGGGGTGCTGCGGCCCGAGCGGGCGCTCAGGCGCGGGTTGCCGAAGGTGGCCTCCGCGAACTCGATGCGCGTGGCGAACGGCCCGGTATAGGTGCGGTCCGGCTGGCTCAGGTCCCGGATCTGGAGCAGGTAGCTGTCGTTCAGGTTGGTCTGGCGCTGCGGGAGGGTTTCCACGAGCATCCCGGTGGAGCGGGAGTTGCCGAGGTCGAGCACGAGATCCACGTCCACGGGCGTGAGGTGGGCGGGGTCCACCACGCGCACGGTGGGGACGGCCCCGCACGCGGCGAGCGCCTCAAGGAGCGTGAGGTAGGTGGCGAGGTGCTCCATGATGAACGGCGTGTTCTCGCGCCATGTGGTCCGCCCGTTGTGGCGGGCGGTCTGGTGGGCGTCGTAGATTTCGGCGATCCACTCGTCGACCCACAGCGTGTTGAGGAACCACGCGTTGTCGCGGCTTTGGGGCGAGAGGGAGAAGCGGGCGTTTTCCGCCACGTCGTCGTCGCACAGGGCGAAATACTGGCCCGTGGGCTGCTCGCGTTCCTCGATGGTCGTATCGAACAGGAACGTCAGGCGGTAGGCGTCCCCCGGCTCCTCGCGGCTGACATACAGGCGCGCCCAGTTGCTCGGCCCCTTTTCGCACTTGAAGGCGCCGTCCTTCCACTGCTCGTTGGAGAGCCGCAGGAAGGGCACGGGAACCCAGCGCCCCGTAAACGCCTCAAGCGCCCGGTTCGCGTCGATCTTGTAGTCGTAGTCGCCGGGCTGCCCGTTGCCGTCCAGAGGCACGGGGACAAGCTCCACCTGACGGCGCGCCGAGGCGATGGCCGATTCCCCGGTCTGCGGGATCTCGCGGAAGTACGCCCAGAACCTGCCGAGGCTCCTCGTATCGAGGCGGCAATCCAGAAACTGCGGGCAGCCGCCCGGTATGATGCTCACTGCTGACGTGTAGTTCATAAGGAGTCCTTAGAAATGGGGGAGGGCAGTCCTTCCGGGGAAAGCGGAGCATCCCCCGTATTTCCCCCTTCCTCCCGCAACCTCGCCCCTTTCCCTCCGGAGGCATCCCGGGGCCAACGGCGGGGGCGGCGTGAAAAAAGTTTGCGCGGCACCTGCATCCTTGAACCGCACCGGAAAAGTTTCTCCTATGCGCCCCGGAATGGCAACCTGTTGCGCTGAGAAATGGGCGGCCCTTCATTTATTGAGCCTTATCTCGCGGCGTCTCAAAACGGGAACGACCTTTCGCGCAGCCTCCCCACCGGTTGAAAGTCTTGGGAGGGAGAGGGGTGGGGTTCGGGGAGAGGAGAGGGAAGCCCTTCTTCAGAAGGATTCCCTCCCCGATTTCCCTAGTCCCTGAAAAACTTCGCGCTCCACGGGGAGTTGTCGCCCTTGTTGCGCCCGTAGCACATGGCGTCGTTGCCCGCGCCGGGGCTGCAGTCGATGCGGAGGCCGTTGAAGCTGCCCCGTGACTTGGGGCTGGTGGCGTCTCCGGTGTCGATGTGCAGCCTGCCGTTCCGCATCTGCGCGTCGGCCCGGCCCGTGTAGGTCTTGCCCTGACGGTCGATGATGGAGATCTGGCCCTTGCCGTTTTTGCCGAAGCAGAAGCGGACCTTGATCGGGTTGCCCCGCGTGTCCGAGAGCCCGGTGCGGCAATTCCAGCAGCCGTCGAGGAAGTCCATCGACTTGTCGTCCTTGTCCGGCAGCTTCATGGGATCGCCCTTTTTCGGGGTTTCCTTGGGCTGTTCGGGCTTGGGCTCTTCCTTCTTCGGCGCGGGCTGCTCCTTCTTCGGTTCGGGTTTTGGTTCCTCTTGGGGGATGGCGGTCAGATCGCCGAGCAGATCGCCCAGATCCTTGGGGGGCTCCACAGGCGGTTCTTCCTTGGGCCCGGCGGGTTCCACGGCGGGCGGCGCGGGAGGCTGGCAGGCTTCGGCGCGTTTCTGGGCCGCCTGCCGCAAGACTTCAAGCTCGGCGCGCAAGGCCGTCAGATCCGCCTCGGAAGGCCCGGGCTCCGAGGCTTGCACGGCGGGGGCGGGTTGCGGCGCTTCGACGGCGGGCGTCCTCGCGCATCCCGCGGGCAGGGGCAGCGGGGGAACCCACGGGAAAAAGAAATGCAGCCCCCAGAACAGCAGCAGCGCGAGCAGCAGGCCGAGCAGGAGCATAAGGAGCTTTTTCCACCACGGTTCGCCTTCGGCCGCAACCGTCGGCGGTATCGGGGCGGCGGCGGGGCATTCCGCCACGTCGCCTTCGCGGACGATGCGGTCGGGGTCGCCGGACGCGCCGCTGGCGAGGGGCGTTTGCGGCACGGCGGAGAACGGGGCGGCCCCCATCGCATAGATGCCTTCCTGCGCCGCGGCGGAGGAGAGGGCCATGCCCCAGCAGACCAGCACGGGCTGCGGCTGGGCCGCCGGATCGCCCGAGGGGGCGGGAAGGGAGGCGTACACGCATTCCGGGGTGGGGAAGCGGGTGGCCAGATGCAGCATGGTGCCGCACAGGCTCTTATAGGGATCGCTGTCCGTCTGAAGGCTGGCGGCCAGTTCTTCGATATCCGAAAGGAGGCCCTGCAGCCGCGTTTTGACGGCTTCCTGCGCTTCGGGGGAAAGCCCGGCGAGGGGCTGCACGGGGCCCGTCGTGTACCAGTCCACCGCCGCCCCCTGCGGGTCCATGAGCGGCTCGGCCAGCAGGCGGGCATGCGCTTCCCCGAGATGGGCCCGCAGCAGCCCGCTCAGCTGGGCATGGCAGGTGAAGACCTGCGAGCCCTGAAACGCCAGCGCGCGGTAGTCGCCCTTCCGGGTGGAGAGAATGAAATATCCGGCCATATCTGACTATCCTTGTTCAGGAACGGTTCATTTGTGTTCGGTGAAGGGGATGCCCTTCTCCCGCAGGAAGGCCATGATGGCGTCGCTGCCGAGCGCGGTCTGGGTCTGGCGGTTGGAGTCCGCATCAAGCCTGATGAAGGTATTGATGCCGATGACGTCGCCCTTCTCGTTGACCAGCGGGCCGCCGCTGTTGCCCTGCGAGACCACGGCGGAGTGCACGATATTGCGGGGCGAGGTCTGGAGGATGGCGTTGACCACGCCGTCGGTGAACACGACCTCGGGGACGGCGTTGAAGTCGCCCTTGAGGAGCCGCAGGTAGGCGGGGTCCTGCTCGGAAACGAGGGCGGGGAAACCCCATGCGCTCACCTTGTCCGTGCGGCTGACGGCCGCGGACAGCGGGAGGGCGGGGGCCTGATCCCCTTCGGCGAGCATCACCTTGATGAGTGCGAAATCGTATCCGGGCGTATCGCTGCGCGCGACCACCACGCCCCGGCGCGCCCCGCGCAGGTTGGCGTTGGTCACCATCACCATGTCGTCGATGGCGTTGGCCACGACATGGCGGTTGGTCAGGACGTGATCGGGGTTGATGAAAAAGCCGGTCCCCTGCTGCGCGCCGCCGGGGACGGGCGCGAGGATGAGCACCGTGCCCTGTTCGAGGCGCTGCGGGATGGTGAGCGTGGAGAGATCGACGGCCTTTGCCGGGGCCGTGGCATTGGCGGAAGGCATTGGCGGCAGGGCGATGCCGGGGACGGCTTCCCCGGGCGAGGCTTCCGGGGCCGCCTTGCCGGGGGCGGCGTCTTGAGAGCCGGGTTTCGCCTCCGTTTTTTCGGCGTTGCCGTCAAAGAAGGCCTTCAGCTCGCACGGCGTCAATTCCAGCAGACCCTGCCAGAAAGCCTTTTCCCTGAGCAGGTTGGCCCATTCGGCCTTCCGGGCGGCTTCTTCCGGGGACTCGGCCGGAACCGGGGGCGTTTCCGGGACGGCGGGCTGTTCCGGGGCCGTCGGCGCGCAGGAACGCAGGAGGAAAAGCAGGATCACGCCGAGCAGGATGCCGAGGAGCAGGGCTCCGAAGAGCCCGGCACGGCTGCGCCGGACAATGACGTTTCCCGCCGTTGCCCCGGCGATGGCCCCGGCCGCCGTTCCGGTTGCGCCCGTATGTGGGGCGCCCGCCCCGGAGGACGCGCCAGCCGCGCGGGTGGCGCCGGGAATGGCCTTGCCTGCGCCGGTTGCGGCCCCTGCGGCCACGGCTGCGGAAGTCCCCGCCGTCCCGGCCAGCGTTCCGGCCCCTGTTCCGATAGGGGCTTCCCCGCTTTCGGGCTCACCCCAGAGGATCGGGGTCGTGGCTTCGTCCGCGCCTTGCGGGAGCAGCCCCCAGTTGACGAGCACGGGATGGCCGTTGACGACAAAAACATTGTCCGCCGAAGGGATGAACAGTGCCTTGCGGAGCAGGACGCCGCCGGGCGTCTCGTCGAGGTGCGGCGCGACGGCTTCCCGGGCCCGGCGCAGGGCGGCCCGGGCCTGCTCGGCTTCCCCCCCGTCGAGGCGGGAGAGGGGCGTGCCGACGCCTTCCAGAGGCGTATACCACGAGACGGAGGCGTACCCCGCCGGGGTGGCCTGTCCGGTGACGGGCTCGGCCCACAGCGTGCCGAACCGGCCAAGCCCGATCTTTTTCAGATGGGCCTGCAACGCCTCGTACTGCGAGGGGATCGCGCCCTGTTCCGTGTGCAGGGCGGCGAAGGCCGACGTGTCCGAAGCCTGTATGAAATGAAGAGGATTACCCATAGATGCACCTTCGGTGAGGCGTTGGGGGAGGGGAACCTTTTCTCAAGAAAGGGGGGACACCCCCACGCTTTCCCCTTGCTTTCCCAAACCCCATCCCTCCCTTTCCAAAGACTTTTACGAGTATCGGGTCCCTGCCTTCAGCATTCCCTGAAGCAGGGGCTTTGGGGAATGATAGATATTTTGAAGCGCAATGCTCTGGAAACTCCTGCCGGGCAGCCTCCCCACCAGCCGAAAATCTTTGGTGGGTGAGAGGGATGGGGGGACGGGGGAAGGGAAGAAGGCCCCTTTCTCGATTTTCTCCCTACCCCTGAGCGAGCATCACCTTGTCCATCTGTAGCTGGATCTCGTCGAGATCCGACTTCACCGCGGTGAGCTGCGCCGTGGATTCCTTGTACGAGCCCACGCCGTTGGAAAGGTTCTGCAGCTGGTCGCCCGTCTGCTTGCGTGTGACGGTTTTCGTGGTTTTGCTGGTCTTCTTGGAGGCCGTGGCCACGGTCTGGACCGGGGGGACCGGGCGGCTGGCTTTTTTGGCCTCGACGGTCAGCACTTGCCGGTACTCGGCTTCGCGCTTGTCGGCTTCGGCGAGGGTCTTGCCCAGAATGGCGGACGCCTCGGCGAGCCCGCTCTTGATTTCGGCATAACGCTGATCAAGCTCGGCGCGGGTGATGCGCTTGGCCTTGTAATCTTCGAGGGCGGCCCGGAACTTCCCGCTGTAACAGTTGTAGGCCACCTGCCCGGCGGCGGTCACGCGGTTCAGGGAATTGACGTCGGCGTTGAGGTCGCGGGCATAGCTGGCGAGGCGGACGCGCTCGTCGCGCTCGTTGTTGTACTTGGCGACGAGATAGCTCGCGCCCGCGCCCGCGCCCGCGCCGATGGCGGCCCCGGCCAGCGCGCCTTCGGCCTTCCCGGTCTGGCTCGCGCCGATGACCGCGCCGAGCAGGGCGCCCATCGTCGTGCCCATGACCATCGTGGTGTTGAAGTTCTTTTCGGCGCTGCGCAGATCGGCAATGGGCTGGTAGCAGTCGGGATAATAATGCACGTCCGTCATCTGCGCGCCGTATTTGCTGGCGCAGCCCGTAGCCAGCAGGCTGCAAAGGCACGTCATGACGATACAGCAAAGCGCTCCTTTCCGGGTGGTGAAGCTCTCCTTCATGCCTGTCTCCATGCGTTGCGGGTTGTGTGCGAAGCTCTACTCATCAATGGTCCGGTGCCCGAAATACTCGTCCCCATCCGGCGTCAGCTCGATGTCGTTGGAAACGTGATCGATGATGCGGCAATAGCCGAAGTTCAACCACTCGTCCACGACGTCGCCAAGCGTGGAGTGGGAAAAACCGGCTTGCTCCGCTTCGTCGAGGAGTTTCGGAAAAACACCGGGCGGAAGCGGCTTCGGGGCGTTTCGGAGCGCCTTCCTGAGCCATGATTCGGCGGACTGGAAATCGTGCACGGGGAATCCTTTCCGGGCCAAGCCCGGCGTCTGTCGTATTTTCGGAGGAATGGTATGCCGTTTTGTCAGAATCAGCAACGTGATGCCATAAGGGGCACCCGGGAATGCTTGGGGAAATGCCGCGCGCGAGCCCCTCAGTTTGGGCGTGGACCCGGCTTTCGGATTCGTTCGGGAAATGCCCCGCTCGCGAGCCCCTCCGGAGTTCTTTTTTATTAAAGCCGCAGGGCTGATCCCGGCGTGGGGGAGGCCTGCAAAGGCGGATTGCCTTTTTGAGGGAAGGATTCCGGGGCATGCGGAGCGTAATGGGCCCTGAAAACGCAAAGAGCCCGGGCAGGGCCCGGACTCTTCGTGTGGAGGAGGTCGCCGAGAGGAATGTGGGAAACGCAAAAAGGGTGAACGGGGATGCCCGCACGGGAGGAGGGGCGTTCCCGTTTTTCCGGAAAAGCCCCTTTCCGCCCGTATCCTCGCTATTGTTCCTCGGGATCGTCCACGGAGGCGACGCAGAGGGCGTTGTCGCCTTCGTAGGGGGCGCAGCCCTCAATGGCGACTTCGGAATCGCGGTCGCCGGGGGCGGCGGCCCCGGGCATGCGGAACGCATTCACGTCGATGCGTTCGATGGGCGTCTCTTCCTGCCTGCCGAGCTGCGGGACCCATTCGTAGGGCACGCGGTAGGCGCGGTAGACCATGTTCATGGGCAGCTTCCGGCCCCAGTAGGGCGAGATGAATTCCCAGACCAGCTCATGATCCTTGGTGACTTCAAACACGCGCCCGTCGGAACCTTCGGTGATCAGCGTGTTGCCGTTGGGCAGGCGCTGCATGCCGCTGATGAAGGGGCTGTAGAAGCGGTTGCAGTCCATCGGGGCGAGGAAGCCCGCTTCTGTGGGGGTGTACTGCCATACGATCTTCATGGCCACGGGATCGATTTCCAGCACGCGGGAGTAGTCGCGCAGGGCGGCCTTCACGCCGGTGGGGGAACCGGGGTTCGGCACGTCGTAGCCGCCCCAGCCGCCGTTGTCGAAAATCAGGATGTTGCCTTCGCCGGGCAGGCCGCGCGGGACCATGTGGCAGTGGTGCTGGCCGATGATCCAGCCGATGGCCTTGGCTTCCGGGCTGTTGTCGTAGTCGGGGCCGAGCTTCCAGACGATTTTGCCGGTGGCCTTGGAGATGATGAAGATGATGTTGGCTTCGCGTCCGTCCACGATGATGTTGTCGGGGTGGAAACGCTCGTCGCCCGCGTCATGCCACCTGTTCGGGCCGAGCACGGACATGGAGTTGATGTGCATCCAGTCGCCCATCCCTTCGGGCTGCGTCTGGCGGTAGTTGGGGTCGCGGGCGAGGGTGTTCTTGGGGCCCTCGCGGAAGCCCATTTCGTCGAAATGCTCGTTGCAGTGCCATTCCCAGACGATATCGCCTTCCCAGTCCACTTCGAGGATCACGTCGTCGAGGAGCTGCTTGTCGGATATCTTGGGGTTGCGGGCGTTGCGGTGCGCGAGGACGAGGGTGTTGCCGGAGTCGGTCTTGGGCTCCATGCCGGGCGCGTAGTAGCCGGTGGTGCTGCCTTCGCGCTGGTAGTCGTGGTGGCTGCGGGCCATCCAGCGGCCGGGGATGCCCGGATCTTCGATGTATTCGTTGCGGTCGAACTTCCAGACCACATTGCCGTCCCAGTCGATCTGCACGAGATCGAGGCCGTCCTGCACGCCGTAGCGCCCGTCACGGGAGCCGCGCGAGGTCATGAGGTAGCCGCCGGGGAAAATCTTGTTCGGGAAGCCGTGCACGCCCTTCCAGACTTTGTTTTCGCGCCCGTTCATGTTCATGAGCACGGCGCCCACTTCCAGAGCCTGAAAGATGGTGAAGCCGTTCCAGCATTTCTCGGGGTTATATACGGTGACGCCGGTAGGATAAATAGTCGGGTGGCCCATGATGTCCTCCTGATTGGTTTCTCTTTTCCATTACACGGAACGGGGGTTGGCGGATGTTGCCTCTGAATCGTTTCTCATGGCGCTTTACGGGCAGCGGGGTAGCCCCGCCGGTAGGGCGCTTTGGGAAGGGAAAAGCCTTTTTCAGAACGCCTTTCCCTCCCCTTTATTGCGTCAGGCGATTTCTTCCAATGACTTTCCGCCCGTGCGCTGGCCCCAGATGGCGACGACGACGGCGGGGACGAAGCAGAGGAAGCTGAAGATCCAGAATACGCCGTCGAAGCTGTACGCCGCAAAGGCCATCGGGATGAGCGGCTGGGCCGCGGCCACGGCGAGGCGGCCTGTGGAACTGTGGAAGCCGGTGGCGGTGTTGCGCATGCGGGTGGGGTAGGATTCGGCGGTGTACGAGAAGACCGTGAAGCCTACGGCCATGACGACGGCGGTCAGGACGAGCCCGGTGATGACGATGGGCCAGTAGCCGACCATGTTGCCGAAAATGGGGCCGAGCACCGCGAGGAGGGCCAGCATGCACATAATCGGGATCTTGCGGCCGCCGAGGTCGGTGATGAAGGACGAGCAGAACAGCCCGGCGGGCACGCCGATGGAGATGATGGTCGTCGCCATGAGGCTGTCCTCGAGCGAGAAGCCGTGCGCCTTGAGCAAGGTCGCGGTCCAGTTGGTCACGGTGAAGGTGGCGGGGTTGGTGAAGATCACGATGACGAGCAGGACGATGGTGCGCTTGATGTACTGCTGATGGAACATGCCGGTCAGCACTTCCATGACGGGGACCTTGGTCTGCACGTTCTTGGCGGCTTCGGAAAGATCCACATGCGTGCCGGTGATTTCAAAGACGACCTGTTCCGCTTCCTCCTGCCTGCCGCGGGCTATGAGCCAGCGGGGGGATTCCTTGAGGTAGCGCAGGCCGATGAAGAAGGCGATGAGGCCGACGCCGCCGAAGTAGAAGATGTAGCGCCACGCTTCCTCGGCGAGCGGGATGATCGCGCGGCACATGACGCCGATGACCGGAACGGCGGAGAAGCCCACGGCGGCCACGAGGTTCTGCCACTTGCCGCGGGATTCGGCGGGGGCCATTTCGGCGATGTAGGCCTGAGAGCAGACCATGAGGCAGAAGACGCCGAAGCCGGTCATGGAACGGGCGATGACGAATATGTGGAAGTTGTCCGTAAACCCGTTCAGCACCGAGAAGAACGAGAACGTGGCGATGGAGATGAGGAAGGTCTTCCGCCGCCCGATGAAGTCGGAGATCACGCCCCCGAAGAAGCCGCCCGCGGTCATGCCGACGAAATACCAGAACGTGACCGTACCGATGTCGGACATCTCCAGGCCCCATGTGTGCATGAGCGCGGGGGCGATGAAGCCGAAGTTCCAGTTGTCCATCTGCTCGCAGAAGTAGGCCATCATGATGATGAAGAAGACGATCTTGTGAAAGCCCGTTACCGGCATTCCATCAAAATAGTTGTTGGGAATCTTCTTGACTGTAGATTGGCTCATAGTCGCTTCTCCAAAAGTCGATTATGTGCGAGTGACCTCGATGCCGTTTGCCGATTCCGCCTGTTCCTATCAAAAGAAAGGGAAAAATACGGCATGTTGCACCCATTGCTGTTTTGGCCTCAAACGAGAGAGGTTGGACAACTGCCTGTTGCGCTGACACTATAAAGGGAAAAACGCCTTATACATCCAAGATAATGGAGTGATTTCGATCCTCATTCTTTTTTTGCATGAACGGTGCAGACCTTTTCCGGAATGGCTGTATAGGGACAATACGAGAAACACAAAACGGGAAATGTTACGAGAGCAGCATTTCACGAAAAAAGTGAAAAAAAATTCAACCTCGATCGCTGAGATGCCTTCAATCTTTAATATATTTGTATAATTGATATTTTTGTAAAAATACAAGGCTATGGCTTACAGGAAGAGATCCATGAAGCCCGTCTGGCGCAAAAAAATCGGTTCAGGAAAAGCACTTTTGCTTCTTGAAGCACTTTTTTTCACATCACGTGGTATTCTATTGTGAAAATAAAGCAAAAACGGTCAAGGCGCGGACGGCATGGGAGGAGGCCTCAAAAAGGCCGCTGCAAACGGATACCCCCGTCCGGCTGTGCGGCGAACCATACGGAAGGGGCGGTATCTGTACGGAGTGGCAGTGATTTTTCGGATACAAGAAGACGGATAGGAAACGGGCCGGGGCTCGGGGAGGGATGCGTTCCGGCCGTGCCCGGAAAACAAGAAACCCCTTACGGAGATGAATCCGTAAGGGGTTGATTTCGCTGGTGGGCGGTACAGGACTTGAACCTGTGGCATCCGCCTTGTAAGGGCGGCGCTCTACCAACTGAGCTAACCGCCCGTTCGTATGCAGCAGCCCTTATAGGGGAAAAGGGGCCGAAAGTAAAGGGGCAAAGCGTATTCTCAAAGCTCTCAGCGGATTGACGGACATCCGGGGCACGGTACTATGGCGGTATCCTTCATCTCCAACCACTTCCGCCATGACCGCAGAACTGTCCTCCCGCATCCATACCGCCGCGGTAACCGCGCTGGCCTTCGTCTGTACGTATGTGCTGGCGTTCTATTGGAATTTGGACAGGCCGTTCTGGGCGGGGTTCACCGTTTTCGTGATCAGCCTGCCGAGCATCGGCCAGACCCTGCAAAAGGGCGTGCTGCGGATGTTCGGGACGATCGCCGGGGCCGCCATCGCCCTTGTCCTGCTCGGGATTTTCGCGCAAGAGCGCATGCTCCTCCTTTCCGTGCTGTCCCTCTACCTGTGCCTGATGCTGTATCTCATGCTGACCAGCGTTTATTATGGCTATGCCTTTTTCATTTCCTGCATCGTCACGCTGATTATCTGCCTCATGGCGGTTCACGAACCGCAGGACGCCTTCCACCTGTCCGTCTACCGGGTAGAGGAAACCGTGCTCGGCATTGCCGTATATACGGTTGTAACGCTTGTCTTTTCTCAAAAAACGTCCATCAAGGCCCTGTACCGCGGCGTGCAGGGGCTCATGGCGGGGCACAAGGCGCTCTTCGCCATGAGCGGGGAAGCCGGGGCCGAAGGCCAGATGAGCCGCATGTACACGCAGTACGTCGCCATGCGGGAAGTCCTCGATAAGGTCGAGCAGCTTGTTCCGGCCGTGCAGCTGGAAACGTATCAGGTCTATCGCTACCGGGAGTACTGGGTGCGGGCGGTCCGGTGCAGCGCCGAACTGCTGGAGCTCCAGCGCCGCTGGATGGGAACGCTCGTGGCCATGAAGGATCTGGACATGGCGGCCCTCTTCCCCCGCTTCGAGTCGCGGACCGCCGAACTGGGGGAACTCTTTGCCCGGCTGGATGCCTTGGGGGAGGGGGGGGCTCCCGGCGGCCCCGCCAAACTTGAGGACGTGCAGCCGCTCGCGTTTGATGAAAACGTATTTGAAAAGCTCGGCTCGACGCGGAAAGGGTTGGCCTTCTCCGCTGTGAAGCTGTTCGGGGAACAGGCGGCGCTCTGCCGCGAGCTGCTGATGCTGGCCGGTTTCCTGCTGCACGGCGGCCCGATGCCCGAACTGGCGCGGCAGACATCGAAAAAGGCCATTTCCGTCATCAAGCCCGAGCAATACGCCTACATGTCCCAGATGTTCGTCATTTTCTGGGTGGCGACGCTGTGCTGGATATTCCTCAACCCTCCGGGCCTCGAATCCATCGCCTTCTTGGAGATGACCGTCATGCTCGGCCTGATCGGCATCATGACCGGCGAAGACAAGCCGCTGCGGCAGGTGCTGATCTTCGCGTTCGGCATCGGCTGCACCGGGATTGCCTACGTGTTCGTGTACCCGCTGGTGTCGAACCTCGGCGAATTCATCGTCATGATGGGGATATCGGGGTTCTTCATTACGTTTGCCTTTCCGCGCCGGGAACAGAATTTCACGAAACAGGCCTTTATGCTGCCGTGGCTGTCCATAGGCAATTTTACGAACGTCCCGGCCTACGATTTCGGGCAGCTGCTGATCGGCTCCTTTACGCTGCTGTTCGGCATCTCCATTGTTTCCTTGGTCCACTACGCGCTGTTTATGCCCAATACGGAAGCCCGGTTTCTCCAAAGGCAAAAGGCCTTTTTCCGTTCGTCGGAGGCGCTGCTGCTTTCTCTGCGGGCTTGCCGCGAGCAGCGGGACGGCCCCCTGTTCCGCCTGCGGATGTTTTTCCGCATACACCGGACACGGTTTTTAGCCGAAGAAATCGGCATGCTGGCAAAGAAACTCCCCGTGACCTTCGTGAAGCCCGAGCTGGTCCGCGTTTTTTCCACGGAGGTTCAGGACATGGCGTCCTCGATGCAGGGGCTGTATGCCCGGCTCCGTTCCGTGGACGGGGACATGCTGTGCCCTTCCCAGCCGGGGAAAGCGCGCGTGCCCCTTGTGGAAGCGCCGCTGAAGGAACGGCTCGAATCCATGGAAACGGTGGTCCAGTCGATGATCGATCGCTTGCGGGAAACCGCCCGTGCCGGGGAAGGCTCGGATACGCCCCCGGGCGGGCAGGCCGTGCAGGACATGCTCGCTT
>USCL01000029.1 GCA_900553145.1 uncultured Desulfovibrio sp.
CCGTATCCATGCGGCCCTCACCCGCTTCGGGAACAATGCCGTCTCAGATGCCGGAGCGCTTATCCGCCTCCCGTAGGCTGGCAGAAACTTTTCCGCCTCTTCCGCAGCAATGGCCGGGAAGTGGCCGGAAGCGCAACCCTATGGCTCACCTCTTCCGCGATACGGCGATATGGCAAGATATCCCGGCGCTCATATGTCATGAGGCACAATTATGCGCATAAGGAACATGATCCTCGCTGATTATGGCAACGTGTACGCGCTCTGGTCATCGTGTACGGGAATGGGGCTGAACAGCATTGACGATTCCCAACGTGGCATTGCGATGTTCCTGAAAAGGAACCCCGACACCTGTTTCGTCGCTGAAGACAATGAAACGATAGCAGGTGTCATCCGCGCGGGGAATGATGGCCGCAGGGGGTTTATTTACCATACGGCGGTCGATCCGTTGCACCGGGGAAAAGGAATCGGGAAAAAGCTTGTTGATGCGGCCTTGGCGTCCCTCAAATCCCTTGGAATTTCCAAGGTGGCCTTAGTGGTGTTTGAACGGAATGAAAAGGGAAATGTTTTTTGGGAACAGCAAGGATTCACCGAAAGGAACGATTTGATTTATAGGAACAAGGCCATTACGGAAGTGACAAGAATTGATACATGACGCCGCAAAAAAGGAGCCTTGCACATACGCAGCGCCGGGGAACAACGTTCTTTGGCGCTGCTTTCTGTTGTATGGGTTCATCCTTCCCCACATCGCTCAATCGTCCGAAGCCTCAACAGGGCACCCCATCGGGGAACCGGCAATCCCTCCCTCCGCTCCACCTGTTTGCCCGCTGTAGCCTCGGGAAAAACGGCATTCCCGCTTTGCCCTTGCAACGCCCTGCAAGAAGGAAAGCCCACGCAAACCCGTTTCCGCCTGCAACAGCACGAGCAGAAAACGCGGCCCTCCCGAGGGACGGAGCCCACCAAAAATCTGATGTATAGCTCCATTTTTTATCGGATATCTTATTAAAAAGAAAAAGAAGGGGGGATAAAATACCCATATCCAGTATTTTTTGGTTATAAATCATTTTTATCATAGCATAGCATGGCATATCGTACTAGAGGAAGCCAACTTATACGACGGAGTGCCAATCGCTCCGTGCAACACCCTTTTAGGGGCGGAAGAGGATAAAGGCGGAGAAGAATAGCGCTTCCGGCAATGCAGTGTTTCTCAAAAAGACGTTGTAGAGCATCCCGTAACGGGCACGAGAGAAACGCTATCGTGTAAAAAATGTTCTATATGGCATATTCTATTGATTATCATAGCGGCATATAATGGACGGCCCTTTTCCCACGCTTACAGTATGGTCATGAAAGACAGCACAACAAGGATGTGACAATGAAAGACAAAAAAAAGCCGATTGTACTCGATCTCGATATTTTCATTCACCTGATGACCAGCGCCTACCGTGAAGGGTTCAAGGCAGGAGCCGATAAGAACATCCAGAGGCTTGAAAAAGACTGTGCCGACGCCGTGAGCCAATTCCGCTTTGGCATGGTCGGCATGCTCAAGGAACCCGAGTCGACCGTGCAGCACTAAGCCGCCATCGGTTTCCCTCATGTAAAGGAAAACCGTCCACATAGAAACGCCGCCCTATCCCGGAACCGGGAAGGGCGGCGTTCCATAAGGCCATCGGTGCATATCCACATTGCTCAGCGTTCGCTTCTGGCCGCTTTCTTAAAGCGATACATGAGGGCATCAGCCCGGCTCAACGTATTGTGCAGGCTGTCCTTGTCAATGGCGGGATCATAGGAAGCAACCCCATAGGAGAAGGTGACGGGCTGCCCGTTGGCTTCGGCCCGTGCCCCCGCCATGTGGAACAACTCCAGCTCCCGCAACAGGTTCTCCCTGTCCTCTCCCTCAAACAGCGTCACGAATTCATCCCCGCCGATACGGAATGAAAGCCCGCGGCTTACCGGCTCCTCCCGCGTCAGCAGGTGGGCCATGCGCCGAAGATAGGCGTCGCCCGCCGCGTGCCCGTAGGTATCGTTGATCCGCTTCATGTAGTTCAGATCATACGCGACGATGGTAAGCGGACAGGGAAGCTTCTTCTCCAGATTCTTCAATTCCAGTTCAAAGGCGGTACGGTTGCCGATGCCGGTAAGCATATCCGTATACGCGAGCTTCTTATAAAAAGGCGTAGCCAGACGCCGCAGGCAGAGCATCGTGATAAGGGTGCAGCCCCCCACGATCACCAGGGCCAGCGCCCCGCTGTAGAGCATGGCCCGGAGTTTGCTTTTGTAAATGACGTCCGCGTTGAACTCCATGACCACGGCCCCGACGGGCTTGGGTTCCCCAATGGTATGGGCGGGCATGCAGGTCAGGAAGATCGCGCCCCATTCGGTATTCAGCACGCCGTCCGATTCGATAAGCTCGCCGGACAGGCAGCGGCTCAACATGGGGACGATATCCTGTTCGATGAGGTCGCCCGGGCTGCGGAAGTCCGAAGAGTCCGGCGGAAGGCCGTCCACCAGATACATGGGCTGCCCCATGTCATTGAACTTGGCGGTGTAGAGATAGCGGACGTTGGCGATCTGCCTGATGTTGTCCAGCATGGACTGCATGTCCAGATAGGTGTCCCGCCGCATGTCCTTGCGCGTATTGATGTGGACGAAACTTTCTAGATTCAGATGGGATTCCGCATAGGCGTTCACCACACGCGCCCGCGCACGGATGTCTTCCTGCAGGGCCTGGCTCATCATCAGGTAGAGAATGGCGAAAACCGATACAGAAGCGATCAGAATAGCGAGCGAAATCGTCAGGACGATTTTCTTCTCAGCGCTGTACCAGTCCGTCTTTCCGAGCAAAACCATTCTTTTTCTCCCAAAAAGACATAAAACCGTACGGGAAAACGTGTTATTCGCCTTACCAATGGTAGAAATCACAGGCATTGTCAATAAAATGCTTCCATGCCGCAACCCGTGCCGCAAGGGGCGCAATTCCGCAAACGGGGAGGCTCTTATCGGGGATTCGGGTACAGCCCGGCCAAAAGGCGTTTCGCATGGCTACCATTACCGCAACGTATCTCGGCGGCCTTCGCGTCGAATCCGTCCATGCCGCCAGCGGCGCGCGCCTCGTTACCGATGCCCCGTGGGCAACGGCGGGAAGGGCGAAGGGTTTTCCCCCACGGATCTCTGCGCCACGGCACTGGCCGGATGCGCCATGGCCATCATCGGCATTTACGGCAAGATGCATGACGTGGACGTGACCGGGGACACCACCGAAGCCACCAAAACCATGAGCGCGAATCCCCGGCGCATCGGCAAGATTGAAGTCGCCTTCAACATGCCCGGCCGTGAATACACCGACAAGCAGAAGACCATGATCGAGCGCGCCGCGCATACCTGCCCTGTGCATTTGAGCCTGCATCCCGACATCGAACAGGTGTTCTCCTTCCACTGGAAACGCTAGCCCTCCCCCACCGGACGGAAGAGCGCCAATCTTTTTTAAAGAAAAGAAAATGTATTCTTTTCTGAAAAAAACGGCGTTTTATGGCATGTAAAAAACGTAATCCATCAGGTTTTTGGCTGTTCCGCCTTGCATCCTCCGTCGCTTTCTCCTAAAGAACTTCAACGGGCAGGAAGGCGGCGGGGATTCGTCCCGGCCGGGAGCGCATCAAGCTTGCACCTTTTGAGGAGACGATATGAAACTGACCATCATCGGAGCCGGGCCGGGAGGCTATTCGGCGGCGTTTGCGGCGGCGAAGGCCGGGGTTGAAGTGACGCTTGTGGAACGGGCGAAACTGGGGGGCACGTGCCTGCATACGGGCTGCATCCCCACCAAAACCCTGCGTTCGTCCGCCGACGTGCTGGAAATGGGCGGCCGGATCGCGGAATTCGGCATCACCGGGGAATGCGCGCTCAAAGCGGACATGCCCGCCATCGTGAACCGCAAGCGCAAGGTCACCGCCACGTTGCAGGCCGGCCTCGAAAAGACATGCGCGCAGCTCAAAATCCGCGTGGTCTACGGCAAGGCCGAGCTCGTGGGCGCAAAGCTGGTGCGCGTGGCTACGGCGGAGGGCACGGAAGAGGTCGAGAGCGACAGCGTAATCCTCGCCACGGGTTCCTCGCCGCTGGGACTGCCCGCCCTGCCCGTCGACCATGCCCGCGTGCTGTCGAGCGACGACGCGCTGGAACTGCAAGCCGTGCCCGCCAGCCTGATCATCGTGGGCGGCGGGGTCATCGGCTGCGAGCTGGCGTTCATCTACCGCGCTTTCGGTTCCAAGGTGACCGTCGTGGAAGGCCAAAGCCGCGTGCTGCCCCTGCCCTCCGTGGATGAGGAAATCAGCCGCCTGTTGCAGCGTGAAATGAAAAAGAAGGGCATCGCCGTGGAGCTGGCGCGCACGGTTACCGCCACCACACCCACCGGGACGGGCGTATCCGTGGAAATCGGCGCGTCGCCTTTTGTGGAAACGGCCAACCCGCCCGCCCCGCGCACGCTTGAAGCCGAAGCGGTGTGCGTCACCGTGGGCCGCGTGCCGCATACCGGCGGGCTCGGCCTCGCCGCCGCCGGGGTCAAGGCCGACGCGCGCGGCTGGATCGAAGCCGACGACTTTTTGGAAACCTCGGTGCCGGGCGTGTACGCCATCGGCGACGTCATCGGGCCGCGCCGCATCATGCTCGCGCATATGGCCGTCGCCGAAGCCCATACCGCCGTGCACAACATCCTGCATCCGGAAAACAAAAAGGCGCAGCGTTACGACGTGGTGCCTTCCGCCATTTTCACGGCCCCGGAGATCGGGGATGTGGGGTTGTCCGAGGCGCAAGCCAAGGAACAGGGCCTTGCCGTGAAGACCTCCGTATTCCAGTTCCGCGAGCTCGGCAAAGCGCAGGCAATGGGCGAACTCGCCGGGCTGTTCAAGCTCGTCGCCGAAGAAGGCAGCGGCAAGCTCCTTGGCGCGCACATCGCCGGGGCCCATGCCTCGGATCTCATCGCCGAAGCAGCCCTTGCCATCCAGCGGGGCTGCACCGCCCGCGATCTTTTTGAAACCATCCACGCCCATCCCACCCTTTCGGAAGGCATGTATGAGGCCGCCGGTTCACTGGCCTAGCGGCCTCCCCCTTTCCCGCCGCCGGCAAAAGGCTTGAAGACAGCCGCGCCCCGCTTTCCGCCGGGCGCGGCTGTTTTTTTCGTACCGCCCCTCCGAGCGGCCTGCGGCATAGCCCCGTTCCGCCGTGCGCCGGGACGGGGGAGTATACAGGAGCGGGAAGTGGGTATAATAGGTTCGCCCCGTACATGAACGCATGCCCGGCGGAGTATCCTTTGAAACGCGCTCCGGCGGGCTTGCCTGCAGAAAGAGGATTTCATGGAAGAGGCGCTGATCAAGGTTCTTTCGTTCATCACGTTCATCATGCTCGGCTACCTGCTCCGCCGTTTGTCCATCCTGAAGGCGGAGACGTTCCGCGTGCTGTCCGGCATCGTGTTCTACATCACCCTGCCGTGCATCATCATAACCAGCATCAACGGCGTGCCCGTGACCGCCGAAATGTTGTGGCTCGTCGCGCTGGGCGCGCTCTGCAACGTGCTTATGGTGGCCACCGGCTACGGGATGACCCGGGGCAAATCCCGGCAGGCACGCGCCTTTTCCATGCTCAACCTTTCGGGCTACAACATCGGCACGTTCGCCATGCCCTTCGTCGCGGGCTTCCTGCCCCCCACGGGATTTCTGGCCACCTGCCTGTTCGACGCCGGGAATGCGATCATGTGCACAGGGGGGACCTACGCGCTCGCCAACAGCGTCACCGACGCCTCGCAGCACCTTTCCGTAAGAAGTTTCCTGCGCAACGTCTTTTCCTCCGTCCCCTTCTGCATCTACCTGATCATGATCGTCATGGCGTTCCTGCATCTTGCCCTGCCGCAGCCCGTGATCATCTTCACCAAGATCGCCGGGGACGCCAACGCATTCCTTTGCATGCTCATGATCGGCGTGAACATCAATCTGCAAATGGACAGCGACAGCTTCCGGTGCCTCGTCAAGCACATTGCCGTCCGTTATGCGCTCTCGACGGCGTTGGCATTCCTTCTCTATCGCTACCTGCCCTTCCCGCTCGAAATCCGGCAAGCCATGGCCGTCATCGCCCTTGCCCCCTCTTCGTCGCTGGCCCTCATCTTCACCATGAAACTCAAGGGGGACGTGATCATGGCCGGCAATATCTGCTCCCTGTCCATCCTCTTGAGCACCATTTCCATGACTATCCTGCTTGTCTACCTCTAGCACGGCGTTTTTTTGAGTTTATTGTTGGCGCTGGGGAGGATTGGGGGTTCGTCCATAAAATTTACATAATATAAAGATTATGGGATTTAATTTGCATGCGCAAAAAAAAACGGCAGCCCGGAAAGCCGGGTGCCGTTTCGTCCGTATCTGCCGCAAACGCGCTAATCCGCAAGACGGCACATATATGAACCGAGAGGCGCGCGCAGGGTATCGAGGATACGCTCAAGCAGGATGCCTTCGCGGTTAGGGAGGCCCTGCCCGAAGGTGGCCCGGATGCCGAGGGTGACGAACTGCACGGCCCGATCAAGGGCGATGGCAAGGCTGTCGCCCTGCAGCAGGCTCCCCGTCAGCACGCTGGCGAATACGTCGCCCGTGCCGGGATAATAGGCCGGGATGTACGAGCAGTCCACACGCCAGAAACGGCCTTCGTCCCGCTCATAGGCGAGGACGGACGTGCACTCCGGCTTATGCGAAGCCTGATCGTCCGCGAGAGGCACGCTCGTGGCCACAACCGTCTTGGGCCCGTTCTCGGCGAGGCGGCGCAACCAGCCCTTGAGCGTGGGCAGATCCGCCTCTGGGCTGTGGGGCTCGTCGAGGAGCAGGCAGACTTCGGTAAAATTCGGGGTGATCACGTCCGCGCAGGTGATGAGCCAGCGCATTTTCTCCACCATATCCGGGGTCATGGTTGGGATCAGCTTGCCGTCGTCCCCGAGCACGGGGTCGACCACGGCCAAGCCGCCGGGCGCAAGGCAATTCCGGATGCACCGGGCCGCCGAATCCATCTGCGCCGTGGACGCCATGAAGCCGGAATACACGCCGTCGAACCGCAGGCCGAGACGTTCCCAATGGTCAAGGATGCGTACCATGTCGTCCGTCAGGTCAAGCAGCGTGAAGTCGTTATAGCCCACCGTCTGCGTGGACAGGATGGCCGTGGGCAGCGGCGTGGCCTGAATGCCCATGCTGGACAGGATCGGGATGGCCGCCGTCAGGGATGTCCGGGCGAACCCGGCAAGATCGTGGATGGCCGCTACTCTGGGTATGGGATTGCGCATTGTTTTTCCAATCTTATCAAGGTGATTTTCCGTAATCGGCGTTCCGGGACCGGGTTCCCCAAACGCTTTTTCCGGAACCCGAACAAACGCGGCGGATTGTTCCACACCGCGTCCGGCAAATCAAGGCGAAACCGTTTTCCCGGTGAGCGATCCCACCTCAGGACCGGGACGGGAACGCAATCCCTTTCCCTTTCCGCGTGGATACGGCGGGGGACGCCGCCAAGGAAAAAACAACGGCGGAGATCCCGGGTTTCCGAAACAACACAGCCGGGTTGTTGACAGATGACGCGCGAAGGAATAGGGCATATGTCAAAAATGTTTGCCGGGGCGCCCATGCCGACGCCCCGGAACGGCCCCCGGACAACAGAGGAAGGGATCATGCCCAGACCCAGAAAATGGAGACGCGTCTGCCGCCTGCCTCAAAATACGCTTTTCGGGCCCCTTGCCGGGATTGACGACGGAACCATCGTCATGACGGTCGAGGAATATGAAACCATCCGGCTCATCGATCTGGAAGGCTTGAATCAGGAAGCATGCGCCGAACGGATGCACGTCGCGCGGACCACCGCACAGGCCATGTACCGGAACGCGCGCCATAAGATCGCGGACTGCCTCGTCAACAGCCGACGGCTGATCATCGAAGGCGGAGACTATCTGGTATGCGACGCGCGCGAAATGACGTGCGGCTGCCCTCACTGCCGACGGCCCCTCCAAACCGCCGCAGGCGAAACCCCAACAACGACACCATGAACGAAATCATCTGCTCAATCACATCCGCCATCGAGGAAGGCCGCTCATGGGGCCATACCGACAAAGAGATTGCCGACTACATCTATGCCAAGCATATCCGGCCTCTTGAGATGAAACTCGCCGAAGCCCCGGAACCGAGGGCCGCCTTTCTGGAAGGGTTCATGCTGACGACCAAAAACCGGAACGGGGAAAACCCCTTTGCCGGGGATTACGCCGAAGCGTGGAAAGCCATCGCCTCCCACGCGGGGGTGAGCCAGCGGGCCTTTGAAACCATCGAAGGCATCCCGGACGGAAGCAAGGCGTAATCCCGGCGAGCCCTCCCGGGGCATGGCACCGAACGCGGGCGATCCCGCGAGAAAAGGACTGAACATGAACACTGGCTTCAAACATGTGTACGGCCCGGTTCCCTCCCGGCGTCTGGGGCGTTCCCTCGGCGTGGACGCCCTCACCTTCAAGAGTTGTTCGTTCGACTGCGTGTATTGCCAGCTCGGGCGGACGACGAACCACACCATCGAGCGCAAGGAATACATCCCTGCCGCCGACATCCTCGATGAGGTGCGCCGCAAGCTCGAAAACGGCGACAAGCCCGAGTATATCAGCTTCGCGGGGTCCGGCGAGCCTACGCTGCACTCCGGGCTCGGCGGCATCATCCGGGGCATCAAGGCCATGACGGACGTCCCGGTGGTGGTCTTCACCAACGGCTCCCTGCTGTGGATGCCGGAAGTGCGCGCCGACCTCGCCGACGCCGACGTGGTGATCCCCTCGCTGGACGGTGGAGACGCCGTGCTGCTCGGCAAGGTGAACCGCCCCGCCGCGTCCCTTGACTTCGACCGCATCGTGGAAGGGCTGATCGCCTTCCGCGAGGGCTTCAAGGGGCGGATCTGGCTTGAAGTCATGCTGCTCGGCGGCATGAGCGACGGTGACGCCTCCGTGGACGCCATCGCGCGTCTGGCGGAGCGCATCCGGCCCGACAAGGTGCAGATCAACAGCGTCTGCCGCCCCCCGGCGGAAACCTATGCCCTGCCCGTCCCCGCCGCCCGGCTGCTGGAAATCCGCGACCGTTTCGCGGGCGCGTCCGACACGGTGGAAATCATTGCCGAACATCTCGACGATATGGCGCATACGGCTTTCCGCACGCAGATCAAGGAAGAGGACATCCTCGCGCTCATCGAACGCCGCCCCTGTACCGCCGCCGGCGTGGCGGCGGGCCTGAACATCCACGTCACCGAAGCCATCAAGCATCTGGAGATGCTCGTCGCGGACGGCAAGGCCGTGGCACAGCCCAAAGACGGGCAGGTCTTCTACTCCGCCTGCGAACTGCGGAAGGCATAGGCGGAACCCCTCCGGCGGCAGGAGGCATTTCCCCGTCCCGCCGGGGACCCGCCGGAGAAATGTTTTCCGCCGATGCGGCATCCCATCACGTAGTTTATGCAATTCTCTGGAGAAACAGTTATGGCATCATGTCAGGAACAGCAGGGGCAGACGACGATACCGATGACCGAGGCCATGCAGCGCAAGGTCATGTCCGAAAACCTGAAAGACGTACGTCACAAACTTTTCATCATGAGCGGCAAGGGCGGCGTGGGCAAGAGCTCGGTGACCGTCAACCTCGCCGCCGCGCTGGCTGCGCAAGGCTTCAACGTCGGCATCCTCGACGTGGACCTGCACGGCCCGAGCGTCCCGCACCTGCTCGGCTCCCACGGGTTCGTCATGGTAGACAACGAGGACGGCAGGCTCGTGCCCGTTTCCTGCGGCGAGCGCCTCTCGCTGCTCTCCATCGAATCCTTTCTCGAAGACAAGGACGCCGCCATTATCTGGCGCGGCCCCAAAAAGGTCGGGGCCATTCAGCAGTTCGTCGCCGATGTGAAATGGGGCGCGCTGGACTATCTGCTCATCGACTCCCCTCCCGGAACCGGGGACGAGCACATGACCATCCTTGACGCCATCCCCGACGCCAAATGCGTCGTCGTCACCACCCCGCAGGAGATTTCCTTGGCGGACGTCCGCAAGGCGCTTGATTTTCTCAAGATCGCCAAAGCGGACGTGCTCGGCCTTGTGGAAAACATGAGCGGGCTCTCCTGCCCCCATTGCGGGGAAGAAATCGATCTTTTCAAGAAGGGCGGCGGCGAGGCCCTTGCCAAGCAAGAAGGGCTGGCCTTCCTCGGCGCTATCCCGCTCGATCCCGCAACGGTCATCGCCGCGGACAGGGGGCATCCCATCGTTTCCATGCCCATCGACACCCCGGCGAAAACCGCATTCCTCAAACTTGCCGGAACCGTACGGGAAGCGACGCAGGCATAGGCCCCTCCCTGAACAGAACGACTTGCCCCGCCTCTTTTAGGAAGCCGGGAGTCTCCCTTGCCCCGCACCCATCTCCAGAGCGTGGCGGACACGGATCCCTTCCTTCCACAGGCTCCCTCCAGCCATAAAAAACTCCCCGTCGGCGGACGATGGGGAGTTTTTCTTTACGCCGGACAAAAAAATAGCATTAAGTGAAATCATTCCGCGAGGAAGCGTTTGTGTGATGAAACAATCGGCATGAGGGTGCATTGAGAAATGCCTCTTGAAATCCGACGAGGATTTGTAATTTTCCGAAACGAAATACTTTCTTTACTATTGTGCTCCGCGTGTTCCCTCCTCCGGGATGCCCGGCGGCGGAGCCCGAAAGCCGGGTGTTCGAGCGATCAATCTGATGCGTTTTTCAAAAAGATAAGTTTTTCCCGGCTGTTTGAGCGCACAGAACAACTTGATTCCTCTTCCGCATGGTTCTATCAGAGAGACATAGAATGCTTCGGATCCCCATACTTCAAAGGAGAATTTCTTATGTCGACTCCCACCAGCGAATCCGTTTCCGTCAGCGAAGGCACTTTTCTCCGTAATAACATGGTCTGTCACTTGGACAGCGTGACCTACGTCTCCGCCGAGCACGGCGAAAGGGAGACCGTAGTTGAAGTGTGCGAACCGTACGTTGCGCCCGAACCCAAGGCCTGTACGCAGCCCTCTCAGGAGCGGGAACCCGAATCGCAGGTCTTCATCTCTCCAGAATTCGGCAATGAGATCGAAGCGCTCATCTAGCCCGGCAAGGACGCCTCATCCGCCGTTACACTATAACAACTTATAATTACATATAATTATAACCTGTTACGGTGTAATCTCCCGTTTCGGGCCTCCATTTCCACAATGCATCCCCGAACAGGGCTATCCGGTATCGAACCGGGTGGCCCTGTCCGTTTTGGCCACCCATGCCCCAAGGGAAATCAGCATGCCGGGGCGCGATGCCGCCCACCGGGCGGTATCCGTACGCACGGCGAAACGCACCTGCTCGCTGTTTCCCCTACCCCGCCCTGTTTGCCCTCCCGTAAAACCCTGCACGACCTTCTCCGGGGCCCGCCTCTCCGCAACAATTCCATCCGGCATGAGTGGGCCGGCCCTCTTCTTCAACGGTTCAGGCTTCCTTGGGGGCCTCTCCCCTGTACTTCGCAACCTTCCGGGCGGCCGTGGGCTGGCTGATCCCGAGCGCCTTGGCAACCCCGGTCGTAGTCCCGCAGACTTTATACGCTTCGAGGATCATGCGCCGCTCAAGGGCCTCCAGCGCATCGGGCAGGCTTTTGCCGAGCGTGTTCCCCGGGGGTTCCTGACGGCGGAACATGTGCTCCGGCAATTCATCCGTCTTGATGACGCCGCCTGAGGAAACGATCACCAGCCGTTCGATGAAATTGCGCAGCTCCCGGATATTCCCCGGCCACGAATAGGCCGCAAGATGCCGCTTCACTTCTTCGGAAAAGATCTTTTCCGTCCCGTACTTGGCGTTCATTTCCTCCAAAACGCTCAGGCACAGCGGGACGATCTCCTCGCGCCGTTCGCGCAGGGGCGGAATCCGCAGGGGCAGGACATTGAGCCGGAAAAACAGATCGCTGCGGAAACGCTTCTTCTCCACCAGCGCCTCAAGATCCTGATTCGTCGCGGCCACCAGCCGGAAATCAATGGAGACGGGTTTGACGCCGCCGAGCTTGACGATCTGCTTTTCCTGAATCACCTGCAACAGCTTGGACTGGAGCCTCAACGGCAGCTCGCCGATCTCGTCGAGGAACAGCGTGCCCTTATCCGCCAGCGCAATCCGCCCTTCCTTCCCTTTTTGGCTGGCACCGGTGAACGCCCCTGCCTCGTAGCCGAACAGTTCGGACTCCAGCAGCGGGGCGGGGATGCCCGCGCAGTTGATCTCCACCAGCGGGCCGTCCGCGCGGTCGCTGAGGTGGTGCACCATCCGGGCGACGACGTTCTTGCCTACCCCGGACTCCCCCGTAATGAGCACTGTGGTATTCACCTTGGCCAATTTTTCAATGGTCGCGGCGATGGCCTTCATGGACCCGCCGGAAAGCGATCCCTTCCCGGGGGCACCTTGCGCGTCAGGAGAAACCAGCGCGCTGATTTTTTGATATTCTTCATGCAGCCTGCGCGAATAGCGCATATCCACGCTATAGCTCACCACAAAGGAGACGTCCCCGTCGTCGTCATAGATGGGCACGCCCGTAATGATGCTGTACTGCCCCGAGCGCGTCGCCTCGGTCAGCGTGACAACCCGCCGCGTCTTGAGCACGAGGGCCGCCACGGACGGCGAGAAGACCTTCTCCGCCTCCAGCTCGTAGGTGGTCCTGCCGATGACCCGGTCACGGCTGATCCCATACGTGCGTTCAAAGCAGCTGCTCACCCAGCGCATGACGCCGTTGTGGTCAACGATGGCGACATTATCGTGGATAGCCTCAATGACGGAAAACAGATCTTCCGTGCTCGGCAAGGCGGAATCGAACGGCGACATGGCGGGGCCTCCCGTAAAGGTATTCACTTTTGAATAACCTATTCATATTTGAATAACAAGGGGCACCCGATGGGACTTTATTCTTTTTTATGTTATATCAATATGATATAGAAAAATCTGTATCCGCTTTGTCTTCCTTGTGGGATAGAAAAGTATTCACCATTGAATAGACTTATTTGTTGATAAACAAAAAATTTATATAATTTCAATATATTAAATACTGGCATGCGCCTTGCTTAATAAAAAGCAACACTACTTTCCCTTCAGCAAGAACAAGGAGCATGACATGGGCGTCCCCGTCAATTCACTGGCTTCCCCCCGTTTCTGCGGGGTCCGCACCTTCCAACGCCTGCCGCATGCCACCGACTGCCGTGGCAACGATTTCGCCGTCCTCGGCGTCCCTTTCGATACGGCCACCTCGTACAGGCCGGGATGCCGCTTCGGCCCGGCGGCCATCCGGGACGCCTCCAGCATCCTCAAGTCCTATCACAGCGTCCTTGATGTGGACATTTTCGAACACTGCCAAGGGGTCGACGCGGGCGACGTGGACATCATCCCCGGCTATCTCGACGAATCCTTCGAGCGCATCGAAGCCGCCGTCGCGGGCGTGCTCGACGCCGGGGCCGTCCCGGTGATCATGGGCGGCGACCACTCCATCACCCTGCCCGAGCTGCGCGCCGTCGCAAAGCGTCACGGCCCCGTGGCCCTGCTGCACTTCGACGCCCATTCCGACACCGGCGACGATTTTTTCGGCAAGCCCTACAACCACGGCACGACCTTCCACTGGGCCATTGAAGAAGGGCTGATCCTGCCCGGGCAGAGCACGCAGGCGGGCATCCGCGGGCCGCTCTATTCCCGCTCCAGCCTCGATTACGCCAAGGGTAAGGGGATGCGCGTCATCAGCGGCTGGGAGCTGCACGACATCGGCGTGGACGAAACGATCCGCATCATGCGTGAGCGCATCCTCCCCGGAGCCCCGGTCTTCGTGACCTTCGACATCGACTTCCTCGACGCCGCCTATGCGCCGGGGACCGGCACCCCGGAAATCGGCGGGTTCACTACCCACGAAGCCCTCAAGCTGATCCTCGGCACATGCCCCGGCCAGCGCCTCGTCGGCATGGATCTGGTGGAAGTCCTCCCGGACACCGACCCTGCGGGCATCACTTCCTTCGCCGCCGCCGGGATCATGCATGCGTTTCTGGCCTGCCTCGCCGCCAACAAGAAGCATCTGTAACCCCTCGGAGTCCGCCATGCGTCTGAACAAGTTTTTTTCCGGCTTCGCCGCCATCCTGTTGGCCCTCTCCCTGTGCAATGCCGCTTCCGCAGCCCCGCTCACCAAAATCCGTACGGCGTGGATGGATTCCTACGAAACCTTCGCCATGTGGTACGCCAAGGAACAGGGGTGGGACAAGGAAGCCGGTCTGGACATCGACATCCTGTTCTTCGATTCGGGCATGGCCATCCTCAACGCGCTCCCCGCGGGCGAATGGCAGTATTCCTGCCTCGGCGGGGTTCCGGCCATGATGGGCAACCTCCGCTACGGCACCAGCGTCATCGGCGTCGGCACCGACGAATCCGCCTGCGTCGCCGTGCTCGCCCGGGCCGACAATCCGGTCTTCAAGACCAAGGGCCTCAACCCCAAGCACCCCGGCGTGTTCGGGCGTCCCGAGGATGTGCGCGGCAAGACCATCCTCTGCACCACGGTTTCCTCCGCCCATTTCGCGCTCACCGCATGGCTTGACGCCATCGGCGTAAAGTCCTCCGAAGTGACCGTCAAGAACATGGATCAGCCGCAGGCGCTCGCGGCGTTCGAAAACGGCATCGGCGACTTCGTGGCCTTGTGGGCCCCGCACATGTACGCCGGGACGGACAAGGGCTGGAAGGTCGCCGGAAGCGCCGCCCTGTGCGGCAAGGGCACCCCGCTCGTCCTCGTGGCCGACACCAAGTATGCCGACGCCCATCCGGAGATCACCGCCACGTTCCTCTCCGTTTACCTGCGCGGCGTCGAACACCTGCGGACGGCCAGCGTCGACGACCTGATCCCCGAATACCAGCGCTTTTTCTTCGACTGGGCCGGAAAGACCTACTCCAAGGAACTCGCCCGGCTGGATCTGGAATCCCACCCCGCATGGGACATCAAGGGACAGCTCGCCCTCTTCGACACCTCCAAGGGCATGAGCACCGTCCAGCAATGGCAGGCCGACACGGCCCGGTTCTTCGCCTCCATCGGCAGCATCACCCCGGACGAGCTGAAGAAGGTCGAAAACGCCTCTTACGTCACCGACAGGTTCCTCAAGCTCGTCAAGTAGCCTCCTGTGCCGCAGCCGCCTCTACCCGGCCCCTCCCAGTCCCGCTGGGAGGGGCTTTTGATGCCGTGAGGCGCCGTGCGTTGCCCCGGCTTGGGCACATTCCGAAGGCTCCTCCGGGCCCTCGTCCGCATTTCGTTTCCAGCCTCCCGCCTTCAGACGGAAGGGACACCCTTACGCCCATAAAACATATTGGTATCATTTATTCTTTTTTATGCGATAAACTCATCGCAACCACCTTGACATCACCCGGGAAATTGCCTAGCCCGAAAAAATGAACGCTCGCCATCCCTCCTTGTACGCCGTTGCCCTGCTCCTCGTTGCGGCCATCGCGCTTTCCGGGTGCTCCCCCAAAAAGCTGCAGCCCGCCTTCGAGCCGGTGTATGACGATCCGTACTCTTTTGAGGCGTATCTGGAAAAACGGAAAAAAATCGATCGCTCCTCCATGACGCAGGAGGAACGCTTCGCCTACGACAACCGCACGGCGAGCTTGTCCACCATGCGGCATTCGGGGATCCCTCTGCCGAACCTGCATCTCATCGAACAGGCCAAAACGGCCCTCGGCACGCCGTACGTATCCGGCGGAACCGATACGGAAGGCTTTGACTGTTCCGGGTTCGTGCAATGGGCTTACCGCAGCGTCGGCGTCAACCTGCCGCGCACGGCGCGGGAACAATCCGTCATGGGCAGCCCCATCAAGTCCGGTTCCATGATGGCGGGCGACATCGTGGCCTTCAACCACCCCCGGCGCGGCTATCATACGGGCATCTATCTCGGCGACGGCTCGTTCATCCACAGCCCCGGGCACGGCAAAAGCGTGTCCATAGCCGCCCTCTCCGATCCCTATTTCAGCTCCACCTTCATCGGCGCGCGCAGGGTCCAGTCCGGGGAATCCGACGCCGAAGCCATCAAAAAACTGATGGCGCTGGATTCTCGCCAACCCACCCGTGCCCACAAGGCCGCCCTTGTTTCAAGCCAGAAACGCTCCGCCACGCGCAAGCAAACGGCAGCGGCCGATCACAAAACAACACGGGCCGACGCCCGCCCCAAAGCATCCGCCACGCCGATCGCGAAACAAGACGCCGCACAGGGCAAGAAAAACAGCGGGGCAACCGCAGCCGCAGCCAAACAGGCGGCATCTCCCCAGACGACAGCCAAAGCCGCGGCGAAGGGCACGCCCCTGAAAAAGGCCCCCCCCGGGAAGCAGGCCGCCCAAGGGACGGGCTCCCCCAAAAGTACCGCCCCCCCGAAAACCGCTCAGGCTCCGGAACCGGCCAAGAACAAAGCCGCACCCGCCAAGCCCGGGAAGGACAAGACGGCACAGCCCGCGAACACGGCCAAGGCAAAGACGGAGAAAGCCCAATCCGCACCCAAGCCTTCGCCCGGCGAGCAGAAAAACGCTCAAGCCAAAACACCGTCCGCCGGGAAGAATACGCCCAAGGCCGGCGGCAAGGCGGCCACGCCTCCTTCCGTAAAGGCAGCGGCCCCCCAAAAAGCCACGCCGCAAACTTCCAAGGCCGCCGCAACGGCCCCGGCCAAGGCAAAACAGCCGCAAAAGACCGCGCAACCTGCCAAGGCAGCCGCGAAAGCCCCGGTGAAGGCCGCCCCGGTAAAACAGAACGCCCCACAAAAACAAGCGAAAACGCCTGAAAAAACCGCCCCCAAACAGGCCGCCAAAACCAGCCCGCAGAAAAACGGCAAATAACGCAACACGGACAGTCGCCTACAGAAAAAGCCTCCCTGCCATGCTCGGCGGGGAGGCTTTTTCAGGGGGATGTCGTCCCGAGTTGCTATCCTTCAACGGGGTTCACGGAGCCGACAAAGGGGTGCGGGCCGGAGAATGTGGGCGCGCACGGGATCTGGCAAATATGGCTGTTCAGGACGCTGCCGTCCCAATGGTGAAGCATGTAGCCGGGGGTTTCCATGCGGAAGGTGTCCCCGCCTTCCGGAGAAAGATCAAGATCGATCTGCATGGATACTGCGGGGGAGGTCAACGCGATGCAGCCCGCCCACTGGGTCATGATGGGGCGGTGCATATGCCCGCAGCACAGCCGCACCCACGGCGAACGGCTCAGGATGTCGGCAAGGCGGCCCACATTCTCGAAAGGCTCGTCCATCGCGCCCATCCCGGTCACGAACGGGGGGTGGTGCATGAACAGCAGGGTCGGGACGCCGGGCCGGGCCGCGAGCGTACGCTCCAGCCAGTCCCCCACCGCCTCGGGGCAGTGCCCGGAATGCGATCCCGGCTGCATGGTGTCGAGCATGACCAAACGCACCGGGCCGCCCTCCACCGTGTAGCACAGGTATGGAGCCACGGATGCGTCGGCGGGGCACCAGCCCCCGAGCAGTTCGCGCATCCGGTCACGGCGGTCATGGTTTCCGGGCACCGCGTACACCGGCAGCGAAAGCGGCGCGAGGGCCTCATGCAACAGGCTGTAGGCGTGCGCGTCCCCGCTGTCGGCCAAATCGCCCGTAATGACCAGCGCGTCCGGCTTCTGGACAAGCGCCTCGAGGTGATCCGCGGCGACCCGCAGGCATTCGAGGGTGTCCACTACCCGGAACGAAAGGCCGCCGTCGCCGCGCAAATGAAAATCGGAAAGATGCAGGATACGCATTTCGCTTACCTTCAATCGGTTGTGCGGAGCCGCGCAAGCGGACTCCGCGCATCATCTGAAATCTTCTCAACCTCGCCGGAAAGGCTTCCGTCTTTCCGGCGGACGCCTCCACACGCGGCTTCCTTCGTCCCCTATGCGTCCGCGCCTCAATCCAAGAGGCTTCCGGAACGAATCCCGCCGCGCCACCCCATGCCCGGCGAAAGCCTTGATGGGAAGGGAGGCTTGGAGGGGAGGAATGCCCGTTTCAGGAGCGTTCCCCATTCCCCTCCGATTTTTCATGCCGCTATATCATCTATACATGCTCGACTTCGCCGTCGACGCTCCTGCGGACCGCCTCGTTGTGCTTGCGCTGGATGATGAAGGCCGACGCCGCGCTCGTAAGGCCGGCAAGCAGCGTGAACAGGCAAACGTAGAGGGGATCGCCGTCGTTCCACTTCATGAACAGGGTGCACAGGCCGGGCACGATGCCCGCGACGAGGAAGCCGGGGAACTGGTAGACGATGGAGATGCCGGTATAACGGACGTCCGGCGGGAACAGGTCGGAGAACAACGCCGCCTCGGGGCCGAACACGCCCGCATAGAATATGCTCAGCGGAATGACGATCGCAAGCCCGATGAGGAACAGGTTGCCGCCGCTCCCTTCCATCAGCCAGAAGGAGGGGAAGATGGACAGCCCGCAGAGCAGGCTCGCTATCCCGTACACCTTGCCCCGCCCAAACCGGTCGGCCAGACGTCCGGCGAACAGGATGAACGGGCACATGGTCAGAGCGGCGATCATGACCACGGTGAGGGCTTCCGTACGGGGTATATCCACGTACTGCACGAGATAGGTGATCACGAACACGGCAAGCACGTTGAAGAACACGCCGTCGATCCAGCGCGCGCCCACGCCGAGGGCGATGTTGCCGGGATGCTCCTTGCAGACGCGCACTATCGGCAGGGACTTGTGCTCGGTCTTGCCGCGCTCCTGCGCCTTGCGGAAGTCGGGGGTTTCGAGGATGTGCATACGGATGTAGAGGGCCACGCCCACCAGCACCACGCTGAGCAGGAAGGCGCAGCGCCAGCCCCACTCCATGAACTGCTCGTTCGTGAGCCCCCACGACAGGAGCGCCACCACACCGGAGGACAGGCACAGGCCCGTGGCGAGGCCCATCTGCGGGATGCTGGCGTAGAAGGCGCGTTCGCGCTTGCTGGCGTATTCATAGGTCATGAGCACCGCACCGCCCCATTCGCCGCCAAGGCCGAGGCCCTGACAGAGGCGCAGGGTCTGGAGGATGATCGGCGCGGCAATGCCGATCTGGGCGTAGGTCGGGACAAGGCCGATGCCGATGGTCGCCAGCCCCATGATGAGCATCGTCAGCACCAGCATGCTCTTGCGCCCGAGCTTGTCGCCGAAGTGGCCGAAGACGAACCCGCCGAGGGGCCGGGCCAGATAGCCGATGGCAAAGGTGCTGTAGGCCAGGATGGTGCCTATGAACGGGTCGGCCGTAGGGAAGAAAAGCTTGTTGAAGACGATGCCCGCCACAACCCCATAGAGGAAGAAGTCGTACCATTCGATGGTGGCTCCGAGCAGACTGGCAAGGACGACCTTGCGGATCTCCTGCTTGCTGGGTGCGCTCATGCAATGCTCCTTGGGACGGCCTCCGCCGTCCGGGTTGCCCGTCCGCCCGTTCCGTGGCGCCGGGGAGGGATTCGCGGGGGCGGCATCTGGAAGGGACACCGTCCGCTTATTAAAAATTCAATAAAAACTCCGCCTCATTTTTAATGCCAAAACGGTTTCCGTTTCACCCGGTTTGGCGTAACACCGCCGAAACCATGCCATCTAATCCGGAATATGGCAATATATCGCCCGCATCTTTTTGCTGGAAAAATGAATTTTTCAAAAAAATACTTTTTCAATCACCTTTTTTCACATAGTGTAATTAAAAATTCAATAACTCTAAGCCTGGTTTGACACCCGAAAGCTCTTGTGCCTATATGTTCTCCATAACAGCGAAAAAGAGGATATCGTGAGCTCCAGAACCAGAGTCACCTTGACGGATATAAGCAGGGAGTCCGGGTATTCCCCCGCCACGGTCTCCATGATCCTCAGCGGGCGGACGGACGTTTCCTTTTCCGCCGACACCGTCCGCAAAGTGCGGGAAACCGCCGAAACTCTGGGCTATGCCCCCGCCGCAAAAAAACGGCCTTCCCTCTTCGACCGCAGGACGGTCCTCATCGTCTGCCCCAACGTCCTCAACCCCTATTACTCCACCATCGTGCAGGCCATCCAGCAGGCCGCCGCGGACAGGGACTGCGACACCCTCGTCTACACGACGTACCGCGATGCCGAGAACGAGATCCGCATCCTGAACGCCGTGGCGGGGTCGGATCTGGCGGGCGCGGTGTTCACCATGATGCCGCAGTCAACCGGGCTCGTGGAGCGGGTGAACAGGCTCGTGCCGGTCGTGGTCATCGGCGACCGCAACACCAGCCTCAATGTGGACACCGTGGAAATGAACAACTACAGCGCCGGGGTGATCATCGCCCGCTACATGATCGGGCTTGGGCACAGGCATATCGCCTACATTTCCACCACGCTGAACGAGGCCAACTCCGCCCGCGTCCGCCGTCTGGAAGGCGTGCGCGACACCTACCGCGACGAATGCCCCGAAGGCTCCGTGATCGTGCGCTCCCGCGAGGTGACGCCCAAAGAGGAACGGGACAACATTTCCATCGAGCACGCGGTCGGCTTCGAGCTGACGCGCAAGTGTTTCTCCGA
>USCL01000030.1 GCA_900553145.1 uncultured Desulfovibrio sp.
TGTTTTGTCCCTGGTGTTATGGTTTCGCCCCGGTCATGCAGCGGATTGCCTCCGAGCATCCCGGCTATCCCGTGCGTGTGCTGAGTGGCGATCTGGTGGAAAACCCGACCACCGTCGACGACATGGTGAAGAACCACCCGACCATGCGGGAATTTTTCGTCCGGCTCGCCAAAACGACGGGACAAGCCGTCGGGGAAGGGTTTTTGCGCCGCTTGGAGCCGGGGCAAGGCGATCTCCTCATGTTTTCCCCGGATATGGCCGTGCCTCTGGCGGCGCTGAAAAAACTGGCTCCGGGACACGAACTCGAACAGATGGAAGCTTTTCAGGCCGCCTTTTACGGCGAAGGCCGCGACGTGCTTTCCCCCGATGTCCAGATTCAGGTAGCGGGCGTGGACGGCGACGCCTTCGCGCAAGCGCTGCAAGATCCCGGCATACAGGCCGCGGCGGAAAACGAACGGGAGGAAGCGCTCGACGTATTGGGCGATTTTGTGGTTTACCCCACGCTGTTCCTCGAAACGGACGACGGAGAACGCCATGTGCTTGCGCGCGGGTACGCCGATTACACGGTTGTAGCCGCCAAGCTGGCCTCCATGCTCGGTGGGGATTCCGGCGGCGTGGAGACGCGCCCCGCCAACGCCTGCGGCCTCGACGGAAACTGCGATATTTCGGCATGAAGGGGAAAACCGGAGAGGGGGCTTTCCCTCCCCGGACCCCACCCGTAAAAACGTTGCCCGGAGGGGAGGCCGTGCGGCGGGAGTCCGTTACGGCTAAGGTTTCCCCTATCCAATACGGAAGCCTTTTCCGCGCCACTCCCTCCAAAATCAAAACCCGTTCGGACATTTTGCCCGGGCGGGTTTCCCTCTTTTGCCTCTCCGGAAAGCTGACCCTGGGGATTCGATAAGATCGAAAGTCTTGGAAGAGGAAGGGGTGGGCGCAAGCCGCGCCGGCAGGTTTGTGGAGGGGAAGGGGAACCTTTCTATAAAAAGGTTCCCCTTCCCCTCCATACTATCACCTCCATCCTACCCGCCGATTATGACCGTAGGGCAGCCCGTAGCAATCACCCCGCCATGAGCGGTCTGATCGCCCATGCGCGCGGCGGGACGGCCTCCGATCATCACGGAGAGCGACCCCTTAACGATGATATCCGGAGGGCCCACGCATATGGCGGCGTCGCCCATACGCGCCGCGGGCATATTTCCGATGAGTACGGTTGGGCAGCCAGGCGGCATCACCGGCCCGCCCACATGGGGGATTGGCGGAAGCCCCGGCGTCTGCATGGGGCACGTGTGCATATCTCCGATTCGCGCTGCGGGCGGCATGGCCTCCCCTCCTTCGGCGTCGATTCGCCATTGTCTGAACCGCTCCTGCAACTTCCGCCGAAAAACGGAAGTTTCCATCGGACGCCTTAATTGATCCTCACCAGACCGCCCTTGACTTCAAGCAGCGCACCCGCGCTGACTTCGCCCTTGCCATCGGCCTTTATGCTGAGCATCGGGGCCTTCTGGGTGAGTTCCGTTCTGGCGGAAACGGAAAGGGCCATGCCGGAGGAAATTTCCATGCCTTGTCCCGCGGACATCTCCGTCTTGGCGGACTTGAGCTTCAGGGTGCCGCCCGCCTCGATGGTCAGGTTGCCGGAAACCTTCAGCGTGTAGTCTCCCTTTACATTGATGACCACGTTTCCGCCGTGTTTGCGCTCTTCCTCGTCGCCCGTTTCGACGTACCGCCTGCCCTTCACCTTGAGGCTGTCGTCCCCGTCCTTGAGTTCGACCTTGCGCCCGCCTTTTTCCAAGGTCAGCGCATCGTCGCCCTCTGTGAACGTCACCGTGCGATTGCCCTTTTCAATGGCCAGCGCGTCGTCGCCTTCCTTCAATGTGGCGCTGCGGTTCCCCTTCCCGATGGCAAAAACATCATCCCCTTCTTTCAGCTCAACGGAACGGTTGCCTTTTTCCAGGGTGAGCGTGTCATTGCCTTCCTTGAGCACCGTTACCCGGCTGCTCTTTTCCAATGTGAGCGCGTCGCCCCCTTCCCCGATGATCGTCACCGTGCGGGCATCCTCGACGTCGCAGGAAAGCGTCTTCTGGGCATGCAGATACACCAATTCCGCATCCTTCGTATCATCAAAACGCAGCTCGTTGCCCGTCTGCCCGTCCGGAAAACTCCGGGTCAGCACCCCTGAACAGGCCGCGTGTTCCGGCAGCGTCCACGGCGGCGGATTGCTCGAATTGTAGGCCATGCCCGTCACAAGGGGCCGATCCGGATCGCCGCCGACAAAACCGATCACCACCTCCTGCCCGACGCGAGGCAAGAACAACGCGCCATAGCCGTTACCGGCCCACGGCTGCGCCACGCGCACCCAGCATGAGGAGGTTTCATCCGCCGCGCCCTGCCAATGAAAGCGTACCTTGCAGCGCCCGTGCTGGTCCGTCCAGACTTCCTCGCCTTCCTTGCCGGTGACCACGCCCGTAAGCGGGCCGCCCATGCGGGCACGGCGGAAAGGCGGCAAAGGCCGGTAACGGGCGGAAGCGGGCACGGCGGAAACGTCCGCGAGGAAACGCCCGGTTTCCGCCGCGCCGTTGCCGGGGAACGACGCGGTAAAACGCGTTTCCGCAGCCACCCACCGGGCATTCGCCTGCCCGTCTGGATGCCCCTTCACCGCGAAGGCGCATCCCGCGGACAGACCCGGACAGGAAGAACGCCCGAGCAAACGGAAACCGCCCGACTCGCACGCATCCAGACGGATGGCGGCGAGCCCTTCGCCGGACTGCTGATCGCCGTGCCCGGCCAACGGATAACCGAGACAGGGGAACCCTTCCCCCGCGGATGCGGCGAGGCTGGTTTCGGGGGTCAGCGGGTTATAATCGTCCACGGAACAGGAAACCGCAGCAACCTGCCGCGACAGGGAAAGCTCAAAAATATGCGCCGAAGGCTCCGTGGACGGCCCGCCGTCGCCTTCATGCGCGCCGGGGAGCCATTCCAGCGTCCCGCCCTGCTTGCAATCGGCGAAGGCGCCGGGCGAATCCGCCATGACCAGCGTGTGCGCGGACTCGCTGTGCTCAAAAAAGTAAAAGATCCCGGCCTCAGCCATAAGGCGGCTCAGGAACGCGAAGGACGTTTCGCCGTAACGGACGGTGTACTCCTTTGCCGGATAGGAGGAGGAAAGGGCGTTGCGGACATGCCCGAACCCTGCGTCGGTGCACACTTTAACCACGATTTCCGGCACGCTCATGTTCTGGAAGACCGCACAGGTACGCTCCTGATCAAGGCGCAGGAACCACGGGCGCAACTCCAGCGTATACCGGGTGGAACGCACAGTGGACGGCCCCTGTTCGGCACGGAACACGATGCCGTTGAGCGGACGGGCCGAGCCATCGGGCATGGGCAGGTGCACGGTATACGGCCTGCCGATCAGCGCCGCCAGATCCGGCTGTTCGTCAGGATAATATTCCAGCACGTAACGGAACGGACGGGAAAGGGCCTCGTAGCCGGTGAGGGTAGCGGCGGGCATTCATTGCCTCCAAGTTCAGGTGATATAAATACTGGCATAGTGTTCAACGTGATAGATCCTAAAGACGAGTGCGAGCATGGCCACAAGTTCCGGCTGCCCGATGGCCCTGAACATCCCTAAATTCGGATCAAACAGGTACAGGCCGGAAGGGTGCCGCACCAGCGCTATCGCATGCCCGGCTTCCACCGGATACTTTATGAAGAAAACCTTCTCCTGCACAGTGAAACGCATCCGAAGCAAAATGAAGGACGTCCCCGCGCCGGAAACCAGCTTGTCGACGATGGACGTGGGCGCTCCCGGATGATTGGTGAGCTTCATCACCGGCTCAACCGTAAAACCGGAACAAGAGAACCACCCCGTGGCGCTCATGAGTTCGTGAAAGGTATGCTCCACATTGATTTTGTCCTTTTCCTCCCCTGAGATGCCCGCCCGCTCCACATTGAAGTCCGCATACGCTTTCTGTATGGCTACAAGTGTGGGCAACTTATTATAATCCGAAAGAACCTCGAAGCTCTCCTCCGGCCCTTTCCCGCTCAGGCAGCCAAGGATGAAACATGACGACAGGGCATAACAGATGCCCTTGCTGTCCGCGTGCGCCGCACTGAGCTTCAGCAAGAAACCTTGATCAAAGGAACAAAGGTGTTGCGAATACTTCGCAAACGCCATCACAATCTCCTCGACTCCCATGATTGCTCCTTGGCCTGATGCCTTTCCAGCACGATTTCGCACCCCACGTCCCCCAGATACCAGCGGGCCAGCGCAAGCAGGTCGGCGCGGCGGGTTCCGGCGGGAGGGGGGAGGAAACTCCGGCGCTGCGCCTCCGTCAGCGGGCCGAGGCGCAGGGCAATCCCAGCCGTGGCGTCAAAAATCCGGTGCCCGAGCATGGCCGTGCTTCCAAGCCGGGCATTGCCCGCGTCCTTCCCGCCGAGCCGGGTATGATCGTCTTCGGGCAGATCTACCCATGCGCCGCGAAACGGCTCCACGCGGGCCTCCACCCCGAAAGCCGCCTTCACCAGCTTTTCCAGCCCCGCCGCCGATCGCGGCTGCCGCGCCCATACCGCCGCACAAGACCGGAACAGCGCGGCGGGCACGTCCCCCCGCCCCGCGACCGGGCCGGGCATAGGCACCTCCCGCGACCGCCCCCCCGTATTGGGCAGGCCGGAAACCGCTTCCAAGAACGCCGCGAACGGGTGCCCCTCCGGCGGCCCGTCAGCCCGCAGTTCCGGGCACAGCGACGACGCCATGTCCCGCCACAGGTGCAGCAGCCTGTTGTGGAACAGATCCAGAAACTCCTGAAACGCCGGGTCCCCTTCCCGCTTCCGCTCCCGCACGAGCAGCGCCACGTGCGGCGGCAACGGCCCGTCCATGCCCGCCAGCCCGAGCAGGTTCACGTCGAGGCGCGGGGGCCCGGACTCCGGAAAAGCCACGCCGCGCACCTCGCCCGCGGGGATGCTGTCCGAAGACGGGACGCCCCAGTCCATGCGGCCTTTCCACGCCTCAAGGATCGCGCTCGCCTGCCAGACGTCGAAACGCCACGGCGCGGAGCGGAAACGCGACAGGGCGTCGCCGTCTAGATCAGCGGGAGAGCGCCGGATCGCAGAGGCCATGTGTACCACGTCCCTTTACGGCTGCGGGTTTTCAGCTTGAGCTGCGTAAACGTATTGATCCCGGCGTACAGGCCGAAGAAGACATTGAGCACCTCGGCGAACAGGAACGCGCTGCCGCCGGTAAAGGCGTCCTCGTCGAGCGTGAGGATCAGCCGGGTCCCCCGCGCCGCACAGCCGGGAGCCGCGCGCAAATGCCGGATGAGCGGTTGGGAAGCCAGCCCGCGCACGCCCGCGATCTGGCGCTGCGCATACGCGTCGAGCGAAGGCGCGTACAGGCGGAGCAGTTCGCGCAGAACCTTGTCGGCGTCCGGACCGGACAGAGAAAGCTGGTGGAGGCTGAGATGGGAAACGAGTTTCCACAGCTCTCCGCCGAACATGGGCGGATCGCGCTGCTGGGAGGGAGGCCCGCAGAACCGGATGGCCGCCGTGGGCATATCCGTATCCCGGGTCAGATCGCCCTGACGCCAACGCTCGGCGGCGCGGTGGCGGTTGGTGCACAGCACCCGCGCCGAGGCCACCCACGGCCGGGCCGCCTCCGGATGGAACGCCGCCTCCTTGAAATGGAGGTACACGTCCGTCCCGATGCCGTCCGGGGAGGGCTTACGGCGCAGGAACCACATCAGGGAAGGCGGCACATCCCCTTCCCCTGAAAGGGAAAAATACGGCGTAACCACGGAACGTTCCCCTCCCTCCAGTGCCTCCACCGCGATCACGGAATGGACTTCCGTGCTGTCCCGGTGCCGCAGATCCGGCACAAGCAGGTGCCCCGAACGTTCATGATCCACCCGGACGGGCTCGGCCAGACGCTCGAAGAGGTTGACCACGGGCACGGCGCAGGTACGGAACAGCCTCGGGTACACCGTCTTCGGCGGAGGCGCGTCCACAGGGAACAGCAGATCGAAGCCGGGCAGCTCCCCCAACTCCCGCCGGCGCCCCAGCCCGTCCACCTCCCAGAACAGCAGGTGCTCGGGATAGGCGAAATATTCCTGCAACAGCTGGTAGCCGGGCAAGGCGTACGCAGATTCGGGGAACAGCCTCCCGCCCGGCTCCAATCCCACATGCCGCAAGGCCTTGCGGCCAAGGGACAGCGCCTTCGGCTTGGCGGCGTCGGCGTCGTCCGCAAGGATCACATCCGTGCACGCGCTGCATACCCATTCGTACAGCGGAAACGTCGAAAAACGATCTCCCCCCAGATACAAAGACAACGTGGGCAAACCGAACTTGGCCAGCGGCATCCCGCCCAGGCCCTCAAGCCGCAAGCGCAGCACGCCGGGCATCCCCTGCGCCGTGGCGGGCATCCACGACGCCGGAGGCATCACGGCGGCCTTCACGACCTTTGCGGGATGCAGGGTCAGGGGCCGGGCCGTCCGCCAGCGCAGGACGTCGCCGCGCTCGTCTCGGTTGTGGATCGGCGTGTGCGCCGGGACGCCGAATCCATCCGGCAGCCCGGCTATGCCCGCCGGGTTGGGGATAAACTCAGCCACGCCCACGGACGGGATCGGGCAGACGAACTGCGGATAGAGCAGCCCGAGCAGGCTGTGCGAAACCAGCGGCAACCGGGACTCGGCATCCGACCGCACCCGGGCGGCAAGCCACGCGAACGACTCCAACAGCAGATTGACCAATGGATCCGGCTGAGTATCGGAAGCCAGCCCGAGCTCGCGCGCCATGCCGGGGTTCCGCGCCGCAAAACGGACCGCGTCCTCGCGCAAGGAACGCAATTCCTCCCGGTACAGCCCGGCGATGTCCTCAAAGGCGTGCATCAGTCCCCCGCAGCCGCTCCGGCGGAGAACACCCCGCCGTCGCATTGGAGCAAAAACGTCACCGCTTCCCCTTCGGAGGCGGCGTCCACCTGTAAATGCAGCCGCCCTTCCTCGACGCCAAGCGGGTTCACCCGGATCTTCTTCAGGCGCGGCTCGAAGCGTTCCAACGCCGCCGAGACGGCCCGGGCCACCTCGCGCCCATCCAGCGGGGCCGCACTCCAGTCGGCCAGCCCATACCCCATCACCGAATCCGCCTCTTCCCCACGCCCGCAGGGCGCTCGGGTATTGAGCAGATCCTCGACATCCTCCGCCACGGCGGACAGGTATTCGCTCCGGGACAGACTGCGCCCCGAAGCTTCCCCCGCAAGGCGGGACAGCAGCGGAATGCGCCTTTCCTCCTTCATCACGAGACCTTATTCGTCTTGAGGTCGTGACCCGCGGCGATATTGCCGTCAGACCCGCCCTCTTCCTTCTGGCGGATATAGGTATACTTGATGGCCGCGTAGTTCAGCCCGATCTCCTCGTACGGCAAATCCCCGCCGCCGCGCAGGTTGTAGGAGGCCACCACCACGTTTTCCATCGTGATTTCAAGGAATTTGATCGCCGCGTCGTTGTCCATGCGGCAACAGGTGAGCACCACCGAATCCATTACCTTGGCGCTCCACAACGCCTTGCATATGTTCGGCGAGGAGCTGTCGAGGTATTTGGTCACGTTCATCATCGAGTGGACGGCCTGCCCCGTGGTGGGGCCCGTACTGCTGCGGATCGGCGAAGTCGGCTGATGGAACCCGTTGGAAAAATTGATCAGTTCCATCTGCTTTTCAAAACCGTTGATGGTCGATTCGCCTTCAATGTCGCCGAGCTTGAGAAAGGTATTCGTGGACATGGATTCTGCTCCTAACGAGTTGATCCGAAAGAATTGATCCGGCGGCAAGGGGCTGCCGCCCTCCTGCCCCTCCATCCGGGGGAATGGCTCCTGCCGAAGCGGCCAGCCCCGGCTCCCCTCCGATCCTGCCGGGATAAATGGGGGACGGCCCCTGGCTTCGTTCTGCGTGCTTCACGCTGCGGCAATTGCCCCGTACGAAACGCCGAGAAAGGACGGGAGGTTCCCCTCACCGGAACCGCCCCCCATCCCTGTTTTTGCCTTCATGCCAAGGGGTTGGGGCCGGGGGATAATCCGCCCCCGGCGAAATCAAGAGGCCCCAACCCCTTGCCGCCGGAGGCACATTTTTTATACTGCGGGCGGGGGCAATTCCGCCACAAGCCGGATGCTTGCGGTCAGTTCCTCAAGCTGGAAATGCGGCCGCAGGAAAATCACGCACTTGTACGCGCCCGGATTCCCCGGTTCCTCGGCCACATCCACGCGGGCCTCGCGCAGCGGATAACGCGCCTTGATGTCGTCCCCGGCATCGTCGGAGAGCAGGACATACTGGCTGATCCAGTTGTTCAGGTACTTTGAGACGTTATCGGCGGTCATGAACGACCCCACCTTGTCCCGCATGTTCGCCTTGACGTAATGCGCAAACCGCGAGGCGTTCAAGAGGTAGGGCAAACGCGCCGAGATCCGGGCGTTGGCGTTGGCCGCGTCGGTGGAATAGACCGGGGGCTTGTGCACCGTCTGCCCGCTGAAGAAGGCCGCCTTGTCCGAGTTCTTGCGGTAGATCAACGCGATGAAGCCGAGATCGGAAAGTTCCTTTTCGCGGCGGTCGGTGATGCTCACCTCGGTGGGGCACAGTGCCACCGTCTCCCCGTTGGTCTGGCGGTACTTGTAGACATTCAGGTTTTCCACGGCCCCGCCGCCCTCATATCCGCGGATCGCCGCCGTCCAGCCGTACTTGGCGAAGGCCGCCGTAATGCAGCCTGCAAGGGCGAAAGCCGCATTGCCCCAGAGGTAACGGTCAGGCGACGGCCCGGCGACATCCTCCTCATAGACGAAGGTTTCCACCGGATCCGTAGCGCTGCCGTAGGGCAGGCGCATCAGCAGGTGCGGGAGGCAAAGGGTCACATAGCGGGCGTCGTCCTTCTCGCGGAACGACCGCCACTCGATATAGTCCGCGCTCTGGAAAATCTTGTGCAGATCGCGGGGCAAAGGCAGATCGGTGAAATTCCCCAGCCCGAAAAGCTGCGGCGACGCGGAGCTCAGCAGAGGGGTGTGCGCCGCAGCGGCCACTTCCGCCATCTTTTGGAGCACGCCGAGATCCACCGCCGACAAGCCGTATTCGTGGACATGGAGCAGGCAGCTGTAGGGCTCGCCGCCGAACGTCCCGTACTCTTCCTCATAGACCCGCTTGAAGAGCAGGCTCTGGTCGAACTCCACGGCCCGTTCCAAATCCGTACGCAGTTCCTTGAAGGACGCGTTGAACAGCCGCAGCTTGAGCCGGTCGCTCGTCTCGGTGTTGAACACCAGATAGTGCAGGCCCCGCCAGACGGCTTCGAGCTTCTGGAACGCCTCGGCATGGAGGATGGCGTCGAGCTGGCAGGCAAGCAGCTTGTCCTTGCACGCCACCCGCTCCGTCAGCATCCCCAACATGCTCCCGCTGGCGGGAAGCGTAAAGGGGTTGTCCTCATGCTCGGCGAGGCATGCCGCCAGACGAGCATCGGCAACTTCCCGCTGGCGCTTGTCCTCATCCGCATCTCCGGAAATACGGACCATCACCGCCGCGACCGATTCGGTATCCAGCTTTTTTTCCTTCCACGCCGCGTTCAAAGCCTCTTTGGCCTTGGCCACCGCCTCCTCAGCGTCCTGAGCAGCTTTTTCGGCCTCCTTCCGCTTTTCTTCCTCCTCGGGAGATGCATCCTCTCCGGCCTTGGCGGCGGCCTCCCGGGCGGCCTCCTGGGCGGCGTCCGCAGCGGCAAGCGCGTCCTCATACGCCTTCCGCAGCCCGTCCTCTTGAGCGTCATCGGAGGGGAACAGCAGTTCCCGCAGGCTGGCCTGCAACGCGTCGTTGCCGTCCAGCTTGGCCGCGAGATCCTGCAACAGGTTGCGGCGCTCGAAAAACGCCGCCAGCGTCCCGACGTTCCTCACCAAGCGTTCCGGCCTGAAATCATCCAGCTTTTCGAACCGCAGCGCGCAGGAAAACGCCGCTTTTTCCGGTTCGGTACCCTTGTCCCTCCACGCCGCGCTCACGTCGGCGGCGATGAAGCGATCCAGCCCGGAAAGCCTGAGCGTGGGCATGACGGTTTTCATCATGTCGTCGAAGTTGTCCCGATCGACCGCCGCAAAAACGCGCTGCTTGTAGTCGGGCAGCGGCGCAAGCCCCATATCCTCACGGACGGCCCTGTCGCCGGCGAGATCCGCCATGATGCCCATCACGAAGGGAAGTTCCTTCTTGACGGTCGCGTCGCCCACCTCCACGTCGTAGGTGATCTGCACGCGCGGCGGGCGTACCCGGCCGAGCCTCTTCTGGATCGATTCTCCCATAGATACGCTCCTTCGCGCCCTTTCGGGGCGTGGCCCACGGAAAGGTTATTCTTTGGTCATCCCGAGCAGTTTTCTGATGGAGGCAAGGTTTTCCCCCTGCCCGATCAGTTCTTCAAGCAGTTCCGACAGCGTCATGCCGCCCCACGAGACGGCCCGTTTCACCAGCCACGGGGCGGGGCTATGGGGTTCGGTGCGCATGAGGTAATCGGCGATGGCGGAAAGGGAGGCATACGCCTGTTCCCGAGAGGAAAACGAAGGCGGAGGGGGCGAAGAGGCGGGCGCGGAAGGCGGGGGAGGGAGTTCCGCCCCGGCGGCGGGATGCCACGCAAGCACTCGGGCGTCGATGCGTTCCAGCCTGTCCCGCAGCACATGGAAGCTCGGCGCTTGCCCGCCGCAAAGCCCGTCGGCGGCGCGGGCGAGCTCGTCCAGCGCCAGCAGGGCCTCACGCAGCTGCCCGTGCAGCGAGGCATGGAATGCCGGAGAGGTCTGTGTCCCGGCAAGGTTCAGGGCTCGGCGGGGTTCGGCGGCCTTGACGTTTTTGCCGTTACCATTGCCGTTCTGGGTGCGCTCGCGGTGTTCCATCGCCATCCAGTCCGCATAGGTGACGGCGGGGACATCCGGCAAGGCTTCCGTAATGGGCAAGGAGGCGGCGCGCTCGGCAAGGGTGGCGTCGAGCCATGTCAGCCGGGCCAGCCGGGCTTCCTGATCGCCTTCTTCCGGCTGGGGATGCAACCCGTCCCCGAACCCGGAACACAACCCGGCGAGCATCCTGAGCCCGCCCGGCAGGGAGGCGAAGCCATAGCGCATGAGCGCGGCTTCGCAGGCCCACCCGGCGACCTGCACATCCTTGGAACGCTCCCTGAGCACCCCGAGGGACAACGACAGCGCCCCGTCCCAGTCGGCCCGCTTGAGTTCGCGCTCCCAAACCCCCTGCGGGAGGCCGGGGTCATCCTCCCGCCGCGCCTCCCTGATGGCGGCGCAAACGGGATCGTGGAGCAATGCCAGACCGCAAGGATCTTTGCCAAACGGATGCAGACACGACGCCCAGTCGACGGGATCCGATTTTGTTCTGGACATAATACTACCTTCGTTATAACTTATTATCTAATCTAAATGGAAACATATAGTCAATAGCACATTTTCTTTTTGCCTCTCCAGTGGCCATAACAGTATGATTCGTCTCTTAAAATTCTGTATTGCCATCCTGTTGGGGGCTACCGCGTTATGCGGCGGCTGCTCCGCACCGGATCAGCCGCCCCTGATGCAGTCCGCAAACGATGTTGCCTGGCTTTACGAGCCCGACGCCATAGTGCTGCGCATCGCCGCCGATGAGCGGCTCAACGAGCATGAAGGCGAACCGTCCAGCCTGATGCTGTGCGTCTATGAGCTTTCGTCCCGGGAAGGCGTGGACGAAAGGCTCGCCAGCCCGGGAGGATTCGCCGAGCTGCTGGCCTGCGGACGGTTCGACGACTCCGTGGTGACGAGCCGGAGGCTTTTTTCGGATCCCGGCCAGGCGCAAAACCTTTCTCTGGACCGGGAAGAAAACGTCCGCTGGATCGCGGTGGTCGCCGGGTATTTCCACGGGACACCCGCCCACAGCGCCCGCGTCGTCGCCGTGCCCGTGCGGGAAATAGTCGAAGGCTGGCTGCCGTTCTTCAAGGACACCCGCCACGAGCCCCAACAGACGATCATTCCCGTGCGCCTTGGCCCGTCGGAACTTCTCGGAGGGGAAAGCCAGCCCGGCCAGCCGGAAGCCTCCTGATCCCCGGCTGGATGCCCCTGCCGGTTCACGGGGAGCTTGCATTTGGGGTTGGCAATGATGGGCGATGCCGCACCCCGTTGGGGATAACGGAGCGCGGGCGTGACCGCCAAAAACGTGCGGATAGGGAAGACGCGTTGCTTCCGTTTTGACGGGCGCAAACGCTCAGGCACTGGCGGGACGGTACTGCGTCCGCACCGAGTAATCCGGGCGGTACCGCACAAACCTATGGGAAGGCCGACATGCAGCCTCAACGTCCGGTATACTGGTATTCGGGACAATTCCTCGAACCGCAGCACTTCCAGCAGGCGGACGCCTTCCATGCCTCGGAACGGGCGGCGCTGCTGAAGTCCGCGCAGCCGTATTTCTGGGGCGTGGGCAGGCTGGATGTCGACGAAGCCGCGCTCGCCGAGGGGCGGATCGCCATCCGCAGCGGGATGATGCGGTTTCAGGACGGTACCGAAGCCGTGATCGCCGCCGTGCCGGAAGACGGCAACGCCATCCTGCCGGGCCGGAGCTTCCGCGAGGCGTGGACGGACCCGCACGCGCCGTTCATGGTGTTCGCCGGAATTCCAGCGGCGAAACTCTACGGCAACGTCGCCGGGATTCCGGCCTGCACACGGGACGGCGGCAGGCTGATCGGATGCGATGCGGACACCTTGCCCGAAGCGCCGGGCCGCTATCTTTGCCCAAGCAGCGACGACCGCATCGCCGATCGCTACGCCTTGCCCCTTGCCACGGAAAGCCGACTGGACGCCCCCGTGCGCACCCTCTATCTCTACCCCCGCCTCTTCTGGGAAAACGAAACCGCCACCCGCCCGGACTGGCTGTTCCTGCCGCTGCTGCGCCTCACGGACGACGGTTCCGGCCCGCGCCCCGATCCCGCCTATGCGCCGCCATCTCTCCACGTGGAGGCCAGCCCCGTGCTGCGCGGATTCGCACAGGACCTCGAAACCCGCCTCGTCACGGCCATCCGCCGCCTTGAGCAGCCCCGGCGGCACGGGCCCGACGAACCGGCGACCTCCGGGCAGCTCCTGCTCATAAACGCGGCACGGACGCTTTCCGAATTGCGCCATGCGCTGGCATGGCCCGAAACCGCCCCCCGGGAGGTATTCGGGCTGCTCCGCCACGGCTTTGCGGCGCTGGCGGCCTGCGCCGGGGTTCCAACGGCGGACGCCATGCCGCCCTATCGCCACGACGATCCCGCGGAAAGCTTCCGCAGCCTCGACAGGCTGCTGCGGGAAATCCTGCGCGGCCTGTTCCCGGAAACGGCGGCGCTGGTCCGTTTCCGGACGGACGGCGAATTCCTGCGCGCCGATCTCCCCGAAGGCACGGGACGGGCGCGCGCCCTGATCGTGCTGCAAACCGACGAATCCGTAACATCGCTGCTCAACGAGGGCCGCCTTGTCGCCGATACCCCGGACGCACTCCCCCATACGCTGGCGCAGGCCGTCTCCGGCGTCCCGCTGCGCGAAATCCCCGCCCCTCCGGGCCTGCCGCAGCGGGCCGGGCTCCGTTATCTGGAACCCGATGCCACTTCGGAACGCTGGAGGGAGGTGCTGCATTCCGGCTCGCTCGGTATCGCCTTCTTTCCCTTACGCGGCCCCGCCCTCCCCGGACACCTGCGCCTGTTGTACCTGAAGGATTAAGCCATGCTGCGCGACTGCTTCGGCCCCTGTTTCCGCCTCATGCTCCGCTTGCCGGACACCCCTCCGACCGGAAGGGCGGGGCTGCGGCTGGAGGCGGAGCGTCTGCTTGGGGCGGCCGGGCACCTTGCGCTGCGGAAACATGATGCGGCGACAGTGGAAACGGCCCGGCGCATGGTCGAGGCGTGGATGGACGAAACAGCCCTCGGCACCGCGTGGGAAGGCCGCGCCGCATGGTTGGGCAATCCCCTGCAACGCCGCTGGCGGACGGGACGGCGCGGCGGGGACTGGTTTTTCGAAGAAACCCGCCGCCTGTCGCCGCACAGCCCCGGAGACGCCGAACTCGCCGGGGTCGCCCTGCGCTGTCTCGGGTTCGGCTTCCGGGGGCACTTCTATGGCGATCCCCGCGGGCTCAGCCTCGAACACCGGACCCTCGCCGAACGGTTCGGCCAAACGGCGGTTCCGGTTCCTTTTCCGCCCGATCCGCACATCTCCGAGGGAAGCCGCCTGATCCGGCATGCGGGGCCGCTGCTGGCCGGAATTGCCGCCGCATGCCTCCTGATTTTTTGGGGACTGTGGGAACACCGGCTCAACCGGGAATCCGCCGAAAACCAATCCCCGGCAACCTGCGCTCCACAAACGGCCAGCGCGCAGCCCATTCCCCCGTCCGTCTCCCCCTCCGTCCCCACCGCACCGAAAGGGCGGGAGAACACCGCACAGAGCCGCCAGCACGTCCCAGACGTATACGGAGAGCTGCGGAACAGCCTGGAAGGCCGGGCACCGGACGGCGCAACGCATGAACCGGGACGGGACGGCGCGAACGGCCGCAACGCAGCGCCGGGGAGGCCTTCATGAGCCCGTGGAAGGTTCTCGGATGGCTGTTTGTGGCCCTGTTCTGCCTGCTGCTGACGGCGGGCGCGTACGGGCTGGCGTTCCTCTGGGGCTGGCCCCTGCCGTCCGCCGGATGGCTGGCGGCCATTGCCGGGGTGGGCGCAGGCACAGCGCTGCTCGTTTTCCTTTTCCGCGCAGTGCGCAACCGTACGCCGGAACCCGCAGCCCCCGCGCCGCTGCCCGTGGATCTGCCTTCGGACAGCCTTCCCCGGTGGCTGCTGCTCGACGGCGGCGGGCTGTTCCCGCACCTGTCCGGCATACTCGGCCCGGGGCGCCCGCTCCTTCCCGGCGAAACCGCAGAATGCACAGAGGCCGTCAGCCTGTGGAGCACGGCGCGGGTTCACTGGATCGCCGCCGATTTTACCGCGCCGCCCCTTTCCGGCGGACACGGCGGCGAAGGCAGCGAAACCGCAGCCGAGGAGGCCGCCCCCCTTTCAGTGTGGGATAAGCTCCTTGATGACAGGGCCGTGCGCCGCTGCCTGTCCCCGCCCGCGGGCATCGTCCTGTGCATCGGCGCGGGCAGCCTCTCCGGGCAGGGGGACGATGCCGCCCATTCCATGCTCCAGCGTTTGCTCGCCGTCCAAGGGCGGCTTGGCGATGCGCCCGTGTTCCTTCTGATCACCGGGCTTGAACACGCCCCCGGCCTATCCCGCCTTACACGGTGGTTTGCGTCGGAAATCAGTGTCGGACGCAATGCGCTGCACGCGCCCTTCGGGTGGTTCATGCCCGGCCGCAAGCCGTGGACGCCCATGCCCCGGTGGGTGGTCGAAGGCGTACGGGAGGGCATGGGCGGCCTCGCCGCCGCGCTGGACAGCCTTGTCCGGTGTTCCGAAGCCGGAATCCCCGCACCGGGCGGCCCCGCATTCCTTTTTGAAGACGTACTCCGCCGCCTCACCCCGCCGCTGGCCTCGTTCGCGGCGGCTATCGGGGACGGGCTCGGCGGGATCTTCTGGGCCGCATTGCCTCCCATGCCCCCGGCCTCGCTACGGGACGCCCGCCTTTCTTCCTCCCCCACGGAGGCCGCCAAGACCCCGAAGCCTTCACCTGCGGCAACCATGTCCTTCTTCATCTCCGGCACAGCCGCTTCCCCCCCTTCGGCCAGCCATACCGCCACAGCCGTTCCGGGCCGCCTCCGCTTTTCCCCTGCCGGGCTTGCCGGGATGTCCCCCCTGTTCGTGCGGGATCTCTTCCTCGAAACCCTGCCCGCCTCCCGGCACCATCCTTCCACCGGGAGACGCGCGCGGCTGCGCTTCGCCTACAGGGCCGCCGCAACCCTTTTCGTCATCGTCGCCGGGATCGCCCTGTACCGGGGCGGGGAACGCTCCGAAACCCTCCTGCCCGCCATGACACGGTTTGAAGAACGTCTCCCCCGCGCCGCTTCCATAGCCGAACTCAACGGCCTGATCGCCGGATTCCGCGAATTGGAGCAGGACTGTTCCGGAACCGTCAGGCTCTACGGCGCACCCGGGGAGCGCCTCGATCGGCTCCGCGCCGCCCTCGGCAAACGCCTTATCGCATCCCTTCCGGAACCCGGCAACACCGATCGCTGGCTCAATGATCTGATGATATGGGCGGCAACCCGGCCCGGCGTGGAAACCATCCGGTTCCGCGCCCCGGACGGGACCATCCTCGCCAGTGTGGATGGGGCAGCCACCGCCGCAGGCCAGAAAGCGGCGGCAGCATTCCTCGACAGCCTGTCCGCATTCGCCTCCGAATCAAACGTCCCGCCGGATCGGGGTACGCCGAGACACTTCCCGGACCCGATCACGGAGCGCGTGGAGACGCTGCGGCTGCGCTACCGGGCCTCGGCGTTCGCGGCGTGGCATGCGGCGGGGCAATGCCTGCTGGATGCCGCGCAAGCTCCGGGCATCGATCCCCGGACACTCCTGCCCACGCGCCATGTCCCCCTGACGCCGCGCGATCTGCTCGGGCCGGACGATCCCTGCGCCGCCTTCCTTGCGACCGCCGAACGCGAACTGCGCTCCACCGAAGGGCCGTTGCCCGTATGGGCGGCCTCCCTGCGGGACATGCGTTACGTCCGGCTGCTCACGCGGCTGCCCGCCGGCGGAACCCCGCTGTCCGAAACAGCGGCGCTCATCGGCGAGCCTTCCGAAGGCGCGCGCCAAACGCTCGGCAATCTGGAAACCTTGTTCCGGGCCCGGGCGGCGTGGACGGACTACCGCAGCGCACTGGCCGCGCTGGCCGCCGAAACGGGAACGGCCGACGGGCTCGTGCGGCTGGCGCGGACCTTGTATGGAGGCGAACTGAACGGCGCCCTCCGGGCCGCCGACGACGCATGGCAAGGGCTGGCCGTCGCCCTCGAAGCACGGAACCCCGGCCTGCGGAATGATCCGCTGCCCCTCTCGCTCCTGCGTGCGCCGCTGCTGTTCGCCGCCGGAACCGCCACGGCCGAAGCGGCCCGCAACCTCCAGCAACGCTGGTCGACCGAGGTGGTCAACCCCGTGGAAGGGTTGGAGGATGAAGCGCTCCAGCAGGCCCTCATCGGCGAAGGCGGCCTCCTGTGGGCATTCGTGGCGGATGCGGCGCAACCCTTCCTGCGCCCGACGGCCTCGGGCTACGCGCCTGCCTCAGCCCTCGGAAGGCGTTTCCCCCTCTCCCCGGCCTTCATCGGCCTGCTCTCCGATACGCCGCAACACATCGCGGTCTATCCGGCGTCCTACCCGGTGCGCGTGAAGTTCTCGCCGGTCACGGTCAACCCGAAGGCCCGGGCCTACCCCCGCGGGTTGTCCCTGCGCATGGATTGCGGCGGCGAACCCTCCCGGACGGACGCCTACAACTATCAGGAAAACGCCCTGTTCGACTGGTCGCCGGAGCAGTGCGGCGGCCTGACGTTGGCGGTCCTGTTCGACGGCTTTACGGCGGAAACGACCTATGACGGCCCGCTCGGGTTTGCACGCTTTGCGGAGCAGGCCGCCGCCGGGATCATGGCATTTACGCCCGCCGATTTCCCCGCCGCCCAGCAAAAGCTGGAAAACCTCGGCGTCACCCGGTTGAGGACACGGTTCCGCATCGAGGGCGGCGAGGCCGTCCGCGATCGGCTCCGCGCGCTTCCTCCCGCCCTTATACGCAGTATACTGCATATAGAAAAATAAATCCGTTCCCAATGAACCTATCGCCGCCAGCTTTCGCCGGGCGCGGCCTTTCCCCCTTGTTGCCAGCCCCGGAGCCTTCCGGACAGCCACAAACCGGCTACGTCAAGATCAATGGATTGGCCACACGCAGTTTCCCGACCGGAAACAATGAAGGTCTATTCAGAAGATAAAACGAAAACACAACAAAAGGCCGGAGAAGCGTTTCTCTCCGGCCTTTCCACCGCTTTTTCCCTTTCTCGCCATACCGCCCGGAATTCCCCGCAAAAGGGATCCGATAAGGTCGGAAGTCCGCTGAAAGGAAAGGGGCATGGGGGAGGGGACTTCTTTCTGAAGAAGGAGTTCCCTCCCCCGTCCGTTTACCTATTCCACTATCGTCCCGTTTCGGCCTTGCTGCTTGATCTGGTAGAGGGCTTTGTCCGCCTTGCTGTAAAGCTCCGCAAGCGAGGAAGGGCCGCCCCCGAATGCGCCGCCGATACTGAGGGTGACGGGCAAGGCCTCGTCTCCGACGCGGCAGCCGAGCAGCCGGGCGCGCAAAGCCTCCAGCCGGGTACGCACGATCTCCCGGGATCTGACGCCCTTAAGAAAAATCACGAACTCGTCCCCACCCCAGCGGCACAGCACGTCGCCGGAGCGGAAGGATTCCCGCATGGAGTTGCCCATGCATTGCAGGACCGAATCCCCCGCGAGATGCCCGAAACGATCGTTGACGTTCTTGAAATAGTCGATGTCGAGGAGGAGAAAACAGTAGCATGAAGCGGGCCCCACGGAATCCAGATAGTCGGAGATGAGCTTTTCGGCAGCGGCCCGGTTGAGCAGCCCCGTAAGCTTGTCATGGCGGCTGGTGAGCATGAGCTGGCGGTTTACTTCTTCGATCTTGCGGATGGAGGTCATATCCTGCGCGAAAAGCAGCACGTACTCGCCCCGCAGATCGATCGTATCCTTGACCAAGGTGCTCCGGATAAGCAGTTCGTGCCGCCCGTCCTCATAAATGACGTTGCAGAACATGGAAAGCGTCCCGCCGCCGTTCTCCTTGATACGCTCCACCAGCCTGTCAAGGGCGAAATACCGGATGTAGCTTTCGCGCTCCTCAGGGACGACCACGTTTTCCGCGAACCAGAGGATCTGTTCCCGGAAGGTCTGCTGCGGCAGCATCTCCCCATTGCCCGCGCCGAGGACGGTCGTGCTCATGCCTGTCCGGACGTCGACGGTCATGAAATTCTCGCACAGGTTGGACACAATAAAATTGATGCAGCTGTTCTTGAGCGCAAGGGCGTTGGCGTCCCGGATCTGCTCCGTCACCTCATCGGTTTCGTCCCGCAACGCCGCAATGATGTGCCGTTCGTCGCCCGGCAGGAATTTCAGGTTCCGGCACAGACAGATCCCGTCATCGCGCCGGATACGATACTGAACAACGGCCTTCCCCACCGAATCCACCAGTTTCAAAATACGTTCGCGATCCGTATGACGCCGGAAATATTCGCGTTCCTCCGGCAATACATACTTTGCAAGGACCTCCATGCTCTCTTCGTACATCCCTTTGGAGGGAACCACGCTGAACAAGTTCCTACTCAGCACAAGCGTATGGTACCGCCCGTCCTCGCGATGAAAAACAAAGACTGCATCGTAATCGCGGAGCAACAGGGATTTGGAAAAATCTTCCATAAAAAATACACCTTGCGCGGGAACCTCAACCGGAGATCTTCGGCGGGAAACGACCGGGCGCGAATGGGGAAATATGTCCCCCTCCATTCCAGAGTTCCCTACGGACGTCAAGAGAAAAGCGGCCGCGCGCGCGAGAGAGAGAGAGAGAGAGAGAGAGAGAGAGAGAGAGAGAGAGAGATTCTGTTTTTTTTAATGGAATAAGCATCATTCGATATGTGCTTTTACGGTTTTCTTCATGCGGATGCCTCGGGAGGCTTTCTTAAGATATATCTATTAACAATGTGTTTTTACAATATAAACAATGAACTTGGTCTTTTTTGAACAAAATTTTCTGAAAAAGGCACAAAAAGGACTGGACAGGATGCCTACTCCGAGGTAGATTCCCTTCAACAGATATATCACAAGTGTACACATGAGGAACTTTCCTGCTGGAGCACTTCGGAAGTAAAATATACTTCACCTGTATTTACGCCCATATCAACCCAAAAACGTTTTGATTTCGGTTTTCCTTTGTTTTCCGTAGCGGCTACGCGGCCTCGCCATAGATATATGTATTCTGCAATCTCATATGTCTCTGTTCGAGGAAATGCGGCTAAGGCAGTTGATACATCATCCATTCAAGGAGCGCATCATGCACGGCAAGGCGTTGATCCACGAAGCTTTGAAGGGAAACCCCGTCGAGCGGACCCCTTGGGTCCCCTACACCGGTTCCCAAATCGCCAACCTCAAGGGATACACCGCGCAGGAAATGTTCCGTGACGCGGACAAGCTGTACGAGTGCTGCATTGAGGCCGAGTCCCAGTACTCCCCGGACGGCATGACCCCC
>USCL01000031.1 GCA_900553145.1 uncultured Desulfovibrio sp.
GGAGGGGAGAGGTAAGCCCTTCTTCAGAAGGGTTTCCTCTCCCCTCCCCAGTTTGTTACTTGTTCAGCTCACGTTCCTGCGGGAACATGGGGAGATAGCGGTAAGAGATGGCGAGGCAGAGCCACGAATAGGCGATGACCATGAAGGACGCGCCCCATTCGGCCCAGTTGGGATTGTAGAATTCCCACGTGTCGAAGGGCATGACCGGGATGGCGAGGGCCTGAACGGTCATGACGTAGCGGTTGATGGTCACGCCGATGCAGGCGAGGAGGCCGCCGATGTAGAACAGGGCCGGGTTGGAGCGGCACTTCTTCGAGAAGAGCAGGTATGCGGGAAGGATGCCGCAGACCACGAGTTCGGCGAAGAGGAGCCACTTGCCGTAGATCCAGCCGTGGAACATCTGATCGAAGGTCATGCCGGAACGGGGGAGGATATCCCAGACCCAACCGGCGGTGTCGATCAGCTTGAACACCATATAGACGGTGAACATCGTCCCGGCGATTTTGCCCATGAGCTGCTTGACGTCCCAAGAGACGAGCTTGCGGCCGGTGAGCTTTTCCATGAACGTGCAGACGAGCACGGTGAACATGGGGCCGGAACCCACGGCGGAGAGGATGTACAGGAAGAACGTCCACGGCCAGATGAAGAAGCCGTCGCGCAGGATGTAGGGGCGTCCGAAGAGCACGCCATACATGCCGCCGAGGGAACCTTGGTGGAACGTGGACAGGAAGGCGCCGATGCCCGCGAACAGGGGCATGATCAGGTGGAAGTTGTGGGCAATGGCGTGGGCGAGCTTGTTCTTGGCCAGCTGCCGGTTTTCCAGCGCCAGAGGCACGTACTCGATGATGAGCACCGTGCAGTAGCAGGTGATGCAGAAGATGACTTCGGTCAGCATGGAGTGGACATTCGGATGCCAGTAGCCGAACCATGCGCGGAGCGGTTGGCCGATATCGAGAACGAGCACCAGCATGGCGCCGGAGTAGCACAGGAAGCCCACCACGACCGTCAGGTTGATGATATTCTTCAAGGCGTCGATGTTCAGCAGGTAACGCAGCGCGCCGGTGAAGAACGCGCCCGCGCCGAGGGCGATGACGGCGAGGTCGAAGGTGATCCAGAGGCCGAACCCGAAGTAGTCGTCAAGGCCGGTCTCGCCGAGGCCGTGAGCCAGCACGCGGAAGGCGGCATAAGCGCCCCACAGGCCGACGGCGGCCACGGGAACAAGATGCAGCAGGAATTTCAGCAGCGAACAACGCGGGCACCCTTCAGGGAAGAGGGAGGCGTCGGCGGGCTGGTTGTAGTTTTTCACTTCCATTGACCTACCCCTTGGTCTTTTCGTTTTCCAGGTAGTTGTCGCCCTGACGGCGCACCCATTCGCGCTTGCTCAGGTAGTACACCTGAGGCTCGGTCCCCAGGCGCTCCAGAAGGCGGAAGGCATGGGGGCTGCGGATCAGTTCGTACACCCTGTGTTCGGGATTCTTGGAATCGCCGAAGGATATCGCGCCGTTGGGACATACCTCGGTGCAGGAGGTCACATACTCCCCGTCAGCCAGCTCATAGGGGTTGCGCCCCTCTGCGATGGCCTTGTCCTTGGCCTTCATCCAGCGGTGATGGCAGAAGGTGCATTTTTCCACCACGCCGCGGGGACGCACGGAAACGTCCGGGGTGAGGGTCTTTTCCATGCCTTCCGGCCAGATCGGATCATACCAGTTGAAGTAACGGGCATGGTAGGGGCATGAGGCCATGCAGTACCGGCAGCCGATGCAGCGGGGATAGATCTGGCTGACGATGCCGCCGTCCTCGTTCTTGTCGGTGGCGACGACGGGGCAGACGGACACGCAGGAGGGCTTCCCGCACTGCATGCAGGGACGGGGCAGGTAGGCCGTGTCGTGTTCCGGGAACGGTTTATGGTTGGAGAGGCGATAGACCTTCATCCAGTTGATGGTGCGGACCTTGTTCGTGCCGTCGGGGTTGGGGGCGACATTGTTTTCGGCCTGACAGGCCACCATGCAGGCGCCGCAGCCCGTGCACTTGTCAAGGTCGACGACCATCGTCCATTTGATATCGAATTCTTTCACTTCGGACATGATTACGAATCCTTATGCTTGGGCGACGTTCACGCGGGTATCGTTCCAGACGGAGAGGCCGGAGCCGGGCTCGGAAGAAGGCGTGACGAGGGCCATGACGTCCATGCCCTTGCCGTCGTTGAACTCTCCGAAAGCCGTATGTCCGAAGCCCATGGTCAGCGCCACGGTATCGTTGGTGACGCCTTCGAAGACACGGATCTTCGCCAGAACCTTCCCGGCCTTGCTGGACAGGACGACGCGGTTGCCTTCGTACAAGCCGAGCTTTTCGAGCGTGGCCCCGTTGACGGCGGCGACGAGCACGTTCTTTTCCAGCTCGTCATTGGTAATGAGCTTGGTGTTGAAGGGCGGAATGGCGGTTTCGGGCGTACCGAGGCCGAGCTTGCTCACGAAGGCCACGGCGAGTTCCTTGCCGGACGGAGCCGCATCGGCTTCGGCCTTTTCGACAAGGGCGAGGTCCTCGGGGCCGAAGCGGTAGGCCAGCGTCTTGTTGGGGACCACGATGTCGCTGACGTAGACGTTGCCGTCGCTCAGGGAGCCCCAGTCCGCGCCCATGTTGAAGGCTTTGGCCTTGAGCATGGTCACGACGTCGGAGACGCCGAGGTTGATGCCGAGCTTGTAGGCCATGTCGATGATCACGTCACCGGCGGGGCGGGCCTGATAGAGCGGCTCGACCACGGGGCGGACCAGCGCGTACACGAACTTGCCATAGCCGAAGGGCTCGGCCACGTCGTCGTAGCGCTCAAGGCCGAGGGCGTTGGGCAGCACGAGATCGCAGCGGCGGGCGGTTTCGTCGAAGAAGCAGGTGAAGGCCACGGAGAAGGCGCTCTTCTTGAAGACGGCCTCGATGTCCTTGCCGGGCAGGGCGTACACCGGGTTGGCCTCGTAGACCATGAGCACGCCCACTTCGGGCATGTTCCCCTGCGCCGTGTCGGCGGCATAGCGGACGAGATCGCCCTGCATGAGCACGTCGTAGGACGCCGCGCCGTTGACCGCCGGGGGAGCCAGCGGGATCATGCGCATCCCGCCTTCCTTGTTCACGCGGTCGAGGAGCATGTTGATCGCCATGCCGATGCGGACGGGGCCTGCCCCGCCGCCCTGATCCATGTCGGACCCGACGACCACGAGAGGCTTCTTGGCCTTTTTGAGCCCATCGACGACGGCGGCGAAGCGTTCGGGCATGAGGCCCGTGACTTCGCAGACTTTTTCCGGGGTCCACTTGGCGGCCAGCGCCGCGAAGTTTTCCAGCCCGTCGGCGGGGGCGGCCATGCCGTCCTTCATAAGCTGGCGGGCGACGCCGAGCAGCAGGAACAGTTCCGTCCCCGGCTTGATGGGCAGCCAGAGATCGGCGCCCGCGGCCGTGTTGTTCTGCACCGGCCCGGCATAGGCCAGACGCATGGCGGGTTCGGCGCCCGCGGGGCGGGCCTGCCCCCACGCGTGGCGGTTGGCGACCACCGTGCCCCACGTTTCCAGCACGTTGGCGCCGACGGCGAACACGTAGTCGCTGTTCGGAATGTCGAAGCCGACGCGTCCGCGTCCGCCCATGAGCTTCCACGCCTGCGCGGTGGCCTGCGCGTCGCCGGGCATGGCGAAGAAGCGGCCCGAACCGGTCTGGGCGGCGAAGCCCGCGAGCAGTTCGTTCATGGTGCCGTTTTCGTCGCCGGAAATACAGACCACGCTGTCGAGGGCGGGCTGATCCTTGGCTTCGGAGAGTTTTTCAAACAGCAGCTTTTCAGCTTCTTCCCACGAGATTTCCTTGTAGCCGCCGTCCGAGTTGCGGAGCAGGGGCCGTTTCAGGCGGGCCGGGCTGTAGCGCATCTGGACTTCGGTGACGGCCAGCGCGGAGACGCCGCCGCCCAGCGGGCTCTCGGGATCGCTGAGGACGCGCACGGGGCGTCCGCCCACGAGGCGGATCCTGGTGGCTCCGGCCGAGGGGCAGAGCTTGCTGACCGTGCGGATATAGGTGTTTTCGTGATTACCGTATTGGAGGGAAGGGATCCACGGCCAGTTCTGCGACCAGATGGAGATGTCGTCCAAGCCCTTCCAGACCACAGGAGTCGCCAGCGTACCCACGGCGGCCCCGCCGATGAATTTCAAAAAGCCTCGTCTGTCAAGCATTGGCGTCTCCTTACTTGTGGCAGACAAAGCATGCGTTGCTGGCATTGGTGCTGCCAAAATGATTGGGATTGGCATGGCATGCTTCGCACTGCCACATCTTCATGGTGTTCTGGCTGTAGCCGCTGATCCTGTTCTCGCGGAACACGGGCGGCTTCTTGCCGGAAGTCATGTCGAGATGGCATGTGGAGCAAAGCTCCCGCTCGGAGAACTCATGACAGTTATTACAGGTCGCCAGCGAGTGCACGGCATGGCTGAAGAATACGTTGTCAGGCTGCTTCTGGTAGACCTTCCAGTCCACTTCCTTGTTTTTCCTGACGTATTCGTCGAAGAAGACCCGCTCGGCCTTGCTTTTGCCGAGCAGCTGCGAATGGCAGGCCGCACAGTCCTTTGTAGAGGGCAGGGCGTCGAACGTCCCGTCCGCACGGAGATGGTGACAGACCGCACAATCCAGGGAGGCATCCTTGAGATGCGTCTCATGGCTGAACTGCACGGGTTGATCCTGTCTGCTGAACAAAAGTTCCGGGAAAATCCACCAGCCAAACACGAGCGCAGCGACAAGGCCGACGATGAACGGTGCGGGACCGAACTCAAGCCGTTTTGCCAGACTGCGGGCCTTCTCGTGGGAAGGCGCGTTGTTCTGCCTATCCTCCATACCCTTCGCCTCTTGAAATGGTTGTGTTGCTGAAAACCATTCGCCTCTTGGCCGCGACACGCATGTGACAGGAAACCGTCCTTGGCGCCTCTTCCGCACGGGAGGGGACGCGCTTTTCCACCGTCATCATGGTGTAGGCGACCGGGCAAACACGTGTCAAGACGCAAGGCGTAGCAAGCGCTTGGCAACGTGCGGCCCCGGTCGGCCGCTGCCGGCCGAACATGCCGCCCTGACAAAAAGCTCCCGATCAAAAAAGCACCTGATCCCGGAAAGGCGCCCTCGCGGAACGCGTTCCTTTTTCAGGAGATTCTGGATATGACCGAAATGTGCTTTTTTTCTCGAAGTATGCGAATTCTGTCAAAATCGTCATACCGTACAATATATCACCCGTGTTGGAAAGGCTAAAAAAATGTAAAAAAACGGTGTGAGATTTTTACGAAATCGAAAGCTTTCCCAAGAACCGTAAAAGATCGAAGGGGAAAAGGGGGCCGTACCGCAGCGTGGGTGTGCCTCTGTTTCCACTTGACCCACGCGCCGCTCCGCTTTATGACGTTCAGTACTTGCCGTTTGCTTGCCGAACGGCATCCGCGGAAGGGTGGCAGAGCGGCTTAATGCGGCGGTCTTGAAAACTTACGTTCAGGCGGTACGCGAACGACGGAAAATGCAGTAAAAAACAACGTGTTATAAATACTCTCCCGGCGACAGCCTTAGCGCCGTTTAGCAGATTCTTAGCACGTCACAGAATTAGGTGGGTTGGCAGAGCGGTTGAATGCACTAGTCTTGAAAACTAGCAAGGATGTAAGTCCTTCCAGGGTTCGAATCCCTGACCCACCGCCATCACAACATCAAGGGAACCGATGGCTCACAGAATCTTCCTCAGTCATAACCACAACGACAAACCGCTGGTTGAAGCGGTTGCGCTGAAGCTGGCCGCCATATTCGGTCAGGATCAGGTGTTCTATGACTCTTGGTCGATTCGTCCCGGCGACGGCATCATTGACCAGATGAACAAGGGGCTTGAAGCTCCTGAGTTCGTTTTCTTCTTCGTTTCGGCCAACAGCCTTGCAAGCGGCATGGTGAAGCTGGAATGGCAGAACGCGCTCTACTCTGCATCGAAGGGAAAGACGCGGATCGTGCCCGTTCGAGTTGATGGCAGCGACATGCCTGCCGTCCTCAAACAAACGCTGTTCATCGACATGCACACAGTGGGGCTTGACGCCGCGATTGCACAAATCGTTAGCGTCACCCAAGGCCACGCCTCATTCACCCCGCAGCATCAGGGGTTCTCAAACCTTTCATTCACCCAGGTATTGAACGGCGATGGCTCGATTGACATAGCTGTTCAAGCATCACACTTGATGGAGCCTAATCCGAACTTTGTCTTTGTCACGACGAATGCAGAGATTGAAATCGGGTGGGAGTTTAAGAACAAGCAGGCTTTTATCGGCGGCTTCAACAAAGACACTTTCAAAGATGCCAGTGGTAGGGCTGCCCACGGAATCTTAATGCGTCCGATGGGCGGCGCATTGACTCCGACGCATCCCATTAGGGTGGTCTTCTCGAAGAAGGGTGACACGCCCATCAACATCGTCGGCGTATTCCACGAAAACGCAGAAAATAACTGGGTTCCCGTCCCGGCAGCCCAACCTCGACTCGCTTGAGCCTGTTATTTCCAGGCACGCCCGCAAATCGGGTTTATCAGGCCCACAGGCCGACTTCATCAGACTCAATACAAGCACGAAGGCACTGCGTCAAACGTCGCCTGTGCGCCTTTCGGACGCTGGGCTACGTAGTTGCTGACGCGGGCCGCTGTGGTCATCATCCCGCCACTACCCTACGGACTCGCGCCTTGAATCGCCTGTAGCGGCTGCAATCGACGCGCGAGATTGCGTCCAAAAAGTCGTTGCCGATGTCTTGCAATACGCCTCCTTCAACACGCACAGTGCCTCTCAGCAAGTCCACCGATGCGCAGATGCAAAAAGGGTAGTCGGTGAGCGAACCGCATCGCTTTACCGATGCCAGTTGCCCGCCGTCTGCCCATGCAGCACTTTTCGTTGATCCGCCCCGGCGCATTGCGCGACGTGACGGAGAGGCGAGGTGTGTTAGGGGTAACTGTAAAACGCTTGTCGTAGTCTTTGCAATCTATTGTTTCTGTTGATGTTTTTTGGCTTGCCCGATTTTCTTAAGCACGCAGCGGCACCACGTTTGCACCATTTGCTTTCGCTGCCTGCTGCTCGATCCAGTCTGCGATGCGCTGCACTTCGGGCTTGAGATATTGCAAGTGCGAAGTCTCAAGGTAGTGCTTGGCGGTCACACCGCGCGGCACATGGTTCGTCAGCAGTTCGATCTTGTGCAGATCAACTCCGCAGTTGGCCACACCGAACGTCGTGAAGGTGCGGCGCAGGTCGTGCGGCGTGATCTTCGTCCCCGCAACCTCGCTGACCTTCTTCATGGTGTCGCGCGGGTCTTTGATGTGCCCAGCCTTGCCCCAGGACGAGAACACGAACGGGCTACCCTCGACACGCTGGCGCGTAGTCAGTAACTGCACCGCCTGCGTGGATAGCGGCAGCCATACGGGGTTGCGGTTCTTCGGATCAGGCAGGTGCCACCAGCCTTCATCAAGGTTGATCCTGTCCCATGTCAGCGCCGCTGCTTCGCCAATGCGCGCACCAGTAAGCACGAGGAAGATCACAAGGTCGATGCTTGCCAGCGTGTCACGGTTGTAGGCTTGGTCGCGCCACTGCTGGAGGGCTGACCACACGGGGCCAATCTTCGATTCAGGGATGCGGGTCTTGCGCTCGGGCAGCGTCACCCAATCGTCTTTGAGCACTGCCACGGGGTTGTGCAGGATCAGCGGGGTGCCGTCTGCGCGCTTGTACCTGCGACCAGCGAAATTTATCAAGGCGCGCAACACGCTGAACGCCTGCACAGCTTGACCGGGTGCCGGTGCTTTGCCGCGTAGCCCCTTCGTCAGAATCTCGTTGTAGCGCTTGCGGCAGTCGTCTTCGGTGATGCCGGTGATGGGCTTGTGCTGCCATGCCTCAAAGGTTGTGGTCACATGCCGTTCAATCTCGCTCTTGCTGCTGTCCTTGAGCTTGCCCGGTCGCCATATAAGCGTCCGCGACCTGCCGCAGCGTCACCCTAGTTGCTTCGTCGGCCTTCTTCACGTCGCGCGGGTCGATGCCCTCGCGCATACCTTGCAGCACCTTCCGGGCCTTCTCGCGCGCCTCGAACTCTGTCCATTCACCGAAGGGGCCAATCGTGAAGCAGACGGCCTTACCCAGCACCCGGCCTTGAGCAACGAACATACGCTTGCCCGCAGCGGTGACGCGCAGCCCGTAACCCTTGAGGGAATCGTCCCAGTGCATCGCGTAGCCCTCGGCGGGCGGTTGCACCTTGTCAATAAACGTCTTCGTTAGCTTCGCTATTTTCCTTCTCCTAGACGCTTCTTTAGCGTATTGTTAGCAATCTAGGCAAGGGTAGGACAAGCTACGCCAAACATGCAACGATGATAAGTCGTTGAATTACAAAGGTGCAGCAAGCTAGACGGGGGTGGGCCAAACTAGGTAAAATCAGCCCACACAAAACTTGAAAACCGTTGACGCCGTGAGGCGTCCGGGGGTTCAAATCCCTCCCCCTCCGCCAAACCACTATCCATATTTTTTAAAAGTAGTCCATAACAGCTTGAAGAAAAAGCGGTTATGGATTTTTTTGTTTTGAGCGGCCTTTCAAGGGGGCACGGCAAAGCCGTCTGCGCAGGAGGCAAAGGGTGCAAGGAGGTGCGGTGCTTCGGAAAGAGGCGGCGAGTACGCCGCCCAGAGGGATTCTGCCCCAGCCCTCCGTGCCTGCATGAAGGAGTACGCGGCTAGAAAGGCAGAGGGTTTCAGGCAAGCCTTGGTTTGGCCCGGGGGAGGGCCGCTTCTCGTGCCACCGTGTGTTTTCTCAAGCAAAAGGGGATAGGGACGGGCCCGGCTAACTCTAAAGGGGAGTACACTTGAAGCTAGCGGAAGCCTTGGCCTCCTCCGGCGCGGGAACGCCCGCCACGGCCTCTTGTGCATTATGGCCGCATCCCTGACGGCATGACATGCTTGCTGCAAGGCTGTTGAGAGCGGACGGGGACGATTGCAGCCTTGCAGGCAGGCGGGCAACGGGAGGGACGCATGGGAGGCTTCCTCCCACAGCCTTGTGCGGTGCTTCGGAAGGAGGCGGCGTGGGCGGGAATCCATGCGGGGCCACATCGGATGTTTTCGGCTCCCCATCCAGCGGAAAGCAGAGAGAAAAAAGGAGAACATCCTTTTCCCTTATGAGAAGGAGCCTTTACCCAAACGGGCTCCTATCGGCTCCGCATGCATCAACCTCCGCCGCGCGTATCGAAAAATGTACGCAACACCGTGCATAATATGTCGAGATCCAATGGCTTGCTGACATGGGCGTTCATGCCGCAGCCCAGCGACTTCTGCCGGTCTTCCTCAAAGGCATTGGCGGACAGGGCGATGATGGGCACTGAGTGCGCGTCTTCCCGCTCAAGATGACGGATTTCTTTGGTAGCGGTCAGGCCGTCCATGACGGGCATGAGGATATCCATCAGGATGGCGTCGAAGTAATGCGGCGGGCTGGCGGCGAAGCGTTCCACGGCTTCCTCGCCGTTATGGGCGGGCTCGATGGCAAAGCCGTACGCTTTGAGCAGTTCGCAGGCGATTTCCATGTTGAGTTCGTTGTCTTCCACCAGCAGGACCCGTTTCCCCGCGAAATGGAACCCCTCTTCCTGCGGGGGTTCTTTCGGTATTTCATCGTAAAGCTTTTGCAAGCCCTCCAGAAGAACCGAGCGGAAGAACGGCTTGCGGATAAAGGCGGAGCCGTCCGCCCCCCCTTCCTGTTCCGGGAGGCGCAGCCCCGTCAACGCCAAGCGGACGCCTTTCAGCCCCGGCTGGCGGCGGAGGTGTTCCCTGACCGCGTCCGCATCGGGCAGGGAGGCGGCAAGCAGGACGATGTCAAAAGGCCTCCCGCCGTTCGCCGAGGCGTCCAGAAGCCGGATGGCTTCGGCGGCGTCCGAGGCGGAAGCCGTTTTGATGGACGCCGCGTTCAGGATACGGGTTGCGGCAGCGCTGTCCCGCTGGTTATCGGCGATCAAAACGCCGGCCGGCGCATATCGTGCCGCATCGGCTGGCTGCGATCCTTGTTCCATGCCAAACGGGAGGATAATGGAGAAGGTGGTGCCTTCGCCCAGCTGGCTTTGGGCGGTGATGGTGCCGTCCATCAAGTTGACGAGGGACTTGGAGATGGTGAGCCCCAGCCCCGATCCGCCGTAACGGTTGGCTATTTCGCTGTTTTCTTGCTCGAACATGTTGAAGATGCGCTTCAGGGCACCGGGGGAGATGCCGATTCCGGTGTCCGAAACGGTAAATTCCAATATGGTCGTTCGGCTTCTGCCGGTCAGCTTGCGGACCTTCAAATCGACGTGCCCGTGCTTTTCCGTAAACTTGAAGGCATTGGACAGCAGGTTTACGAGTACCTGCTTCAGGTGAAGCCTATCGCCGCTGAGCTGTTCCTCTTCAAACGGTTCCACATCCAGGGAAAAGGCGATCCTCCTGTCTTCCGCCGCGTCGGAGAACATGTCGTAAAGGTCGTAGAGGAAGGCCGGGAGGGGAAAAGGCTGCATGGAGAGCTGCAGCTTGCCGCTTTCGATGCGGGAAAAGTCCAGCACGTCGTTGATGAGCGACAGCAGGTACTGGGCGGCGGACTCTATCTTGGCATGGCAGTTTTCCAGAGCTTCCTTATTGTCCCGTTCCCGCATGGCAAGCCGGTTCATGCCGATGACGGCGTTCAGCGGCGTGCGCAGCTCGTGCGACATGCGGGACAGGAACCGGCTTTTGGACTGGCTGGCCGCTTCCGCCTTGGCGAGGAGCTCGTCCTTGACCTGTTGTTCGTTCCGTTCCAGCAGACGTTTGTATTCGGTGATGTCGACGCCCACGCTGTAATAAACGGCACGAGGGACGTTATCCGACGCCGGGATGTAGTTGTTGGTCGCAAGCAGCGTGAGCACTTCGCCGTCCCGCCGCCTGATGCGCATTTCGATGAGCTGGATCTGGCGCGTTTGTTTGGCCCGCTCCAAGGCGGCCGCCGCCATAGCCATGTCTTCCGGCAGGATGTACCCCGCCGTGCCGTTCAGTTCGTTTTTGAACTGTTCTTCCGTGTATCCGATGAGTTTGAGGAAGGCGTCGTTATGCCATAAGACGGTCAGCAGCCCGTCGTCGGCCATCTGGCAGATGCCGCCCGGTATGCTCGCGATCATGGCCTCCAGCTTGTCTTCAAGCGTCAGCACTTGTTTCTTGAGATCGGTTATATCGAATGAGCGTTCGATGCGGGCCTTACGGCCTTCCCAGTTTATCAGTTTGTTGTGTATGGAAAAATGACGTTTAAGAAAAGGGTTTTTGTATTCCCATACATAAACTTTGTCATAGCTGAGGTATTTGTTCGTGCAGAAAGGGCAGGGGGCATCACGTCCCTGTATCGTTTCATAGCATTTTTTCCGCTTATAATTTTCAGGAGTAAGCTTGAGGGCCTCCATGCTGCGTTCGTTCATGTAGAGCAGATCATAGGTCTGGAAATCCGCTACATAAAGGAATTCGCCAAATACATCCAGAAGTTGCTCTTGGTTTTTCATGCGATAGCCTTTTGTCACTGAGATACTCAAAGACCCGCAGGGTATTTCCCTGCGGGCCGTAGTGAAAGGAGGCATGTCAAACCACTATAAAGGAAGCTCGCTGTCTTCGGCATGCCTTTTTCTTCAAGGGGTGTTAGATGCGTATCATGTGCCGTCATGTCTACGCAACACACGAATGCGGCGCCACACCCGGGCCGGGCGGGAGGGCAGGCGGATCGTGCGCAGGAAAGGGACCGGCGGCATGGCCGCCGCTTCCGCCGCCTCCGGCATGGGCCTTGCCGTGTTGGGGAAGCGGGCCGGTACGGCAAGGGTGTACGCGGGAGCCGCAGCCTTGCCGTCGGAGCCGTCCTTGAGAAGGCCGCGTTCGCGGGTTGAGCAAGCGCGCGGCGGGAAGGCCGACGGGTTCCGGAGGTTTTTGGGGGTGTGGGGGCTGCCCTCAGGTTCGAGCGTTGTGGAATCCGCTCTGGGATTGAAAGGAGCTGGGGAGACGCTCCCCTCTCCGGCAAGGGATATGCACGTTGCGGCATCCGGAAGCCGTGCGGGCTCATACCTTTTGCATGACCCAGACCATGCGGCCAAGGATCCGGCCCGCCGGATTCGCCCGTATCCTGATTTCCGGGTAGGCGGGGTTTTCCGCCCGCAGCACGGCGTATTCGCCGCCTTGCTCCCAGAAGAAGCGGCGCAGGACGATCCCTTCGCAGGGGACGTGCACGGCGAACAGTTCACCGCTTGCGGGGCGGGCGGCGTCGGTATCGATGCCGACGTATGCGCCGCGGCGGGCCGTCGGGACGGCGGCCTCGTTGTCCATTTCCAGAACAATGATCTCGTCCCGGGCGTATGGCCTGGTGAGGGCGATTTTTCCTGTCGGTTGAAGCGCCGCCGCTGGTGAGCCGGTTTTCGTGCAGTCGCCGCGCATGGCGTACACCGGGGCAAGCGCCGGCTGCGCCAGAGGCGATCCCAGCAAGCCGGGATCTATGGGCGGCCCCTCCCCGTCGCTGGGGATGTACCCGGCCTCTGTGCGCAGGTATACCGGGCCGCTGCACTCTTGAGCCAATCGGGATTCACTCCCAGCTTTTCAAACAATTTTAGGTACCAGTCCGCCGGAATGGATTGCCTTCTCTTCGCTTCGGCTACGCTGGATTGGCTGATTTCAAGTAAGGACGCCAATTCAGTTTGGCTCCGGGTATGTGTAGCCGCTTGAATGCGCTTGATCACGTCTGGATATGAAACGTCTTTTTTCATTGTTTCCCTCTAAAGAATTTCCCTGATGAGAATGTATTTTAATCTAATATATTAGTGCAGACGTGTAAAATTGTTAATTCGATATATTGGTGCAATTTTTTTTGGAGGTGCACCGATGATCGTGAGTAATATATCAAAAATAATGGATAAAAAGAAGATACGTTATCGAAGGCTTACAGAGCTCTCTGGGGTTGCCGGGCAAACTATCTATAGAGCGGGTGCGTTTATTTACGAATGCAGGCTGTCAACATGAGATGCCCTCGCCAAGGCGTTAGGGGTGGAGCTTAAAGCACTGTTTGATGAAGTCCAAAATGAAATGGTGGGAGTGGAGAAGAGGGAAGAGTGAGTGTGCAATCTAATATATTAGTGCTGACTGAAACGTCGTTATTCCGATAAATTAGTGCATTCTTATAAGAGGATACACTAATGGTGAAGAGTAACCTTGCAAAACTCATGAAAGAGAAGAAGCTCACCTACCGGCGCCTTGCTGAGCTCTCAGGCGTCGCGGGTGAAACAATAAACAGGGCACGAGGGGCGTTGATTTACGAATGTAAACTATCCACGCTTGATGCCTTGGCCAAAGTCTTGGATGTCAAAATCAAAGATTTATTTGATGAAGACAAGGTGTAACACCACAGTTGAACTCGCTTTCCCGGTGAAAAAATGGGAACTGTAAAGCAATGTCTGTTCGGAGCTGCACTTGTTAATATCCGGGAGTCCCTCCAGATATCGCAATACCAGCTTGCAAAAAGATCTGGTGTCACTGAGGAATATCTAAATAAACTCGAAAATTCCAAGCGAGAGCCCAAGGCCCGGATGATCATCCGCCTCGGGCGGGGCCTTGGCGTTCCTCCCGGTGATTTGCTGAACGAAATGGAGCGGCTGATGCGGCTGGAGGAAGATGAGTAAAAAGTCTTCTCCATGCCCGTTCGGAAAGATCCTCGTCATCGTCAGTGCCCGGGAACAGCGCGGCATCACACAATATCGCCTTGCACAGTTGGCAGGGCGCTCCATTCGGCAGATCAGCCAAATTGAACGCGGAGAAAGAGAACCCAAACTTTCAACGCTGATCCTGCTTGCCCATGCGTTGGGCATGGAACCGGGAATTTTGGTGAATGAAGCGGCAAAGGTCATGCGTATCCAGCAAGATCCGATAGAGGCCGTTGCGGGGACTGTTCGGGCAAAGAGTGTATAATCTAATATTGGTGATGACTGAGGTGTCGTTATTCCGATAGATGAGTACATTCTTGTGAGGGGATGCACCGATGGTAAAGAGTAATCTCGCAAAATTCATGAAAGAGAAGAAGCTCACCTACCGGCGCCTTGCTGAGCTCTCAGGCGTCGCGGGTGAAACAATAAACAGGGCACGAGGGGCGTTGATTTACGAATGTAAACTATCCACGCTTGATGCCTTGGCCAAAGTCTTGGATGTCAAAATCAAAGATTTATTTGATGAAGACAAGGGAAAATGAGAGGACTGAAAAGAAGGCCGTGCCCTTTTGGGGAAGTCGTTTTTGCTGCCCGGACTGAGCAAGGTATCTCGCGATACCGTTTGGCAAAGTTGATCGGACGCACTTCACAGCAGCTGGCCAAGCTCGAAAGGGGCGAAAACGAGTCTGTACTGTCCACAATTGTAATGATCGCCCATGCTCTTGAGATAGATCCTTGCACGTTATTCCGTAAAACAGTTGAGCTGATGCCTCCCATCCCAGTAATAAAAGAGCCTGAAGAGAGTAAGGAACAGCCTTAGCTTGAAGAGTTTTGGAAAGCGACGGCACAAACAATTTCTTTACAGTGAAAAAAGTTCCCTACCTCAATGCCGCTCTTGGTGAGCAACTGAAGAAAGCCCGGAAATCCATTCCTAAGTTTTCTCAGGAGCAAGTGGCCATGGCTCTCGGGACAGAGCGATCCTACGTATCCCGCATGGAGAGGGGCATCATTCTTCCCTCAATAAATGTGCTCATTCTACTGGGTGAAATTTATGGGGTTCCCGCCTCCACACTCTTACTGTGGACGGAACAAGCCTTATCGCACCATGCCTCCCAGCAGGAGTGAGGACCTCTTTGTAAAAGAAAGCGAGCCGATGGGACATTTCCATCGGCTCACTTCGTTTTGTTCGGTTTACAACGGATATTCCGGTAAATCCCTTCTAGTTGCCGTCCATTTTAAGCAGCGTGTCGAGCGTCTTGAGGTCGGCGGAAAAGTCGGTGACGTCATTTTGCAGGAGCAGGGCGTGCTCCTTGGCGAAGGCGGCCTCCAGCCGGGCGAGCATGTCGTCGCCCCGGGCGAGGGCCCCGGCGACATCCGGGGAGGCGATCTTTTCATGCGCGAAACGCAGGTGCGTGTCCACGATGCCGTGGGTAGCGGCGAGGTAGCGCTTGAGGAACCGCGCGCCGTGATCCACATCCCGCGGGTCGGTGGCCATGCAGCCCAATATATTGTTGGCGGATTGCATGATGGCGCGCACGGAGGCTTGCGTCCCCGCAGGAAGGCCGGGCAGCTTGCCTTCAAGTTCCGCAAGGGAGGCGCGGGAAGCTTTTATAGACGCCGGTTCATCCGGTGATGGGGCCGGTTCCGGCTTCGGCTCTGGTTTGGGCTTGGGCGCCAGCTCGGCCGAACGTTTGCGGGCCAAGGCCCAGAGGACGCCTTGCCCTGCGGCGAGGACGGCACAAAACAGCATGAAAAGGGGCGGGGAAAGCGTTTGCCGCGATGAGAGGGCCATGCTGAACAGCAAAGGGAACGGAATCCATTCCGTGCCCATGCGGAAGGATTTTACCAGAAGTCGCTGTATCCACGACTGGAAGCCCCCCCAGAACAGCGCATACGGGAACGGCATGCCCAAAAGGATCAGAAAAACGGCCAGCACCGCGCCGGACACGGCGGGGACGAGCCACGACGGCTTCCGGGATGCGCCCCGCGCGACGATGCAGATCAGGCCAAGGTAGACGCCGAGAATGGCCTCGCCCTGATGCATTTGCGGGGCATGGGAAGACAGGATGCCCGCAATGGTAAATGCGGCTATGTGCATGAAGATACGCTTGAAGACCCCGCGTACCGTCTCCCGAAGCGACTTCTTCGGCTCCTCGGCGCTCATTCCGTCCGCCGCGTTTTCCGGTTTGCCTTCATGCATGGATTATACCCCGGGCTTGGCGCCGTCCTGACCGGCGGCCCGCACGTCCGTCCCGGATGCGGCGGCGATTTCCTCCCGGCTTTTGCGCGCGGCGAGGGAGGGGAGCCTGTCCTTGAGCTCCGTTTCCATGACGGCCAGCTCTTTTTCAGCCGCCGCCCGCTGCTTCCGGCCTTCCTGCGCGATACGCAGGGTTTCCTCTATGGTGCCGATGAGCTTTTCGTGCACGTCGCGCAGGGTTGCAATGTCCACCACGGAACGCTCCACTTCACGGGCCGTATCCACGGCGGCCTGCTCGAGCAGTTCCGCGTTGCTGCGCAGCATGTCGTTGGTCGTGTCGGAGACGGTTTTTTGGAGCGCCGCCGCATTCTTCTGCCCGTGCAGGGAAAGGGCGAGGACCATCTGGCTCTTCCAGATGGGGATGGTGGCAAGCACGCTGGTCTGGATTTTTTCCGCCAGCGTCCTGTTGTTGTTCTGGATAAGGCGTATCTGCGGGGCCGTCTGCACGGTGATGGTGCGCGAAAGCTGCAAATCGTGCAGCCGGCGCTCGAAGCGGTTGATCTGATCCGAAAGGTCGCGGACTTTCTGCGCCTCCATGAGATCGCCGGAGGCCTCCGCCTGAGCCTTGAGCTTCGGCAGCTCCACCGTGCGCGTTTCTTCCAGCTTGCGCTTGCCCGCCTCGATATACGCCGTCAGCTCCGCATGGAACCGGGCGTTGTGCTCATAGAGCATTTCGAGCGTCTCGATGTCGCGGAGCAGGCCGATCATGGCTTCGTCCAGCTTGTCGACGATGGCCTCGATCTGTTCCGACAACGTATTGAACTTCGCCACCGTGCGCCGGGCGGAAGAGAAAAGCGAGCCCACAAGCGGCAGCGACTGGAGGAACCCCTGCGAACCCATGACCTCAGAGACGTCCACGTCCTTCACGCGGAGCATAAGCGTCGTGAGGGATTCGCCGAGCTCCCCGGAATCCTTGGCCTGCACGCGGGAAAGGAGATCATCTGCAAACCGGGAGATGCCCTGCATGGCTTCCGTCCCGTATGTGACGGTCAGGGACGGATCGGCGAGGTTTATTGAACCGGCGATGGCTTCAATGCGCTGTTCCTCCGCCGTCGGGGACACGGCGGGCGTGGTATCGGATGTTTCCATAACGTGCTCTCTTTTCATAAGACAGTATGATCTTCAAGTATCAGAGCGGCCGCGGAACGGCAAGCGTTCCCGGTCCCTGCCGCAGATAGGCGCGTGAAGCCGAAAGGGAGCCTTCTTTATGGGGCATCCCTTTCGTCTTCATGAGGGCGAGGGCCCCTTGTTCCTTTTGCTGGCCGGGCAATGATGCGGTTCCGAATCCTGAAGGAGGGTGGAAGCTCAATACGCCAGCACTTCGTGCCCGTCTTCCGTAACCAGCACCATGATTTCCCACTGCGCGGAGGGCGCGCCGTCCGCCGTGCGGATCGTCCAGCCGTTCGCCTTGTCCAAGACGATGGCGTCCTTGCCCATGTTGATCATCGGCTCGATGGTGAAGATCATGCCGGGGACCAGCAGCATGTCCGTGCCGCGCTTGGTGACGTAGCTGACGAAGGGCTCCTCGTGGAAGCGCACGCCCACGCCGTGCCCGCCCACTTCGCGGACCACGCTGTAGCCGTGCTTTTTCGCGTTGTCGTGCACAGCCTGCCCCATGTCCCCGAGGAAGCCCCAAGGCTTCACTTCCCGCAGCCCCAGCTCCACGCACTCGCGGGTTACATCTACAAGCTGACGCTTTTCCTTGCTGACCGTCCCGATGCAGAACATCCGCGAGGAATCGGAGAAATAGCTGTTGTAGATGGTCGAAACGTCCACATTGAAGATGTCGCCGTCTTTGAGCACCACGTCTTCGGAGGGGATGCCGTGGCAGACTTCCTCATTGATGGAGGTGCAGGTGCTTTTGGGAAAGCCCCGGTAGCCGAGCGGGGCGGGGACGCCGCCGAGCTCCCTGGTCTTTTCGGAAACCAGCCTGTCGATTTCGGCGGTGGTCATGCCCGCCTTGATGTGCGCCGCCACATGGTCGAGCACGGCGATATTGATCTTGCCGCTCTCGCGGATGCCCGCGATCTGTTCCGGCGTCTTGAGGATGCTGCGGGGCGGGACAAGGTGCCCCTGATGGGCGTATTCGGTGAGCTTGGCGTCATACGGGGTGCGTGCGGCCCTGCGCTTGCGGCTTCCGCACCAGCTCGGGGCCTTGCGGCTTCGTTTCTGTTCCACGGTCTTTTTTCTCCGGTACAGTGGACGTGCGGGGAAAGTGATTCGCAACAGACGGAAATCCCGCACTCAAAGATGCGCCGACCATACGCCGCCCGGCCCGCGTTGTCGAATCTCCCGGAAAGCGGCCGTTTTAAAATTGACATATCAAGCTATAGTGATATAGCTTCCATTTCGCGCGGTAACACGCTTCATCCCCAGCCCCTTTGCGGCGGGCCCGCCGCCGGGAATGCGAAGCGCCCCCGTCCGCAGGTTGCGGAGGGAAACATCCTGAACGGAGAGAACAATGGAAATCGAAACGCAATGCCTGTATGCCGGGTATTCCCCGAAAAACGGCGAACCGCAGACCCTGCCCATCTATCAGAGCACGACCTTCAAGTACGAATCCACCGAGCAGGTCAGCAAGCTGTTCGACCTTGAGGAAGCCGGTTTCTTCTACACCCGCATCGCCAATCCCACCGTGGACGCCGTCGAGCAGAAGATCGCCATGCTGGAAGGCGGGGTAGGGGCCCTGTGCACCGCTTCCGGACAGGCCGCGACCATGTTTTCCATCCTCACGCTCGCTTCCGCCGGGGATCATGTCGTCAGTTCGTCGGCCATCTACGGCGGCTCGCTGAACCTGTTCGCCGTGACGCTCAGGAAGCTCGGCATCGAAGTGAGCTTTGTGGACCCCGAGGCTTCCGAAGAAGCGATCCAGGCCGCGTTCCGCCCCAACACCAAGGCCCTCTTCGGCGAGACGATCGCCAATCCGAGCATCGACGTGCTGGACATCGAGAAGTTCGCCCGCATCGCCCACGCGAACGGCGTGCCGCTGATTGTGGACAATACGTTCGCAACGCCCGTCCTCTGCCGTCCCATTGAGTTCGGGGCGGACATCGTGGTGCATTCGACCACCAAATACATGGACGGGCACGCCCTCCAGATGGGCGGCGTGGTCGTGGACGGCGGCACCTTCGACTGGACGAACGGCAAGTTTCCGGAATTTACCGAGCCTGACGAGTCCTACCACGGCACCGTGTACACGCAGGCCTTCGGCAAGGCGGCCTACATCGCCAAGGCGCGCGTGCAGCTCATGCGCGACATGGGCGCGTGCCAGACGCCGTTCGGGGCGTTCCTGATCAATCAGGGGCTTGAAACCCTGCCCCTGCGCATCGAGCGCCACAGCCAGAATGCCGACGCCGTGGCCCACTGGCTTCAAAACCACGACAAGATCGGGTCCGTGAGCTATCCCTCGCTGGACGGCAGCCCCTACAAGGAACGGGCCGCCAAGTATCTGCCCAAGGGGTGCAGCGGCGTGGTTTCCTTCTCGCTCAAGGGCGGGCGCGAAGCCGGGGCGCGGTTCATCGACAGCCTCAAGATGGCATCCCTGCTCGTGCATGTGGCGGACATCCGTACCTGTGTGCTGCATCCCGCCAGCTCCACGCACCGCCAGCTCACCGACGATCAGCTCGCCAGCGCCGGGATCACCCCCGGCATGGTGCGGCTCTCCGTCGGCATCGAAAATATCAAGGACATCATCGCCGATCTGGAACAGGCTTTGGCGAAGGCGTAAGAAGGGGAGTTGACTTGGGGAGGGGGAAGGGCCCCTTTTGAAACAGGGGCCCTTCCCCCTCCC
>USCL01000032.1 GCA_900553145.1 uncultured Desulfovibrio sp.
CCCGCAAGCGGCGCCAGACTGACCGCGCCGCGTTTTCCCCGCCCCTCCGGGTGGCGGAAGCTCCGGCCCCCCAAAAACGCGCATCCTCACGGCAAGCCGGGCCCGCAACCTGCCCGCGCGGCGGGCTCTTTCCGTTTCCCCCCTTCCACTGCGGGGCCGCAAACAAGGACGGACGCCCCCGCGTATGCGGAGAGCGTCCGTGAGGGCCCGCGCCGATCTTCGCCGGGCGGCCTCCGCCCCCGGCGGGGAAGCGGAAAAAGGGGCCCGGCGATTCCCGGCGCGGGGGCCGCGGGTACGCCCGCAGCCGCTGCGTTCCGGCTAGGGAAGCTGGCCGTGCACGACCTTGTTGTCCACAATGGCCGCGGTAAAAACGATGTCCTTGAGACGCCCGGCCGGGGCGTCCAGAATGTCTTCCGAGGGGATCACGAAGTCCGCGACCTTGCCGGGCTCGATGGTGCCGCGCCACGCCTCGCTGTGGCTGAACAGCGCCGCGTAGGACGTGTAGGCGCGCACGGCCTCCAACGTGGGGACGCGCTGATCCGGGCCGAGCACCGCGCCGCCCTTGGTTTCGCGGTTCACGGCGGTATGGATGGACAGCATGGTCATCTGCGGGAGCACCGGGGTGTCGGCGTGCAGCGAGAAGGGCAGGCCCGCCCGCACCGCGCTCCCGGCGGGATCAAGGCGCGCCGCCCGATCCGGGCCGAGGAAGATGTCGCGGTGCCGGTCGCCCCAGTTCCACACGTGCAGGCCGTAGAACGAAGGCAGGATGCCCGCCTCCTTCATGCGCCGGACGTGATCGTCGGTCGCCATCTGGCAATGGATGATCAAATGCCGGGCGTCCTTGCGGGGGCAGCGGGCCTGCGCCCGTTCCACCGCCGTGATGATGGTTTCGATGGCCCCGACGCCGTTGCAGTGGATGGAAAGCTGGCGGCCCCGCGAGTGCCAGTGGTAGACCATTTCGTCCCAATACCCCTGTGTGCCGATGATGCCCGGCCTGAGCGAGGGATCGGAGTAATAGCCCTCGGGGATGGCCGCCGTCCCGGCCTGGATGGAGCCGTCCGCCAGCGTCTTCACCGCCGAATACCGCACGAAGCGGTTTCCCGGCCCGTCGAGCAGGCCCGTAGGCTCCAGCCTGCGGAAAGGCTGCTCCATCGTCGCCAGATAGACGCGCATGTTCAGCCCGCCGGACTCGTACAGCTCATTGTAGCTGCGGTACACGGTTTCGGCGCTCAGATTGCCGATGCCCACCGCCGAGTCGTGCGCGGAGGTGAAGCCCTGCGCGTTGTACTCGGCAACGCACTCGCGGAGGATGGCCTTATGGCGCTCCTGATCCAAGGCGGGCATGAGCTCGCTCATGGCCCTGAAGGCCATCTCTTCCGCAATGTACCCGTTGGGCAGGCCGTCCCTGCCGAGGAACACGTTCACGTCGTCAAAGGGCTCGTCCGGATTGACGCCGATGCGCTCCAGCGCCTTCGAGTTGGCGTAGCAGGTATGCCCCGAAATGTGGAAGACCAGCACGGGCCGGTCGGGCATGGCCGCGTCGAGCTCCCGTTTGGTCGGGCCGCGCCGCTCGGGGATGTCGGTGTCGTCGAAATTGTAGACCACAATCCCGTCGTCGCCCCGCACCCGGGCGGCCTGCCCGCGGATCAGGGGGTACACGTCCTCAAGGCGCGCGATGCCCGGACAGCGGCAATGCGTTTTCCACATGGCGTACAGCGAGGCATGGCTGTGGGTGTCGATGAAGCCGGGATACAGGGACGCGCCCTTGAGGTCGACGGCCCGGCAGGACGGCCCGGCCAACGCCGCCAGCTCGTCTTCCGAGCCCACGGCCTCGATGACGCCCCCGGCCACAAGCACGGCCCCGGCAATGGTCCCGGCGGCGTCCATCGTGACGATCCTGCCGTTGGCGTAAAGCGTCTTTTCAATGCACCGCATGGGGGATACTCCTTGAAGGTTGTTGTGATAACCGGTTGGAACAACACGTAAGCACAGCATGGGAACCGCGGCTTGCGGCTCAGGCCGGGAACCTTGGGCAGGATCGGCATGGCCAGTCCCGAGGAGAATCTAACGCGGAGGATACCCGGCGATCGCCGCGAAGGGCAAGCCAAAAGAAAGGTTCCGGCAACGCCATTGCCGCAAAGGCAGGCGTGTTTTCAGCCATGCGTGGGATCATTCGATACACCTGCCCGATGATGCCTGCGGCGTCTTCGTTTTCAGCCATGCGTGGGATCATTCTACGGCATGAGAAGGTTGATCGGCAGCAACCGTTGAGCAGCAGTAACCGAGGACACTGCCGCATCTCTTCGTATGCGGCCATCATGGCAGCATTTTCTGTGGAAGGACAGGCCGGGCGCAGCGCGCCCCCGAAAGGCAAAGGGCACATTTGCGCATTCCGTTATCACCCGATGCGGCATAGTATGATCACGGAGGCACCCTGAAGGCGTTCCACCCGAAGGCCTTCCGCGTCCACCTCCCTGCCAGCCGGAGTATTTGCGGGAGCCGGCCCGGGGGAAAAGCCTTTTTGAAAAGGCTCTGCCAGAGCATTTGATTGACACGCATCCATAATATATTGAATTTACAATATTTATTATTTATAAACTTCCCAACAAGGGAAAACCTTTAACACCTAACTAAAAACTTAAAAACATCAATAGGTTATTGTAACAGATCCTTTGAAAAGGGCCTCGCCCCCGGGGCCTTCAACCCGCACGCAAGCCGGACGGCGCCGCATCATCAGGCCGCCTCCGTTCCCGGCGCGCCGCCATCGCCCGCACAGGGAAGCTGGCGCGGCACCCCGGCGAAGCCCCCACAGACACAAGGAGAAAAACAATGCGCACGCTCCTCGCCAACGGAACCGTCATCACCATGAACCCCGGACGGGAAGTCCTCAAGGCCGACATCCTCATCGAAAACGGCGTCATCGCCGCTCTGGGGCCGGGGCTGGCCGGACGCCCCGAGAACGGCGGCGCGGAAACCGTCGATCTTTCCGGGCGCATCGTCATCCCGGGCCTCATCCAGAGCCACATGCACGTGACGCAATCCCTGTTCCGCGGGCTGGCCGACGAAATGGAGCTCATGGACTGGCTCCAGCGCCGGATCTGGCCGCTCGAAGGGGCGCACACGCACGGGACCAACGCGGCGGCCGCCCGCCTCGCCGCAGCCGAAGGGCTGCGCAGCGGGGTCACCGCCTTTATTGACATGGGAACGGCCCACCATGAGGACGCCATTTTTGAAACCATGCGCGACGTGGGCATGCGCGGGCTGTTCGGCAAGTGCATGCTCGACTTCGGCGGCACGGACGTGCCCGCCGCGCTCATGGAGGATACCGAAACCTGCCTCCGCGAAAGCGAACGGCTCATGAACCGCTGGCATATGAGCGCCGGGGGCAGGCTCCGCTATGCCTTCGCGCCGCGCTTCGTGCCCTCGTGCACGGAAACCCTGCTCACGCGCACCCGGGACATGGCCAGGGCCAACGGCGTGCGCCTGCATACCCACGCCTCCGAGAACAAGGGCGAGTGCGCCTATGTGGAGAGCCTCGTCCACATGCGCAACCTCCGGTATCTGCATTCGATCGGCTATACCGGCGAAGACGTGATCCTCGCCCATTGCATCTGGCTCGACGACGACGAGATCCGCATCCTCGCGGACACGGGCACGCACGCCGTGCACTGCCCCTCCTCCAACATGAAGCTGGCGTCGGGCATCGCCCGGATCGACGAGATGCTTGCCGCCGGGTGCCGTGTGGCGCTCGGGCTCGATGGCGCGCACAACCATATGGACGCGCTCGTGGAGCTGCGGCAGACGGGCATCCTCCAGAAGGTGCGGACAAACCGCCCGACCGCGCTCTCCCCGCTTCAGGCACTGGAAATGGCCACCCTCGGCGGGGCGCGGGCCATGGGGCAGGAGGACGAGCTCGGCTCCCTCGAACCCGGCAAGAAGGCCGACCTCGTCGTCATCGATCCCGGCAAGCTGAACATGACGCCGCGCATCGGGCGCGATCCCGTGGCGCAGGTGGTCTATCAGGCCACCCACGAGAACGTCGAGGCTACGATGGTCGACGGCGTTTTCCTGTACCGCGGCGGGAAGTATGCGACCATCGATCTCGGGGAGTGCCTGCGGGACGCGGAAAACGCCTGCGCCCGGATACTCCGCAGCCCGGACGTCGCGCCCTTGTTCGCGTAATGGCGGCCCCTTGCCGAACCCGCCGGAGAGGCGAACCCTCAGGAAACCCCGCCCCGCGCGGGGCTTCCGCATTTTCCGGGGGAAGGACGCGGAACCACGCCGACAGGTGGAAACCGTCCCCCGACCGGGATCGCGCAGAGCGCAGGCGGGAAGGGGCGGCCATGCCGGGATGTCGCAGCGTATCCATCGGATCGGGCAGCGCGCAGGCGGGAAGGGAAGCGCAAAAGGCCGAAGGGGAACCCCGGCGCCCTCAAATTTTTTATCAAATAACTCAGCGTGATGGAACAACAAAAAACTTTGAGGGGGAAGATCTGATAGAGGCCTTGCGGAGAGTAATATATTAGTATACTAGTATCTCAACAGTAAGGAACACCAGCATGATGAAACCGAATACGAATCCCGGCCTCCTGAGAACCGCCGTTTACGAGCGGATACTCTCGGATCTTCAGCAAGGCGCCATCGCCCCCGGCGATGCCATCAGCCTGAACAAGCTGGCCGAGACCCTCAATATCAGCAAGACGCCTCTGCGCGACGCGTTGCTTGAGCTTCAGGCGGAAGGCTTCGTCACCCTCTACCCGCAGCGCGGGGTCATGGTAAACGCCCTCTCCGAAGAGGAGAAGCGCGAGATCTATGAGGTGTGCGGCGTGCTTGACGGGCAGGTCATCCGCAACGTGTTCCCCCGCATGACGCCGGGGCACATTGCCCGCCTGAAGGAGCTCAACGCCCGGATCTGCCCGGGCACGCAGGCTGTTTCCAACGACGAGTACAACCGCATCAATCTGGCCTTCCACGAGACGTACCTTGATCTGGAAACCAACGGATTCCTCAAGAAGCTCTTGCGCATCAACCGGCTGCGGCTGTTCCAGTTCTCCTTGAGGGACTGGGGCACGGCGTTCTGCTCGGTCAACCACGCCGAGCACGACCGGATCATCGAGCTGTTCGAATCCGGCACCGCCGAGGAGCTTTCCCGCTACGTCACGCAGGTGCATTGGTCGTTCAACTGGCAGCAAGGAAACGAGTCATGAGAATCAGAGACATCGCGCGCATAGGCGGGTTCCCCTGCGGGGAAAACAACGCCGTCACCGACGTGGAAGGCGTGCGCGTAGGGCATTCCACCGTCATCAAGGACGGGGCCGGGCCTGTCGAGGGCATCGCCCGCACAGGCGTCACCGTCGTGCTCCCCGCCGAGGACATCGTGGAAAACGCCATGTATGCCGGGGTGTTCAGCCTGAACGGCAACGGCGAGCTTTCCGGCTGCCACTGGATCGAGGAGTCGGGCCTGCTCACGACGCCCATCGCCCTGACCAATACCCACAGCCTCGGCGTCGTGCGCGACGCCATGATCGACTACTACGCCCGCCGCCGGAAGACCGACGGCTCCTCGTACTGGATGCTCCCGGTCGTCGGCGAAACGTGGGACGGCTGGCTTTCCGACATCAACGGCATGCACGTGCGGCCCGGGCACCTGTGGGAGGCGCTCGACTCGGCGGCTCCCGGCCCGGTGGCGGAAGGCTGCGTGGGCGGCGGCACGGGCATGATCCTCCATGAATTCAAGGGCGGCATCGGGACGAGTTCCCGCGTGCTCCCCGAGGATCTCGGCGGCTATACGGTCGGCGTGCTCATCCAAGGCAACTACGGCAAACGCGAAGACCTGCTCATCAACGGCGCGCCCGTGGGCAGGCACATCCCCACCTCGCGCATCCCCGGCAAGGAGCAGGCGCCGCAGCCCATGCCCAAGGAGGACGGCTCGATCATCATCGTCGTCGCCACGGACGCCCCGCTCACCCCGGACCAGTGCAAGCGGCTGGCCCGCCGCGCCGGGCTCGGCCTCGGCCGCACGGGCGGCCTCGCCTTCGACGGCTCGGGGGACATCTTCATCGCCTTTTCCACCGCCAACCGCCTCGGCAACAACGCCGGGGGCGGCCCGCGGGAGCATACCGTGCGCACCCTGTCGCACGGATGCATGGACCCCTTGTTCAGGGCCACGGTCGAAGCCACGCACGAGGCCATCGTCAACGCCCTGTGCGCGGCCACGGACACAACCGGCATCCTCGGGCGGCGCATGCATGCGCTGCCGCTCGACGAGGTGCGCGAGATCATGCAGCGCTACGAATCCCTCTAAGGCCGCCGCGCCACCCCGCGCCCGCAGCGCGGCGGCCGCCCTTAGCCCCGCGAGGGGGTTCGGGAATTTCCGGTTCCTATCGTGAAACAACCCTCTTGCCGAAAAAGGGACGCCCCCGACGGGATGCGCCCCTCATGAAAAAAGGAGTCTCCTATGTGGAAGCGCTTTTTGGGCATCATGGCTGCAACGCTTTGCGTGTTGAACCTGACTGTGGGCAGCGCCTTCTCGGCTGATCTCATCAAGGTCCCCACCGCGTGGCTGGACGAGCACGAAACCTTCCTGATGTGGTACGCTAAAGGAAAGGGCTGGGACAAGGAAGCCGGGCTCGACATCGAGATGAAGCTGTTCAACTCCGGCCCGGACATCCTCAACGCCCTGCCCGCCGGGGAATGGCATTTCGCCGCCGTGGGCGCCCTGCCCGCCATGCTCGGCAACCTGCGCTACGGCACCAGCATCATCGCGCAGGCCAACAACGAGGCCGCGCTCTGCACGTCCGTGGTCGTGCGTGCCGACAGCCCCATCGCCAAGGTCAAGGGCTGGAACAAGGATTACCCCGAAGTGTACGGCAGCCCCGAAACCGTGCGCGGCAAGACCTTCCTCGCCACCACGCTGACTTCGTCGCACTACGCCCTCAGCACGTGGCTCAACGTGCTCGGCCTCAAGGACAGCGACGTGGTCATCAAGAACATGGACCAGTCGCAGGTCGTGGGCGCGTTTGAAAACAACATCGGCGACGGCATCGCCATCTGGGCCCCGCATACCTTCATCATCCAGGAAAAGGGCGGCGTGGTCTTCGCGGGCGACATCGTGCACTGCAAGAAGTCCAACCCCATCGTGCTCATCGCCGATACCAAGTACGCCGAAGCCCATCCCGACGTCGCCGCGAAGTTCCTCAGCGTGTACATGCGCGCCGCAGACCTCATGAAGAACACGCCTCCCAAGGAGTTCGTGAAGGAATACCAGAGGTTCTACCTTGAATTTGTGGGCAAGGAATACAACTACAATCAGGCCCTGCTCGACCTTGAGACGCATCCGCTCAGCAGCCTTGACGAACAGCTCGCCATCTTCGACGACTCCAAGGGCCCGAGCCGGGCGCAGCTCCACCAGTCGGACATCGCCGCCTTCTTCTCGGGCGTGGGCCGCATCAACGCCGAAGAAGCCGCCAAGGTCGCCGACGGCAAGTATGCCACCAACAAGTACCTGAAGCTCTTGAAGGCCCAGCAGTAACCGTCCGCGCGCCCTCCCCCCGCGCACGGATCCCCCGCCGGAGAGGCGCATCCCCGGATGCCCTCGTCCGGCGGGCCATTCTGCGGGATCGGCCATGCGCCGGCACGGCGGGGCGTATCCGCGGGCTCCCCGGCGGGGTTTCGCGGGGCAGCCCCTTCAGGGCACGGCCCGAAAACCGTATCCCCCTCCGCCGGGCAGGGACGCGCCGCTTTTCTGGGGTGCGGCGCACGCCTTCCGGATCGCTTTTCGGATCGCCGGGGCACCGGCCCCGAGAGCGAAAACCCCTTCAGCCCAGCGCCGGAGAAGCCGACATGAGCACGCCGTTCGCCAAAGGCCCCCTCCTCATCGTTTTGGGAGCCCTCTGTTTCAGCACCACGGGGACCGTGCAGGCGCTGGCCCCGGAAGGGGCGACGCCCTACGTCATCGGCGCGCTGCGCCTGCTCGGCGGCGGATTGGCCCTGCTCGCATGGTGCGCGATCCGGGGGGATCTGCCCCGGTTCTGGCGCTGGCCCATGCGCTGCGTCATCCCTTCCGCCCTCGCCCTGTTCGGCTTCCAAGTGTTCTTCTTCCAAGGCGTGCTTGATGCCGGGGTCGCCGTGGGGACCGTGATCGCCATCGGCTCCTCGCCCATCGCCGTGGCCCTGCTCGGGCTGGCCTTCCTGCGCGAAAAGCCCGCCAAGGCATGGTATCCCGCCACCGGGCTCGCCCTGCTCGGGCTGCTGCTGCTCAACATCGACTCCGTGGACGGGGCCAGCGCCGCGGGCATGGCTTTCCCCCTGCTCGCCGGGGTTTCCTACGCCTGCTACTTCGTGTTCAGCAAGCCGCTGGCCCAGGACGCCTCGCCCGAATCGGTCATGATGGTGCTGTTCCTTCTGAGCGGGCTGTGCATGCTGCCCGTCTTTTGGATCTACCCGTCGGCATGGCTGGCCACGCCGGCGGGCGCGCTCGTGGCCCTGCATCTCGGGATCGTGACCACGGCCATCGCCTATTCCCTCACCCTCACCGGGCTCAGGGTGACGCCCGCCGCCACCGCCTCCACCCTCAGCCTCGCGGAACCCCTTTCCGCCGCCTGCCTCGGGATCTTTTTCCTCCATGAGCCGTTATCCCCGCTCATTGCCGTGGGGATGGCCCTCATCTTCGGCAGCGTCCTCATCCTCGTGGCCTGCCCGTCCGATCCGGCAGCCGACAAGGGCCTCGCGCGGCCCCGCCCGCAGGGGCACTGATCGGCGTCCAGCCCGCCCCGGCACGCATAGGGGCCGCTCTTCCTGAATGGGAAACCCACCCCCGGCCTGCTTTGCCCCGGCGTACATGGGGAACCCCTGCCGGGTCTTACGGAACTGCGCGACGCCGCTAACGTACCCCTGCGCGCAGGGGGCTTCCCCAATATCAACGCCGACAAGATTAGGCACGATTAACGTACCCTGCGCCCAGGAAGCTTCCCTCCCTGAGCAAAGCGTTTGTCGGCTTCGTACTAACGTACCCCTGCGCGCAGGGGGCTTCCGCCGAGGAAACCGCGTGGCCTCGCACCTGAACCTGCCCCAACGCGCATGGGGCTCCCCTGTTTATACGGTGGGAGGGCTTCCCGCCCGGACTTTGCCCCGGCACGCATAGGGCCCCTATTACCTTTTCCTCATTTTAGTTATCTAAAAACTTTGCCCCAGCACGCATGGGGCCCCGCATGCCGGGCGGAGGTTGGCCCATGGCGGGGGGTCGCCCATCAGCACGGAGTTGCGCCGGAGACGCTACCGCCGCACGCACGGGGCGGAATTTCTGAATGCTGCTCATGCAAAAATCTCCTAGGAACTACCGCCACACGCACAGGGCGGAACGGCCCAGCCTCCTTTCCGCATCAAGCGGCATGGAGCCCCACCGCACGCACATTTCGGGACAGGCCGCCCATCCCGAAGCGTCTTTTCCCTTCCGCTCCCGCTCCCGGAAAGCCCCGCCCCTAGCGGGACGCGCCGCTGCCCCGCACGCGTTCCCCCTCACGGCGGGCCATGCAAACGGCCTGAAAAGCCCGGCATACCGGTTACATGCCCTAAGCCGGTATGCATCACGGGCCTGAACGTGGCGCGGCAGGCCCTCGCCGTGGCGGCCCTCCACCGCCCGAACCGGCGGGCAGGCCCGCCACGGCACCCCGCGCGCCAAAAACCGATTGACGGTGCGCGGGGCGTGGTATAAAACTGACCGGTCAGTTCTTGTTTTCTCGTAACATGCGAAAATAGCGGAAATTCAGGGAACAACACGCCACGCGGGAGCCTCTCATGAAGACAGACGAAAACCTTTCCATGACCCCGGACAACGGCAAGGCCCCGCAACGGCGCAAACACCCCCGCAGAGGGCGGATCATCGGCGTGCTGCTCCTGCTGTTCCTGCTCGCGGGGGCGGCCGCAGGGGCGTGGTGGCAGCTGTTCCTCCGTTTTGAGGAAAGCACGGACGACGCCTACGTTTCCGGCAATGTGCTGCGCATCATGCCGCAGGTGGGCGGCAAGATCGTCGCCGTGGACGTCGACGACAACGACATGGTCGCCGCCGGGCAGCCGCTCGTGCGCATCGACCCCGTGGACGCCCGCCTCGCCTATGAGCGTTCCCTCGTCATGCTGGCTTCCGCCGTGCGCGACACCTGCCGCCTTCAGGCGCAGCTCCGGGAAACCGAGGCCGCCATCAGGATGCGCCGGGTGGATCTGCGCCAGAAGGCCGACAACCTGACGCGGCGCGAGGCGCTCGGCAGGGCCAACGCCATCGGCGCGGAAGAACTGAAGCACGCCCGCGACGACCGTGAGAACGCCTCCGTCGCGCTGGCCGCCGCCGAGGAGGAACGCAACGCGCTGGCCGCCGTGCTGCTCGACACGGAGCTCGCCAGCCAGCCCGCCGTGCGTCAGGCCGCCGCAAACGTGCGCGACTGCTGGCTCGCACTCCAGCGCACCACCGTCCTGAGCCCCGCCGCCGGGCAGATCGCCAAGCGCAGCGCGCAGGCGGGCGAGGTCGTGTCGCCCGGTACCCCGCTCATGACCGTGATCCCGCTGAACCGCCTGTGGATCGACGCCAATTTCAAGGAAGTCCAGCTCCATAAGATGCGGATCGGCCAGCCCGCCGTGATCCGCGTGGACATGTACGGCAACGACGTCGCCTATCACGGGCGCGTGACCGGCTTCTCCGCGGGCACGGGCAGCGCCTTCTCCCTGCTGCCTCCCCAGAACGCCACCGGCAACTGGATCAAGATCGTCCAGCGCGTGCCCGTGCGCATCGAGATCGACCCCGCCGACCTCAAGGAACACCCCTTGCTGGTCGGCCTGTCCGCCTTGGTGGAAGTCGACACGTCCGACACCTCCGGCCAGCTCCTCGCCCGTTCGCCCCGTACCGCGCCCGTGCCCGACGATCTCGTCTCGCAGGCACCTGCCGCCGACTTCGCGCCCGTCGAGGCGACCATCGCCGGCATCATCAGGGACAACGCGCTGCCCGGCGTCTGCCCCGTTCAGGACAAGCCATGAGCGGACGCCCCGAAGCCCTGCCGCCGCTTGAGGGCGGGATGCTCGTCATCGCCACCCTCGGCATCTCGATCGTCACGGCCATGACCGTGCTCGATTCCACCATCGCCAACGTGGCCCTGCCCACCATCGCGGGCAACCTCGGCGTGGCGTCTTCACAGGGGACGTGGGTCATCACCTTCTTCGGGGTCGCCAACGCCATCGCCATCCCCCTGACCGGCTGGCTCGCCCGGCGCATGGGCGAAGTGCGGCTGTACCTCTGGTCCACCTTCCTCTTCGTCGTGGCCTCGTTCCTGTGCGGCGTGTCCAACAGCCTCGGCATGCTCATCATCTGCCGCATCCTGCAAGGGGCCGCCGCCGGGCCGCTCATCCCGCTTTCCCAAAGCCTCCTGCTCGCCTGCTATCCGCGCGAAAAGCGCGGCATCGCCCTTTCCCTGTGGTCCATGACCATTGTGCTCGCGCCCATCCTCGGGCCGATCCTCGGCGGGTATATCTGCGACAACTACACGTGGAACTGGATCTTTTTCGTCAACGTGCCCGTTGGGGCCGTGTGCCTCGCGGCACTGCGCGTCCCGCTGGCCGGGCGCGAGACGCCCACCGCCAAAAACCCCATCGACACCGTGGGGCTGATCCTCCTCATCATCGGGGTGGGCTGCCTCCAGCTCATGCTCGACGAGGGCAAGGACAAGGATTGGTTCTCCTCCGGCTACATCGTGATCCTCGGCGTGTGCACGGTCGTGGGGCTGGTGCTCCTCGTGGCGTGGGAGCTCACCGAAGAACACCCCGTGGTCGACCTGTCGCTGTTCCGCCACCGCAACTTCACCGTGGGCACGGTCTGCATCAGCCTCGGGTTCCTGTTCTATTTCGCGGGGGTGGTCATGGTGCCCATGATGCTCCAGACGCGGCTCGGCTACACCTCCATGTGGGCCGGGCTCTCGCTCGCGCCCATCGGGATTTTCCCGGTCTTCCTCTCGCCGCTCATCGGGCGGTTCGCGCAGCGGATCGACATGCGGGTCATCGTCACCATGAGCTTTCTGGTCTTCTCGGCGGCCTTCTACCTGCGCACCCTGTTCTCGCCGGAAGTCGACTTCGCCTTTGTCCTCTGGCCGCAGGTCGTGCAGGGGATCGGCGTGGCCATGTTCTTCATGCCGCTGACGAGCATCATCATTTCCGGGCTCGACGCCCGCGACATCGCCAACGCCTCCAGCCTCTCCAACTGCACCCGCGTGCTGGCGGGCTCCATCGGGTCGTCCCTCGCCACCACCATGTGGGAACGGCAGGAGGCCCTGCACCACGTCCGGCTCACCGAGTCCATCAACGAGTTCAGCCCGGCGGCGCAGCACGGGCTCAACCAGCTCGTCCAGATGGGCCTCTCGCCCGAACAGGCAAACGTGTGGGTCGCCAATGAAATCACGCGGCAGGGGTTCCTGCTCGGGTTCAACGAGCTGTTCTGGCTGGCGTCCATCGCCTTCATCGGGCTTGCCGGGATGGTCTGGCTGTCCACACCCATCAACAAACATATCCGGTAAACGGGGACGGCATGGCACGACGCACGGGACGCCCAAAAAAGACGGAAGCACGCCGGGAGGCCATCCTCGACGCGGCGCTTGAGGAATTTGCCGCGCGCGGGTACGCCGGGGCGCGCATGGAGGACATCGCCCAGCGCGCCGGGGTGGCCAAGGGGACGCTGTATCTGCATTTCGGGGACAAGGAAGGGCTGTTCAACGGGCTTGCCGAATCGGCGTTCGCGCCCATGCACGCGCTGGCACGGCAGATCCTCGACGACGACACGCTGACGCTGCGCGAAAAGCTGCTGCGCTTCTGCGGGCCGATGCTGGAGGAACAGAGCTGCTCGCGGACGGCGCGGATCATCCGGCTGGTGTGGGCGGAGGGGCTGCACAACCCCAAGCTGGTCACGCCCTTCTACCACGGCCTTGTGGCGCCGATCATCGAGCTGCACCGGGAGAACCTGCGCCTTGCCGCGCGCGAAGACCCGCACCCCGCCCTCCAGCGTTTCCCGCAGCTCCTCGTCTCGCCGATCATGCAGGGGCTGCTCTGGCAGGGGATGTTCAAGGACAAGGCGCCGCTCGACGTACAGGAACTCTACCTCGCCTATCTCGATATCATCCTGCCGGAAAAATAGGCTTTCCCAAAACGGACAGCCGTTTCCCGGCCCGCTGGCCCCGGAAGCGCGCACGCGGATCGTCCGCTGAGGTGCTGGAAAAGGACAAAGCAAATAATGACACATTGTTAATGATATCCGTCCGGACGGAAGCGGGAAAAGGGGCATGGGCAAAGGGCAAGCCCCACCCGCCACGGACGGAACCCAACACATGGCGATAGCAAACAAAAGCGGGGCGTTTCCCGTCAAGGAATCCCGGCGGGATCGCGGATAACCTTTCGGCAGGCAAACGCTCTGGGCAAGCAATCGCTCCGGGCGGGCGGACATACGGGCTGGACGGGCAGGCAATCCGCCGCCTGATCCGGATGAAGGCGGCAAAGAGGAGGAGGAGGAGGAGGACGGAAGGAGCCCCCCTGCTTCGTTTTTGGTTCCCAATCCCCGGCTGCTCCGGGAAGACACCCGGCAGCGTTGATGCCCGATATCCGGATCGGACTGATAAGGTTGTTAGAAGGGGGATTATCACAGTATGGGATTCCCACTCCCGCAAGGGGCACGTGCGGCTGGGTTTTTCATATCGGCAAACAGCAAGAAATTTTTGATGATATCTCTTTTTTTTCACTATTTGTAGTGCCGAGAGGCAATAATCTGTAGATCTCTAACAGGATTTCTTGTATTTATAAACAAGTAGTTCTCATTACGGAGGGGGTGGCTACGCTTTTCCCCGGCTGCGCCGGAAGTCTTTCGAGGAATAGACAGCGGCCCCTCTCCTCCTTCCCCTGAGTGAGCACCCCCTTTTCTTCAAAGCCAGCCCCTCTTGTGAAAGGGGCTGGCTTTCCCTTGCAAGGCCGGGACTGGCCGCGCTGCATGTTCCTTCCATGACGCGATGCCGCATAGCAAGGCAGGCTGCGCGGTTTTTGGGGCATTTTTTGGGGAGCCCCCGGACTGGCAGTACGCCGTATAAATTAACATAATAAAAATATTATGCGATATTACCCCCGTTGCTGCTCCTCAAGCGGGCCTCAAAACGCCGCCTATGGCCTCGCAGCCGTACCCGTATCCAACCCCGCCGGGTCAAGGGAAACGGGGTCATCATCCCTCCGTGCGAACGGAGAGGCACAGCCTCGGAAAAGATACGGAACCGTCATAAAACCTCGGAAGCGTCCCTCAGATGGCATACGCCGGGTACTTTTCTGCGGGGCCCCTGCCGCATGCCGGACAATTCCACTCCGGCTCCAGACGCGGCGGCACCCCGGCCGGCGCGGGGGATGCCCCTTTTCGCTCTCTTCCAGCCATTTGAAATCGTTCAGTATCACATTTTGTCCGCCCTTGCGCGCCGTTCCGGCTTGAAAAGGCGGCTGCCGGAGGGAGCCTTTTCAAGCCGGAACGGCTTTCCCATCCATCTCCATATCGTGCGCAAAAAGCGGCAAGTCCTCATAATAAAATAGCATTCACCCCCAAAATATCAATTGCAACCTGCTCAAATATCATTTAAAGAGAGCAATGGCCGCGCCTCGGGGAAAACTCCGGGGCGCGGCTGTGTCCGGGCATGGCGCTGCCTCTTCCGCCGTTTCGGCATGGATGCGTCTGCCGCATATGCCGCCGCGCGCGTATCCCCTGCCCTCATTTTTTCAACAGTGCCCGGCGATTCCCGGATAATCCGGTTGCCGGGCTTGTTCCCGGAACAAGGCCATAGGGACCAAGACTCGGAAACCGAAGCCCCATACAGACATGCCCGGCGGATCCGCCGGAAAACAGCGCCGAGAGCCCTTGGGGGCCGGCGCCCTAGCGAGAACCTCATTTGAATCCCATGATGCAATCTCTTGTTTGCGCACTCCGGCCCTTCCTTCTGATGGGAATCCTCATTTCGCTGCTGTCCTCGGGCTTCCCGACGTACTGCTGGGCGGCGGAACCCCTCCGGGTCGGCGTGGAAGACTCTTACCCGCCCTTCTCCTTCCCCGCCGAAGGCAAACAAGCCGGGTTCGATCCCGAAATCGCCGACGCGTTATGCAAAACCATGAACGCTTCTTGCACGATAGAGCCGCTTCCCTTCGGCACGCTGCTCGAAAAGATGCGCCGGGGCGAGCTTGACCTGATCGTGGCGGGGCTGGCTAAAAACGGCAACCGTCAGGAGTACATGAATTTCAGCAACAGCTATTACCATTCCCGGTCCATCTATCTGGGGCTTCCTGACGGCGTGGGCATCAACGCCAGCGGCCTGAAAGGGAAACGCATCGGCGTTCAGGAGCATACGCAGCAGGAAATCTTCCTCCAAAAACAATGGTCCGGCGTGGCGGAACTCGTCCCTTTCCCTGCTTATGAGCTGCTGATCGACGCGTTCTGTGACGGGCAGCTGGATGCCATCCTTGTGGACGGCCTGTCCGGTTACGCCTTCCTCCGGAGCGAACGCGGCCAGCCTTTTGCCATACTCGACGATCCCCTTCCCCCCGAAGGCCCCCTTTCCTATGCCCACATCGGGGTGCGCAAGGATGATCCCAAGCTGTTGGACGCGATCAACAAAGCCATCGTCCACATCAAACTCAACGGCGATTACGACCGCATCGTGCGTAAATATTTCCCCTTCAGCATTTATTGAGCGCGTCAATGCACTGCAAGCCTTCCCGAAACGCCGAGCCGAAACGGAAACGCCAAATCGGCATCAATCTTTTCCCCGTCCTTGTCTCGGTGCCCCTGCTGGCGCTGCTGGTAGCCGTTTCCTATCTTTTTTTCAGCGATCTCCACCGGATCAAAAACCTGGCCCTGTCCACCAGCAACAACCATCTGCCCCAGGTGCTTGCCAAGCAGCAAATACTCATCAACGTCGAGAACATGCGCCGCAATATCGCGCTGGTGTACAGCGCGTCCGACCCGACCATCGGCCGGAACGCGGGCATCACCGCCCAAGCGCTGATCTCCGAATCGGTCTTTGAGGAGACGTCGCAGGGCTTCGCCCTCAAAATGGCCGAGATCAAGCCGAAGCTCATCCGCCTCATCCAACTGAAGCAACAGGAATATAAGGCAGAGGATCTGCTCCACCACGGGGAAATCCTCTTTGCGGAAGCCCTCGGGCGGCTGCTCTTGCGGAGCGGGACGGAGTTCAACTATCCCCTCAAGCACAGTGCGCGGCACCTGAACAAGGATCTCTCGGGAGACACGGCCGACAAGCAGGCCATCTTGGAGGGCCTGCGCCCGCTGATGGAGGTATGCGCCAAGGCGGAACGGGCGGAAAGCCCTGATCCGTCACTGCTCCGCGACTGCGGGAAATTCCAGACGAGCTGGAATGCCATCGTCTCCAACTGGAACCAGCTCACACGCGGCCATGCTGAAGCCAAACAAATCTGGAATGCCCTCGACGGCAAACTGCGCGAGCTCAGCGATGCCGTTTCGACCCACGAGGCCGAATGGATTTACCGGAGCATGTCCCGTATCAATGAGGAAGTCTCGCGCATTGAGGAACTCTTCCCCATCATGGGGGCCGCGCTGATCGCCGGGCTGCTGGTCACGCTGCTGGTCATCCACCTGCAGATCATCCGCCCTTTGTCCCTGCTCTCTCAGGCGTTGCGGACCATCCGTTCCGGCCATTCCATCTCCCAGCTTCCCCCGGTGCGCATCCGGGAATTGCAGGACGTGCTTGACGTCCTGCCGGACATCAGCCGCCATATGGACGAACTGAACACCCGCTCCGGGCGGCTCGCGCAGGAACGGGATCAATATGCGGACCTCAGTTTCCGGGACGCGCTGACCGGCGTATACAACCGGCGGGCGCTTGAGGAAACGATGGGCCGCATCCCGGCGCGCACGCCTCTCGCGCTGCTGATGATCGACCTTGATTTCTTCAAGAACTACAACGACCGGTTCGGGCATCAGGCGGGGGACGCCGCCCTGAAATCCATCGCGCAGACCGCCTTGAAAGCGCTCTTGCGGGATTCCGACAGGATATTCCGCTACGGTGGCGAAGAGTTCACCGCCATTCTGGCGGGGGCCGGGCAGTATTCGTCCATGACCGTGGCCCAGCGCATATTGGATGAAGTGGCCGCTCTGGACCTTCGCCATCCCGATTCGCAGACGGGGAAAATGACCGTCAGCATCGGCATTGCGCACCGTTCGTTCGGGGAAGAGGTGGATATCTGCAAAGTGCTGGCCCACGCGGATCAGGCGCTGTATCAAGCCAAGACCTCCGGCAGGAATCAGATCGTCGTTTTCGAGGCATAGCCGGGCGTATCCGGTTCCCTTCCGGTTGCGCACCGGCCTCCCGCCAAGACGGGCTGGGGCCGGAACGCGGGGCTACTGCGCGTCGGGATCGGCTCCGCCCATCCGTACGGTTTCGGAAGGCTCCATCGCCTCCTTGAGGTCTTTGGACACCTTGAGCTTGATCGTCTTGCGCGGGGGAATGGGCACGGGCTGCCCCGTATGCGGGTTACGCCCGAGGCGGGCCGCGGTTTCCGTCACGGCCAGCGTTCCAATGCCGGGCAGGATCACCGACGTATCCTCAAGCAGCTGCCTCCGGACATACCGCATAACCACGAGCATAACCCGTTCGGCTTCCACAGGGCTCACTTCCAGAGCCTTCGCTATGTGTTGGACAAGATCTTTTTTGGTCGATTTGGAAGCCATTCGCAGCAGCACCTTTTGTCTTGAATCGTTCGGGAGAGAAAGAGTTTTTCTTTCTCTCTTTCTATAGGTGAAGAAACGTCCGGCCATATTGTCCGCTCAAACTGGACGGCCATACTGTCCCATCACGATTTTCTACGCTGTTTTTCTTACTTTTTTCTTTCTGCCGGAGATACGGTCATCTCCATTGAGGCCGGACGACGTGCGCGGCCATTCTGTCCGATCTCGCAGGCCGACCACAAGATCCCCGGACGGATTGGGCGTCCAGCATGCCCGGACACCCTGCCCTTTCAGGTTGTCCGCACCTTACGGACAACCATCCTGTCCATCCTTTGCAGCATGCAGATCGGACTATCAGAACATCCTTCCATATTGTCCTCACTGCATGTCCACCCACAATGGACGCGCAGTTTATCCTCATTGCCCCAGCCCGGCGGCATCCTGAAGCATATAGCTGATCTGCATCCGGCAGGCTTTCTGCACCAGCGGGTTTTCCAATCCCCCGCGCGAACGCAGGACGGCGGGGACCTTTTCAAGGATTCCCACGGCAAACGGGCTATCCGGTTCGTCGAGCATCTGGCGGAACATGGCTTCGACCTCTTTCTCGAGGGCAAGGGCGGCCTCTTCTTCGAGCAAACGCCGCTCGGCTTCCAAGGCCTCCCGTTCACGGCGCACGGCCTCCTCGCGCTCCCTGCGGCGCAATTCCGCCGGAGAGATATAGCCCGTAGGAATCCGGTACGTCCCGTCTTTGGACAGGCAACGGAAAACCCAGTCCACCGGACGCGAAACGGGCTGGCCTTTGCTGTCCACCATCAGGTCGTGCTCCAGCTCGTACTCCGCATACCGCAGGGCATCCGTAAGGGACCCGGGGTCGATGTTCTGCACGGCGAGAAGCTCTTTGATCCGGCGCAGGTGCTTGGCGGTAAAGCCGACCTCCATCAGCCGGGGGCACAGCTCTGGCAGCGCCCTTTCCAGCTCATCCGCCGGAGAGGCCGAAACGGAAGGAGAGGCGGCACGCGGCGCGCCGAGCGCTTCCTTTTCATCCATGAGCAGCCGGATACGCATGCCCCGCCGATGGACAGTCTTTTCGCACACGCCCGTTTCCGCCCATGTGGCGATGATGCGGCGGCAGGTGCGCGCATCGATGCCGATGGTCTCCTCAATAATGGGGAGGGTCAGGTCGATGGTTTCTTTCTTGCCGATCCCGAAAAGCCACTTGAAGAGTTTCGTCGGGTTGGCCCCATGCACCGGAGCCAGCGGCCTGAGGAGGCTGATCTGCCCCTCCCCGACCCTCTTGGGTTTGCACCGGGGGACGGTCTGTACGTCAACCTTGGCCGTCCGATGTGAGCGTCCATTGGGCGTGTCCTTTGTGGACGGGCGCAGCGTCATCACGGCGGCATGAGCAGGGGCAGCTTCTTTCAACTCAGGCTCATGCAACGCGGAACCGCCCTGCTCTACGGAAATATCCGCTTCCTTCCGCCCATTCTCCACATGCGCCTCAAGGCTCTGCACAGGCACATCTTCATGATGGGTGGACACGTTGTCAGGACATTCTGAGCGTCCATTGTGGACATCAACTTGGTACGGACGCTTCCGCCCATCAGGACGGGAAACGGGCTGCTGCCCTTCAGAGTGTCCACTGAGAACGTCCATTCCCGGTGTCCATGTAGAGGGCACACTCAGAGAGGAAAGATTCGAGGTTTCAGCATGCCTGGCCAGCGGTTCTCGTTGCGGAGATGGATGAGGCGAAGCCTGCCCGTCCTTGCTGGCAGGACGTTCAGATCGTCCATTCTGCGCGC
>USCL01000033.1 GCA_900553145.1 uncultured Desulfovibrio sp.
GCAGGCGACGGGGGGCGTTTTTTTTTGTATCGGGCGGTTTCCGCAAGAATATTCAGGAGATTCCAACATGAGTAGTATCCCCATTTCCAAAGAAGGTTTCCAAGCCCTCGAACAGGAGCTGGACCGTCTGAAGAAAGAGCGTCCTCACGTTATTCAGGCCATCAAGGAAGCCCGCGAAGAAGGCGATTTGAAAGAAAACGCCGGCTATGACGCAGCCCGCGAACGCCAGGGGATGCTTGAAGCCCGCATCAAGTACATCGAATCGCGCATGGCGCTGTTCAATGTCATTGATCTCTCGACCCTTTCCAGCGAAAAGGCCATCTTCGGCGCGACCGTGACCGTGGAGGATGCGGATACCGGCGAGGAACGCGAATTTACGCTGCTCGGCCCGGACGAGGCCGACTATGCCAAGGGGACCATTTCCATCCAGTCCCCGGTCGGCGTGGCCCTGCTCGGCAAGGAGATCGGCGACGAGATCACGGTCAACGCCCCGCGTGGCCGGATCAACTACGAAATCATCGACATCCAGTTCAAGAAAAAGACCGCCTGATTCCCATCCCTGCCAGGGGACTGGTGTTTCCCCCGTGCGAGTTGCCGCTCCGCCCCCGGTGGCCGTGAGCTGTTCCCCGATTCGTACACGCGAACCGGAAACCGGCAGGCGCTGCGGGGGAGACCCATTATATGCACTATGCCCCTTGGACCTTCTGCATCCTGACCTTCGGCTGTAAGGTCAACCAGTACGAATCCCAATCCGTGCGCGAAGCATGGCAGCACATGAACGGCGCTGAGACGGACGCGCCCGCCGAGGCGGACGTGATCCTGCTCAACACGTGCGCCGTCACCGCCAACGCCGTGACGGACGCCCGGCAGGCCGTGCGCCGCCTCCAGCGCGAAGCGCCCGGCGTGCCCGTCGTCATCGCCGGGTGCGCCGCCGAAGTGGCCCGCAAGCAGCTTGCCGCGCTGCCCGGCGTGCTCCGCGTCGTGGAGCAGGATAACAAGTCCCGCCTGCTCGACGCGCCGCCGCTCGTCCTTTTCGCCGGTGAGGCGGGGGGGGGCGCAACGCCGTTCCCTTCCTCCCCCGCCGAGGCCGCCGCCCGCGCCGCCACGCGCGACCGCACGTTCCCGCCGTTCCATATCGACGGGTTCCGCCGTGCCCGTCCCGTCCTCAAAGTACAGGACGGCTGTTCGCACGGGTGCGCCTACTGCATCGTCCCGTTGACGCGCGGCCCGGCCCGGAGCCGCCATCCCCAAGAGTGCCTCGCCGAAATGCGCCGCCTGCTTGAGGCGGGCTACCGCGAGATCATGATTTCCGGCATCAACCTGCGCCAGTACGCCATGCGCGGCGAGGGCTGCGGGGACTTTTGGGATCTCCTGCTGTATCTGGACCGCGAACTGGCTCCGGAATGGGGGCGCGGCGCGCGGCCCGATCCGGCGCGTTTCCGCATCAGTTCGGTGGAGCCCGCGCAGCTTACGGAACGGGGCATCGCCAGCCTTGCCGAGACCCGCATGGTGTGCCCGCACCTCCATCTGTCGCTCCAGAGCGGGAGTGCCGACGTGCTGAAGGCCATGCGCCGGGGGCACTACACGCCGGAGGCGTTGCTTTCGGCGGTGGGCGACGTGGCCAGGCTGTGGCCCCGCCTCGGGCTTGGGGCCGACATCCTGATGGGGTTCCCCGGAGAAACGGAAACGCACGTGCTGGAGACGCTGGAAGTGGTAAAGGCTCTTCCGCTGACCTACGCGCACGTATTCCCGTATTCCGCGCGCCCGGGAACGGTGGCGGCGGAATTGCCGGATCAGGTCGAAAAGGCCGCCCGTCAGGAGCGGGCCGCCCGCGTGCGCGCGGTTGTGGAGGCCAAACGCGAAGCCTTCTGGAAAGCATCCCTGACATGCGGGCGCCTGCTTGTGGCGCTGGACTGCAACGAGGACGCGGGAGCGGCCTCCGGCCAGCACGGCGTGGATGAGTGCTATGTCCCCTGCCGCTTGCGGACGCCGTTGCAAGGGGAAGGGCACACGCTGATCCCGGTGCGACCGGTCTCCGTGAACAGGAAAGGGCTGGTCGTGGAACCCGTCCGATCGTGAAGCCTTCATTAGTGTTGGTTGAATGGTCAATCTAATGATTGTGCATTTTTGCAATCCATCTTTATCTTTTCGATGGGCCGGATGTCTAAGAAAAGGCTTCGGGAAAGATTCCTGAAAAGCTTTTATGCAAAAGGCAGGCCTGAAATCCTCCTTTCTTGTGAAAAGAGAGCTGTGGTTCGCTTATGAAGTGCTTAGCAGGTTGCTTTTGAAAAGAAGAAGACTGGAGGGAAAGGCGAAAAGTTTATGAGAAGAAGGATAAAAATTCGAGAGGGCATTGACTTCCATTGTCGTGTCGGGCATGGTTCACCCATGAGGAACCGCGTCATTTCCAAGGTGTTTTGGGGATGGCCAAGCGCGGGAATACGGTGTCTTTTTTGATGAGGTTTATTTCATGGCTAAGTCTATCTATGTCGGCAACCTTCCTTGGTCCGCTACCGAAGAACAGGTTCAGAGCCTTTTCGCCGATTACGGCCCGGTCGTTTCTGTGAAACTCGTGAGCGATCGCGAAACCGGCCGCGCTCGTGGCTTCGGTTTTGTGGAAATGGAAGAACCCGGTGCTTCTGCTGCTATTGAAGCTTTGGACAACGCTAATTTCGGTGGCCGCACCCTGCGCGTCAACGAAGCCAAGCCCCGTGCCCCGCGTCCTCCGCGCTACTAGTTTGGCTTGATTCATCTGCGCCCCGGTGTCCGCATCGGGGCGCTTTTTTTATGCCCGTTTCGCGTCGGGAAGCTGGCCGGGAGGGAGCGGACGCAAAGGCGGGGATGCCTGCTTTTCAGAAGGTGGCGGTTATGCCGCATGCCTTCAAAACGTGCGCAGTATAATGCGTCGGCTATCTTTTTTGGACAAGGCCGCCATATTGGTATCATCCGTTGCCGAGGGGAGATGCTTTGGCGTGGGGTGTGTCCGGTTGTTTTTTTGCGTTGAAAGGCTGTGGAGGCGTGAAGGCTGAGATCCACTCCTTTTTGTCAGCCGTCGGCCGGAAGGGTTGAGCATGGGGCGAGCGGGCTCAAGACCCCCGGGAATGGTTTGCGGCGTACCCATTGAAGGCCCGGGGAAGAAAATCATGTCTTCCACGCCTGTCCGAGATTATTGGGGAGAGGGCGGGATTCCTGCGCAGGGGGCTTTTCCGCATGCGTCGGGCCGTCATGAGATGGATGGTTCCGCGCGTTGAGATGGATAAAGAAGCCTGTGGGTGCCCTTTGCGGCCTGCTTGCCTTTGTGGGGCGCATAGCCGCAGCCGTTCCGATAGTTGGCGGTTCCGGCAGGTTTGCCGTTCTTGCCGCGTTTTTTGGCTTTTCCGTTGGCCGATGCAAGCGGACGGCCTTCTTTGCCTCGGGTGCGGCTGTTCCGGAGAAAGGCATTTTCCCGCGTTTCCATATCCCTTGGACGGCACCTCCGCTGGTTTTTATCACGCTATTCCAATTTATTGGAGCGTCTCCGCTTTTCGTGAAAAAATGTGCATTTTCGGGGTAGCCAACCGGGAACATTTGAGGTAGTGAGAGTGGTGTTTGGTTAAGCACTCAAAGCACCTTGATGGCGCTGCGCCGCGGTAGGGATTTCGAATCGGCATCGCCGCGCGGACGCATCCGGCAGTGCTCCTTTTTCACATTTCTTTTTGACGGTAAGGATTGAACATGTCTGTTCCTGGCAAGATGCACAGTTTTTTTGTTCCGGGCATTTCCTTGATCGGCGTGGGCGCGTGCCACGGCATCCCCCATTATGTCCATACCTATCATATCACCAAGCCGCTGATCGTCACCGACAAGGGCATTGTGGGCACGGGGATCCTTAAGATTATCACGGATATCTTGGACGGCGACAACATCCCTTACAGCGTCTACGACAAGACCGTGCCGAACCCCACCGACGAAAACGTGACCGAAGGCGTGGCCCAGTACAAGACCGACGGCTGCGACGGCCTGATTTCCATCGGCGGCGGCTCCTCGCATGACTGCTGCAAGGGCATAGGCATCCTGCTTTCCAACGGCGGCGCGATCTATCAGTACGAAGGCGTGGACAAGGTCAACCACATGCTGCCGCACTACATCGCCATCAACACCACGGCGGGCACCGCTTCGGAACTGACGCGCTTCTGCGTGATCACCGATAAGGAACGCCATGTGAAGATGTCCATTGTGGACTGGTTCCTGACCCCCAACGTCGCGGTCAATGACCCCGTGCTCATGGTCGGCATGCCGCCGTCCCTGACCGCCGCCACGGGCATGGACGCCCTGACGCACGCCATCGAGGCGTATGTATCCACCAATACCACGCCCATGACCGACGCCTGCGCGGAGCAGGCCATCCGGCTCGTTTCCAAATACCTGCGCAAGGCCGTGGCCAACGGCAAGGACATGGAAGCCCGTGAAGGCATGGCCTACGCCCAGTATCTCGCCGGGATGGCCTTCAACAACGCCGGACTGGGATACGTGCACGCGATGGCGCATCAGCTCGGCGGCTTCTACAGCCTGCCGCACGGCGAATGCAACGCCATCCTCTTGCCGCATGTGGAGTCCTTCAACCTGATTTCCCGGCTCGACCGCTTCGTGCGCATCGCGCAGATGATGGGCGAGTGCACCGACGGCCTGTCCGAACGCGCCGCCGCTGAATTGGCGATTTCCGCGATCAAGACGCTCTCGAAAGACGTGGGCATCCCCACGACGATCACCGAGCTCGCCGCCCGGTACGTCAAGGCCATCGACCCTCGGGATATCCCGGCAATGGTCGGGTATGCCCAGAAGGATACCTGCGCCGCCACGAACCCCCGCACGATGAGCCTGGAGACCATCAGCGAATTGTACAAGGAAGTCTTTTAGGGCCGGAAGCGATGGGCGCCCGTTTATGAAACGGGCGCTTTTTTCTGTTCTTCCGGCGCTGCTTGCCTTTGCCTCCCCTTGAACGCCGTTGATAGTGATCGGCGGGGAAGGCAGGGGCGGGCCTTGCTCTCATCGCATGATAAAAAAGTTTTTCCCGGTTTCTCAAAAGAGGGCCGGGATTTTGTTTGAACACGGTGGAAAAATGGTACTTTTTGATGGGGACGGCTGGGCGTCGCGAAGGGCTCTTGAAGAGCGGGGCTGAGAGCGTCGCATGAGAAAAGGAGGCTTTTTGCTTTTTTTCATGACCGCCGCGTTCCTTCCCTTGGAGCGCTGTATGGGTAACTCTTTTGAAACACAGCATTTGTAAAAGCCTGCCCATACAACCGAGCCGATATAATTTCTTGATGCCCCATAGTGTTTTCTGATACGGAATTGTTGACGCCGGAGACCCTATGGAAGGAAAGGTTTTCCTGCATAGCCCGTCTGCCGTTGTCAAACGCTCGAAGAGAACTTACACTGTGCCCGAGGCTTGGCGGGGTTTGGCGCTGCCGGGCCATACGGAGGTAACTTTTGAATCAGTTTACGCGGAATCTCATGCTCTGGGGGGTCATCTCCCTGGCTATGGTCATTGTGTTCAACCTGTTTAGCCAGCCTCAGCATTCCTCCCAGCCGAGCGTGACGTACAGCGAATTCCTGCGTCAGGCCGCCAAGGGTGAAGTGTCCGAGGTGGTTATTCAGGGGAATACCCTTACCGGGAAAACGACCGACGGCAAATCGTTCCAGATTTACGTCCCGAACGATCCCGGCCTTGTGGACAAACTCATCGCCGAAAAGGTCGAAGTCCGGGCCGAGCCTGTCGAAGACTCCCCGTGGTACATGACCCTCTTGGTGTCGTGGTTCCCCATGTTGCTGCTCATCGGCGTATGGGTTTTCTTTATGCGCCAGATGCAGGGCGGGGCGGGCCGCGCCATGTCTTTTGGCCGTTCCCGCGCCCGCATGCTCAATCAGGAGCAGGGCAAGGTCACGTTTGACGACGTGGCCGGTGTGGACGAAGCCAAGGAAGAACTTTCCGAAGTCGTCGACTTCCTCTCCAATCCGCGCAAGTTTACCCGCCTTGGAGGACGTATCCCCAAGGGCGTCCTGCTTGTCGGCCCTCCCGGCACCGGTAAGACCTTGCTGGCCCGTGCCGTGGCCGGTGAGGCGGGCGTGCCGTTCTTCTCCATTTCCGGTTCCGACTTTGTGGAAATGTTCGTGGGCGTGGGCGCTTCGCGTGTCCGTGACCTGTTTGTGCAGGGCAAGAAGAACGCTCCTTGCCTTATCTTTATCGACGAAATCGACGCCGTGGGGCGTCAGCGCGGCGCCGGCCTCGGCGGCGGCCATGACGAACGCGAGCAGACGCTGAATCAGCTGCTCGTGGAAATGGACGGTTTCGAGTCCAACGAAGGCGTCATCCTGATCGCGGCGACTAACCGCCCCGACGTGCTTGACCCCGCGCTGCTCCGTCCCGGCCGTTTCGACCGTCAGGTGGTGGTCCCCACGCCCGACGTGAAGGGCCGCCTCAAGATCCTTGAAGTGCATACCCGGCGCACCCCGCTGGACAAGCACGTCAATCTGGAAGTCATCGCTCGCGGTACGCCGGGCTTCTCCGGCGCGGCCTTGGAAAACTTGGTCAACGAAGCCGCCCTTCAGGCCGCCCGCCTTGGTCAGGATACCGTGTTCATGCGCGATTTCGAATACGCGAAGGACAAGGTGCTCATGGGCAAGGAACGCCGCAGCCTCATCCTCTCCGATGAGGAAAAGCGGATCACCGCGTACCACGAAGGCGGCCATGCTTTGGTGGCCAGGCTGTTGCCCGGCACCGACCCCGTGCACAAGGTGACGATCATCCCGCGCGGGCGCGCGCTTGGCGTGACCATGCAGTTGCCGGAAGGCGACCGCCATGGCTACTCCAAGGCCTATCTCCAGAATAACCTCATGGTGTTGCTGGCTGGCCGGGTGGCTGAGGAAATCATCTTCGACACCATTACCACCGGCGCCGGAAACGACATTGAGCGCGCCACGGGCATGGCCCGCAAGATGGTCTGCGAATGGGGCATGAGCGATGTCGTCGGGCCCATGACCATCGGCGAACAGGGCGAGGAAGTCTTTATTGGCCGTGATTGGGGCCATGCGCGCAACTACAGCGAAGACACCGCCCGCATCGTGGACGCCGAAATCAAGAAGCTGGTGGAAACCGCGCGCGAAAACTGCCACAAGCTGCTGCAGGAAAACATCAACCTCCTGCACGCGCTTGCCAAGGCGCTGCTCGACCGCGAAACCATCACCGGCGACGATATCGATTTGTTGGTCAAGGGCGAACCGCTGCCGCCGTTTGATGCGGACGGCAGTGCCGCGAAGCAGGAACCCGCGGCTCCCGCCCCTGCTTCCGCTGAAGCTGAAGGCGAAACCTTCAAGCTCGAAGCGGAGCCGTCGCAGGACGGCGGGGCGGACGGAAAAACGCAAGACGAAACCAAACAGCAGTAAAACGGCTTGCCCCGGCATCCTGCGGATGTCGGGGCATTCGGCTTTATCAGGATATCAGCGTGAACACTGAACGCAGATGGATTCTTCGGGGGGGGAGGGTGTTGAACCCTGCCCCTTTTTGTCTGATAGGCATTGTGAATGTGACGCCGGACTCGTTTTCCGACGGCGGGAAGTTTATTAATCCGCAGTGTGCCGTGGCCCATGGCCTTCGCCTGCTGGACGAAGGGGCCGGCATGCTCGATCTGGGGGCGGAATCCACCCGTCCTTTTGCCGAACCCGTGCCCGAAGCTGAGGAAATCGCCCGGCTCATACCGGTTGTGGCGCAGCTGCGCGTACAGCGGCCTGACGCGATCCTTTCCGTGGATACGTTGAAGGCCGGGACGGCCCGGGCGGCTCTGGAAGGCGGCGCGGACATCATCAACGACGTCTCGGCGTGCGCGGCTGATCCGGCGCTGCTCGACGTGCTTGCCGGATACAAGCCCGGGTATGTGCTCATGCACAGCCAGGGCAGCCCGCGCGACATGCAGGTCAACCCCCGCTACGGGAACGTGGTGGAGGACATTCTGGCTTTTTTTGAAGAACACTTGGGGCGGCTGGTCAAGGCCGGCCTGCCCGAGGATCGGATAGTGCTTGATCCCGGCATCGGGTTCGGTAAGAATAAGGATCACACCGTAGCTATCCTCAAGGGGTTAGAACGGTTTGCTTCGCTGGGCCGCCCCTTGTACGTGGGGCTTTCCCGGAAATCCATGTTTCGGGAGATCCTTGGCCTCGAGCTGGAACAACGGGCTGAAGCCACCCGGTTGGCCGTCGCGTTGCTGGCCGCGCGGGGCATCCCTTACCACCGCGTCCATGACGTTGCCGGTTGCGCGCAGGCGCTGCAGCTTGTCGAAGCCATGACGCCTCTCGCCTGATCCCTCCGGCGTACCCTGTAAAGCTCATTTTGGAGCCGGATCATGGATTTCCTGTCTTTTTATTGGCGTGACGTGCTGGACATCGCCCTCGTGACGCTGCTTTTATACCGCATCCTGCTCCTTATCCGGGGGACGCGGGCGTTTTCGGCGCTCATCGGGCTGGTCGTTCTCGTGGCGGTGTATGCCCTGTCGCACTTTATAGGCCTTTATTCCCTGTCTTGGCTGCTGGAGAACCTGTTTGGTTCGCTGTTCCTCGTCATCGTGATCCTTTTTCACGACGACATCCGGCAGGCCCTCGCCGCGATGGGGACGCAGTACCTTTCGTGGAAGAAACGCCCCGCGCCGTCCAATATGGTCGGCGACCTTGTCTGGGTATGCCAGTACTTCGCCAAGCGGCGCATCGGGGCGCTCATCGTTCTGGAAGGGAAGGTGCAGCTCGGCGACATGATGAAGGGCGGGGTCGTGCTGGACGCCCGGATTTCCCGTGAGCTCCTGCTGACCATCTTCTTCCCCAATACGGCCCTGCACGACGGGGCGGTGATCATCCGTAAAGGGCGCATTGCCGCGGCGGGGTGTATCCTGCCGCTGGCGCAGATGGATCGCCAGAATTTCGGAACGCGGCACCGCGCCGCGCTGGGGGCCACGGAAGTCAGCGATGCGACGGTGATCGTCGTTTCAGAGGAACGCGGCGAAGTGAGTGTGGCCTCCAAGGGCCATTTGGCGGTTATGCCGGATGCCGAACAACTGAAAGAGACGCTGAACAATGTTATCGAACACTGAAGACCCCCAAAAAGGCAATTGGCGCTACCTGCTGGTGGCCTTCCTTCTTGCCCTCGGGTTGTGGTATACCCTCAATGCGCGCGAGCAAATCGAGCGTGTGGTCGACGTGCGCCTTGACTACAAGGGGCTGCCGCCCGGCTTGATCGTGACGGGAGGCCAGCTCAATAAAGTCAGCGTGCGGCTTCGCGGCCCGCAGGAACTGTTGCGGTCCATGACCAACCGGGAAATCTCCTATACGATGGATCTGTCCGGCGTGACGCCGGGCAAGAACGTCATCCCGCTGACGACGGGGGAAAACAAGCCGCCGGAACTGCGGGCCTATGAAGTGCTTGAGGTCACGCCGTCCCGGATGATCCTTGAAGTGGACAAGATCATGGAGACGAACCTGCCGGTAAAGGTGGCGCTGAGGGCCTCGCCCGCGGCCTCGTCGGTGAGGTTGAAAGATCTGGTGGTCGATCCGCCGCAGGTGACCGTGCGCGGCCCCGCAAGCGTAATCTCGTCCATGAAGGAGATACAGGCGGAGATCCCGGTGGATCTCGCGGCGGAGGGAAAGGCCGTTTCGGAAGAGGTCCCGCTGCTCGCCCCGCCCGCCGTGGAGCTCAATCCGCAGGTCGTCAAGGTGACATGGAAAATCGACGTGAAGAGGCGTACCCTGAGTTTGCAGCGGGATATCATTTTCGAAGGCGAGAATCCCAATGTAAGCGCGCAGCCTTCGCGGGCGAACCTCATGGTTTCCGTCCCGCAGGCGATGGTCAAGGATGCCGGATACCTTGCGCAATTTCAGGTTTCCGTCCCGTCCGACACGGCGATGCCCGCCGAGGACGGGACCGTGAGCGCGCCTCTTCAGGTCGCTGTGCCGCAAGGGGGACGCGTCCTGAAAATCAGCCCGGAAACCGTGGTGATTTCCCGGCATGCGAGTGAATAAGCGGTTTGTCCCGCTGTTCCGTAACAAACGAGATCTTGGAGTAGTTGATGAGCGTTCGTCTTTTTGGGACTGACGGGATGAGGGGCCGGGTCAACAAATATCCCATGACGCCGGAAGTGGCTTTGCGCCTTGGGCTTGCCGCGGGCACGTTCTATCGGGACAAGAGCCGCCGCAGCCGCGTGGTCATCGGCAAGGATACCCGTCTTTCGGGATATGTTTTCGAAAACGCCTTGGCGGCCGGCCTGTTGGCGGCGGGGATGGACGTCTTCCTCGTCGGCCCGTTGCCCACTCCTGCGATTTCCTTCCTCACCACCAACATGCGGGCGGATGTCGGCGTGGTCATTTCCGCGTCGCATAACCCGTTCAGCGACAACGGGATCAAGTTTTTCGACGCCGAAGGGTTCAAAATCCCGGACGCCGATGAAGATCGCATGACGGAAATGGTGCTGGACCCGAATTTTGACTGGAACTATCCCGATCCCGCGAATACCGGCCGCGCCTATAAGATCAAGGACGCTCCGGGCCGTTACATCGTGTATCTTAAAAACAGTTTCCCCGCGCATTTGTCCCTTGAAGGGCTGCGGGTGGTCATTGACTGCGCCAACGGGGCCAACTATAGGGTCGCGCCGCTGGCTCTTGAGGAGCTGGGTGCCGAAGTCGTCAAGATCGGCACGGAACCTAACGGGCTGAACATCAACTACCGCTGCGGTTCTCTGTACCCCGAGGCGGTGGCCGCGAAGGTCCGTGAGACGCGGGCCGACATCGGGCTTGCTCTGGACGGCGATGCCGACCGCCTCATCGTTGTGGACGAAAAGGGCACCGTTCTCGATGGCGATCAGATCATGGCCCTGTGCGCGCAGGATCTCATGCAGCAGGGCAAGCTTCCGGGCAATATCCTTGTGGCCACCGTCATGAGCAACATGGCGCTTGAAGTGTTCATGAGGGAGCGGGGCGGCACGCTCATCCGTACCAACGTGGGCGATCGCCATGTTGTGGCATCCATGCGCCAGCATGGAGCCCTCCTTGGCGGCGAGCAATCCGGCCACCTTATTTTCCGCGAATACAGCACGACCGGCGACGGCCTCCTTGCCGCTCTCCAGATCCTGCGGATCATGCGCCAGCGCGGGCGCCCCCTGTCGGAACTCGCCGGGCTGCTCGTCCCCTATCCGCAGGAACTCCGGAACGTGCATGTCGAGCACAAGACGCCGTTCGAGGAAAATACGGAAATCGCCGATGCCGTCGCCCGCATCGAGGAAGGGCTCGAAGGCCGCGGGCGTGTGCTGCTGCGCTATTCGGGCACGGAACCTCTGTGCCGGGTTATGGTTGAAGGGCAGGACGCGGACAAGGTACGCGTATACGCCAACGAGCTTGCCGGGATCGTGGAAAAAGCGCTCGGATAAGTGGGGATTGCTGTAGCATCCGGCCTTTCCAACAGGGACGGAGGGCGGCATATTCTCATTGTCCTTTGGGAAGGGATAGTCCTCAATAACGTTTTTGATTAGGCTCTGTCATAGTATTTGATTGATACGCACCTATAGTATACTGAATTTGCAATATTTTTTGTTTATGGACGCTACGCAAAGGAAGCTCCTTTTGGTATCTATAGGAAATCTTATGAAATAAAATATCAATCATTTACTGTGACAGAACCTTCGATTAAAATATAAGTTACGCGATTATCCGTCTCGCAATAGCCAGTGTTTTATTGTTATGAGGCACTCCTTTCGAATAGATGGAGCGGAATGGTCAAGAATGGGGCACGGGGGAACCCGGCCCGAAAGCTTCTTTAGGGAGAAAGGGAGTCACATGAATATCCGTAAGGTTGTCATTCCGGTTGCCGGCTGGGGAACGCGTTCTTTGCCTGCGAGTAAGAATATCCCCAAGGAAATGCTGCCCGTCTACAACAAGCCCGTTGTGCAGTACGTCGTGGAAGAGGCCATCCGCGCTGGTGTGGAAGACGTTATCTTCGTGACCAACCGGGATAAGAGCGTTATCGAAGATCATTTCGACTACAATCTCCAGCTTGAGGGCGTCTTGGAACGCTCCGGAAAGTTGCAGCTGCTTAAAGAAATCCGCGATGTGGCCGAGATGGTCAACATCATGTCCGTCCGCCAGAAAAAGCAGCTTGGCCTCGGCCATGCGGTGTTGTGCGCCAAGGAAATGGTGCGGGACGAACCGTTTGCGGTCATGGTCGGTGATGACTTCATGATTGGGGACGACGCGGGGTTGACCCAGCTTGTCCAGGTGGCGTCTGAACACGGCATGCCGGTCATCGGCGTTATGGAAGTCCCCGCGGATAAGGTAAACCGTTACGGCATCGTGAGGGGTGAAGAGATGGCTCCCGGCGTCTACAACATCACGGATATGGTGGAAAAACCCGCCGTGGGCACGGTGGATTCCCGTCTCGCCATTGTGGGGCGTTACGTGCTGACTCCGGATATCTTCGAGCATCTCGCGCGGGTAAAGCCCGGGCACGGCGGCGAGATCCAGCTTACCGACGCTTTGGCTTCCTTGGCCCGTGAGCGCGGCATGCTGGCCGTGAAGATGGGTGGCATTCGTTTTGACGCCGGGGACTGGGTGGATTATTTGACGGCCAACATTTATTTTGGACTTCGCGATGAGAAGCTGCGCGACGGCCTGAAGGCACGGTTGCGCGAATTGCTCGATTAGGCCACCCCTCATTCAATCGCTGCTGCAAAGCCGCTTTTTCCCAACTGGCTGTGTTGCAAGGGGAGAAAAGGTATCTTGAGCAGTGCGGCTACGCCTTCGCGGGCCTTTTCTCCTTGCGCTTTGCCAGTAGGGGAAAAATCGGCTTTTCGCGGACGGCACTTTAATGAGGTCAGGCCCTAGGCTTTGCTGACGACGTTTGATAAACAGGGGAAACCGTCCTTTCGGCCGCTCCTCCAGCGGGGGCGGATGGCCGTGTACGGAGGTTTTCCCTGTTTCTTTTTGCAGCGTTCTCAACGGAATCCTTTCCGTTTTCTCTATACGGAGTCGACGCAGGGAATGAACCATGTTTTGATAGCCTGCTGTTCACTCGTCAAATCTTCAGGATACTCCATTGCTCCGAACCGTTGCTTTGCTGACGCCCCCGTTCGCTTCCCTGACATATGCCGTCCCCGAATGGCTTGCCCCGTTTGCATGGTGCCCCGGCTTACGGGTCGCCGTGCCGCTGGGAAGGGGGATGCTGCGCATTGGGGTCGTGCTTGGCGATGGTTCCCCCCTGCCGGACGGGGTAACGGCGCGGCCCATGCTTTGGCCTCTGGAAAAGGAACCCTTGCTGCCGCCCGGGCATATGGAAATGGTGCGCCAGCTCGCCTTGCGCCAGGCCGTGACGCCGGGGCAGATCCTCGCCATGGTGCTTCCTGCGGGGCTCCGGGTGACGCAGATGCGTCTCCGCACGATGGAAGGGCAAGGCAAGGCGCAGATACGCCTGCTGAAGGATTTGCCCAAATTGCCGGGGGAGGTTTTGTCGGCGCTTGGTGACGCGTGGATGCAGGGAAAGGCGGAATTGCTCGGGCCGCGGGAAGATGCCGCCGCCAGCGAGCTGTGCGTGCTGCGCTGCGATCCGCCGTGGGCGGTGAGGCCGACCGCGACGCGTCAGATCGAGTTATTGGAGTTCCTGTTGGAGCATGGCGCGGTTTCCCGCCGGGAAGTGTTGCGCCAAATGGGGCAGGGGGTCGCTCCGGCGCTTGAGTCTCTGCTCAAGAACGGCCTGGTTGCCCTGCAATGCCTCGAAGCCGGTTGTGCGGAGGAGGAGCCCGGCTGCAAGCTATTGCCTCCCGTATCGGAGGCTTCCTTCGTGCTCTCCGAAGCGCAGGAGGCCGCGCTCGCATCGTTTCGTGCGGATCTCGATGCCGGGAACCCCGCGTCGCACCTGCTGTTCGGCGTGACCGGGAGCGGCAAGACGGCCGTATACATGGAGCTGGCCAAGGAATGCCTGCGCCGGGGCCGCTCCATGCTGCTGCTCGCTCCGGAAGTGGCCCTTGCCTTGAAGCTGCGCCGGGATGCCTCCCTCGCGTTGCCTGATGTGCCGCTTTATTTTTTTCATGGGTATCAGTCGGCTGCCTTGCGTGAGAAGACGTTCCGGGCATTGGCGAAACGGCGTGAGCCGTGCCTTGTTGTGGGGACGCGCTCCGCGTTGTTTTTGCCGTTGCCGTCCCTTGGGGCGGTGGTGCTGGATGAGGAGCACGATTCTTCCTTCAAGCAGGATGAGGGGCTCACCTATCAGGCCAAAGAAGTGGCGTGGTTTCGTATCGCGCAGGCCAAAGGGCTGTTGGTGCTCGGGTCCGCAACCCCGGATCTGAAGACGTTTTACGCCGTCCGTGAGGCAAAAATCCCGGTATCCATGCTTCCGGCGCGCGTGGGCGGCGGTACGCTGCCGTCGATCAGGCTGGTTGATATCCGCTCCGTGAACTGCGCTGAGTCCATTCTGGCCCCGGAAACGCTCTCCGCGCTCAAGCAGACGGTGGAGCAGGGCGATCAGGCGGTGATCCTGCTGAACCGGCGCGGGTATGCCCCGCTGATGTATTGCCTCGACTGCGGGAAGGTGGCCCGGTGCCCGCATTGCGACATCGGGCTGACCTACCACAAGGGGCGCGAGCGGCTGGTCTGCCACTACTGCGGGTATTCGGTCCCGTTCCCTTCGCCTTGCCCGAGCTGCAAGGGGCTGCATTTCCATCCTATGGGGCAGGGGACCGAGCGGGTCGAAGAGTATATCGGGACGTTTCTGCCGCCGGGGGGCCGGGTTCTGCGCCTGGATCGCGACAGCACCCGCCGTCCGGGGCGTATGGAAGAGATCCTTGAGGCTTTCGCCCGGCGGGAGGCGCAGGTCCTTGTCGGCACGCAGATGCTTTCGAAAGGGCACCATTTCCCGCATGTGACGCTGGCCGTGGTTGCCGACGGGGACATCGGCCTCAACTTGCCCGACTATCGCGCGGCGGAACGGACGTTTCAGCTTTTGGTGCAGTCGTCGGGCCGGGCAGGCCGCGGCGAGAAGCCCGGGCAGGTCATCATCCAGACCCGTGATGTGAACCATTATTGCTGGCAGTATGTGAAGGCTGGCGACTATGAAGGGTTTTACGACCATGAAATCGCCCTGCGCAAGCGGCGGCGCTATCCCCCCTTCATCAATCTGGCCCTGCTGCGGATTTCCTATCCGATGGACTGGGCGGACGGGCCGACGCAGCTTGCCCGGATTACGGCCCTGCTGCGCGCGGAGAACAGGGGGGTGGCCGTGCTCGGCCCCGCACCCGCGCCTTTGCCGCTGCTGCGGGGGCGCAGGCGGTTCCAATGCCTTCTCAAGGCCGGGGATTGGCAATCCATCAGGGCGCTCTACGCCACGCTCCTGCCGCTTGCCTCGCCTCCGAACCTGCGCATTTCACTGGATATCGACCCCGTGAACATGCTGTAGCCCGGAAAATGTTTTTTCTGAAAAGGAAAACCGCAGGCGGGACGGATGCCAAGGGGCTACTCGGCGGCTCATGCCTGTTTTTGGGGTTCGGCCATGTAAAGGCGGATTCCGGGGGCGCGTAACCTTGCCTGTTGCAGGCGTGACGGCGGCCTGCGGTGCCGTTTTGTGTCAGCTCCTCATGATGCGCCCCATCGGTACGAACCGGATGCCGTCGGCAATCTGCTCTTCGTTCGTAGGGATGAAGCCGAGCCGTTGATACGCCCTGACCGCTGAAGGGGCGGCATTGACCGTGAGCGGCGTCTGAGGAGCGAGGCTGAGGCGTCGGCTGCGGAACGTCTCGAAAAGCCGGCGGCCTACTCCCTGCCTTTGGCGGAGGCTGGCGACGAAGAACAGGCAGATATGGCTTTCCTTTGCGGCGATGACGCCGACAGGCTCAAGGCCGGAAAACGCGGCCCACATCGCCATCGTCCCGTCGGCCAGCGTTGCCGCCATGCTGTCGTATTCGATGAATCGTTTGAATGTATTGATGCCTTCATCCGAAAAGCCGGATGCCGCGTCCTTGAGGAAGACGTCCCACGCCAGCGCAAGGGCGGTCTTGAGTTCCGCCGCGTCGGGTTTCCTGATTTCCATCTGTTTCCGCTCCCTGTTGGCCCCGTTCACGGGGAAGATGCCCACGGCCGGCCCGATGTCTTCCGGCTTGGGGGCCTGTTGTCCCCGTTCTTAGGGAGGATGCAGGTTTTCTCCAATAAGGGCAATGGGTGCTGCCGCTTGACGAATCGGGCCGTGTCGTATAGGCCAAAACGATTTTGGAGGTATGCTATGTGGGGTTCGTTTTCCCGTGCCCGGAAGGTCCAGACGACAGTGTGCTGCAAGCATTGCGGGACGCCGCTGTTCATCGAACGGACCTGCCATGAGGTGCACATGTTCTGTCCCCGGTGCGGGAAGCGGTTTCCGCTTTCCGAATATATTGCCCTTGCCGACGAGGCGATGGAGGAATTCCTCAATTCCGTCTACTGCGACAGAATGTAGGGCCGCCGTCGCACAGGGCCGAAAAAACATGGTTCCCTCCGCTCCATACCTCTGGTGATTCGGAGGTTTTTGGGTTACAAGGTGGAGATACTATGAAAGAATATCGTGATCATTACTTCCTTAAGGCCAAACAGGAAAACTATCCTGCCCGCTCAGTCTACAAGCTCAAGGAAATAGACGGGCGCTTCAAGATTTTCAGAAAGGGCATGAGAGTGCTGGATCTGGGGGCGGCCCCCGGCTCGTGGTCGCTTGGCGCGGCGGAGCGTGTGGGCGCTCAGGGCAAGGTGCTCGCCTGCGATATCCAGAGCACGGTCACCGTCTTTCCTCCCAACGTGGAGTTTCATCAGGAAGACGTGTTTGAACGTTCCGAAGCCTTCGAGCGGCAGCTTGCCGAAACGGGGCCGTTCCATGTCGTCATGAGCGACATGGCCCCTCAAACGACCGGGACGAAATTTACCGATCAGGCCCGTTCCCTTGAACTTTGTCTGGAAGCGCTCGCCGTTGCCGAAAAGTATTTGATGAAGGGCGGCAGTTTTGTGGTCAAGATTTTCATGGGCCCGGACGTCGGGGAACTGCTTAAGGGCATGCGCCCCCGGTTTGCCCGCGTTACCTCGTTTAAGCCTCAGAGTTCCCGCGCGGAAAGCAAGGAAACGTTTTTCGTCGGTCTGGGCTTCAAGGGGCACGAGACGGACGACGCCCGGGATTGACTGTTTGCGTGGTCCCGGCTATGACCCTCTTCCTTGTTTTAAGGTATGATGGAGGCCGGGAACCCCCAATCGAGAGGCATCAGCCGGAGAAAAACGCCCCGGCCTTGTTTTGAAACATTCAGGAGGATTCAATGTCTGGACACAGCAAATGGGCCAACATCCAGCACCGTAAAGGTCGCCAGGATGCCAAGCGAGGTAAGGAATTTACCAAGGCAGCCAAGGAAATCATCATCGCAGCCAAGAACGGGGGCGATCCTGCCGGTAATTCCCGCCTGCGTGCGGCCATTGCCGCTGCCAAGACGATCAACCTCCCCAAGGATAAAATCGAGGCCGCTATCCGCAAAGGCACCGGACAGGATGCCGGCGGCGACATCATGGAAATCAACTATGAGGGGTACGGCCCGGGCGGCGTCGCCGTCATCGTGGAAACCGCAACCGACAACCGCAACCGTACCGTGGCCGAAATCCGCCATCTGATGAGCAAGGGCGGCGGTTCCATGGGCGAAAGCGGCTGTGTGGGCTGGAAGTTCGAACGCAAGGGCGTGATCCAGTTCTCGAAGGAAAAATATACTGAGGACCAGCTGATGGAGGCCGCGCTTGAAGCCGGGGCCGACGACCTGCGCGACGAAGGCGACGTGTGGGAAATCCAGACCGCTATGGCCGACTTCAACACCGTCCGCGAAGCCTTTGAAACCGCCGGGTTGGAAATGATCTCCGCCGAGCTCAATCAGGTTCCCCAGACCACGATGGAACTTGATCTCGAAACCGCCCGCAAGCTTCTGCGCTTCATCGAACTGCTCGAAGACAACGACGATGTCCAGAACGTCTACTCCGACGCGGACATCTCCGACGAAATCATGGCCCAGCTGGGAGACTAGCTCCGGGCGCAAGGCCGGAGGGGGTCCTCCCCTCCGGACCCTCCCTTCCCCAAAGGTTTTGACCGCCGGAGAGGCCGCCCTCTTCAAACCGCGTTCCGTTTGGGACGCGGGAATCTCTTCCCTCCCATTTCTCATGTCGCAGTCCATCACCGTCATCGGCATCGATCCAGGCTCCCGGAATACGGGCTGGGGAGTGGTGCGCGAAGTGTCCGGCGTGCTCCAGCTTGTGGATTGCGGGGTCATCCGTCCCCCGCTCAACGGCGAGTTCGCTTCCCGTCTCGGGGTCATTTTCAAAGAAATGCACCGGGTGCTCGGCCGCCTGAAACCGGACGAGGCGTCCGTGGAGCAGGTCTTTACCGCCAAGAACGCGGCGACGGCGCTCAAGCTCGGTCAGGCGCGCGGCGCGGCCATCGCTGCCTGCGCGGCCCACGATTTGCCCGTGCGCGACTACGAGCCCACGGTGATCAAAAAGTCGCTGGTGGGCGTCGGCGGGGCCGATAAGGCACAGGTCAGCTTCATGGTCGGGCGGGTGCTCGGCGTGAAGCCCGACTGGGCCGTGGACACGGGCGACGCGCTGGCCGCCGCGATTTGCCATTTGACCCACCGCCGTTTCGAGCGGCTTGCCCGCCTTTCCGGGCGCTGATGCCCTTGCCTTCCGTACCTTACTAACGCTATTAGAAGACTGTAGTTCTACTTGAAACCATCCCGCAAATATGTTCCCCTTGGGGAATCACGCGGCAGCTATGCGGCGAAAAGGAGGTTTCTCATGATGTCTCGATTCACTAAGGTGTTTTTTGCGGCGGCGCTCGTTTGCGCGTTGTGTCTGCCCGCGGCTGCGGCACAGTCCAGCGCGGATCTGACCGGCAAGCATTGGCTGCAGTCTTCGCAGAATGAAAAGCTGGCCTTCTTGTATGGCGCGTCCAACATCATCGCCATCGAACAATTGATTGCCCAGCAACAGGGGACGAAAGCCTCTCCGTTCGTAACGGCGTGGATAAACGCTTTCGGCTCCACCAACTGGGTGGATATCCAGAAAAAACTGGACGCATGGTACGCCGCGCATCCGGATCAGGCGAACCGCGAAGTCTTTGACGTGCTTTGGTATGAATTCATGGTTCCCGCCAACAAGTAGTCTGGCGGAGCATCTTGATAATCCCCACCCCTCGCGGGGGCGATAGGAGAAATGCAATGAAACGACTTTCAGCCATACTTTTGGCCGGCGCGTTGGTTTTCGGGACCGTTGGCTGCACGAACATGAATAAGACCCAGCAGGGCCTCTTGAGCGGCGCTGCCGGAGGTGCCATCCTCGGCGCCGGCCTCGGCGCCCTCACCGGCGGCAGCGGGACGACCGGCGCGCTCATCGGCGGCGGCCTCGGCGCCCTTGCCGGCGGCATTTACGGGCATAGCAAATAGGGTGGGGCAATAATGTGGGGGAAGGGAAACTTTCTGAAGAAAGTTTCTCCCTCCCCAATATTTCCC
>USCL01000034.1 GCA_900553145.1 uncultured Desulfovibrio sp.
GTACACGGCCACGAGCGCCTCAATGAACCCCGTCTCTTCCTGCTGGTACGTGGTCATGATGGTGCCGGGCAAGCGGGCTTCCCGTGCGTCGAGCAGGCGGCGCAGCGTTGGAGCGTCCATGAACGGCAGATCGCAGGAAAGGACCAATACGGGCTTTCGCAGGCGACGCAGCGCCGAATAGACCCCGCCGAACGGCCCTTGCCGATCCACCTCGTCGGGGATGGCCCTGAACGGGGCTGCGTCCTCGGGCGCGCGGCAGGAGACGAACACGTCGTCCGTGAAGCCGCCGAGCAGTTCCACCGTGCGCTCCAGCATATCCTTGCCGTCACCGTGGATCGAAAGGCGGAGCTTGTCCCGTCCCATACGTGAGGACAAGCCGCCCGCCATGACTATTCCGTACACGCTGCCTCCCCGGAAGCCCGCCTCGGGGGGCGGGAATGCGCTGATGTCTGGCTCATGGTATCATGTTCTCGGCTGCGGACAAACCGGTTGTGGAAAAAAGGGCGTGCTCGTGACAAAGGGAACAGACGAGGGCAGGCGGAGTCTTTTTTCAAAAAAAATTTCTTTGGGCAAGAGGCGGAGCCTGCCATACGGGAGAGAATCGGCAGACGCTGGGGGTGAAACGCGCAAGGATTCCTGAGGACGGACGTCGGCCCGTTCCGAAAAAAGGCGGCTTCCCGTTGCGGAAAGCCGCCTTTTCCAGAGACGGGGACCCCCTTGAAAGGGGTTAATTCAAGGTCTTTTCAGCAACGGCGGGCGCCTTGGGATCCTTCTGCGCCTTTTCGTGGCAGGGTAAGCAACCCTTCTGGAACCCTGTGTATTGCTTACGCTTCTTCATATGGCAACCGTAGCAGGAGTGATCACTGTCCTTGGCGTGGAATGCCTTGAAGAGGCTTGGGGCGACGCCGTCGTCGCCGCGGGGCACGGAGTGGCATTCTTCGCTCGCGCCGCAGGAGACGTATTTGGCTTCAATGTCGGAAGGGAGCGCGTGGTGACAGGTCTGGCAGCGGACGCGCCGGTGCGACGAGTGGTTGAACACGACATCCATCTTTTGTTTTCCGCCGGTCGCCTCAATGGTGATGGGATTGCGGATAACTTTGCCGACTTCCTTGATATCGCTGACGCCTTTGGGTTCTTCGTCATCGGCGGCGAGAGCGGGGACACACAGGAGACAGGCCACGGCAAGGGTCAAAAGTTCCTTTCTCACGTTTACAACTCCGGGTGCTGAGGACTAGGCCACAGGTCGGCGCAGTTTCGCAAAAAGCTGGCGGCGCGTCATCGGGTTGGCGTCGTTCTGAGCGAATACGGCGAACTTGTGGTACAGGTTGGGATCTTCCGCGTATAGGTATATCACGTGTACGATGCCGTTGTCACCCAGTACGGCATTGGGAAAACGTTCTTTAACTTCCGCGAGCCGCTGTTCGGCGAGGTTTTCCATATCTTCCCGTTCGCCGAAATTCATGCACCCGGTGGGGCAGGACAGGACGCATGCGGGGAGCATGCCCTGATGCACCCGGTCGTTGCAGAAGTCGCACTTGTGGATCTGCTTTGTCTGCGGGTCCACGCGCGGGATATCGTAGGGGCAGGCTTGGCGCACGGCCTGGCCGTCGAGCTGGGCGGTCAGGGGCGTGAACAGCACCGCGCCCGTCTTCTCGTCCTGCACGATGGCGCCGTCGACGGTCGAAGCGGTCATGCACGGGGCCAGCTCGCAATGGCGGCATTGTTCAGGGAAGAACAGCATCCTGAAGTCCTTTCCCTTGCCCACTTCGCGCATGTGCACGGTTTTGTAGGTCACGCTGGACAGATCCGGCGGGTTCGTATGTCCGCCGCGGTTCGTCGTTTCCTCGGCGGGCAGGTTCTTCCACTGCTTGCACGCGATCTGGCATCCACGGCAGCCCGTGCAGCGCGTCAGGTCGACAAAAAAGGCTTTCGCCATGATGGACTCCTTTATCGGGGGGTGAGGGAGGAGAAAAGATTGGAGGGGGGGAACCCTTCTGAAGAAGGGCTTCCCCTTCCCCCTCCAAACCTCCCCGCTTCCCCTCCTAAGACTTTTATAAACGGGGCGGGCGGCGTTTGGGGCGGCCCGGCGGGTTTTTCTTGGCGGAAGTTTCCCGGAACCGCTGTTTTTCCTGTTACGTGGCGGAAGGGGCGGGTGCAAAGGATCATTGCCTTTCCAGTCAGCGAATTTCTTGCCGTGTACATGTTCCTTCGTGTACTCGGCGAAAAATTCGCTGTGGACCCTTTGCCTTTCAGCCGTCCGGTCAACGGGACTCCCGTCGCGCCGCCTCCCCACCAGTCAAAGTTTTTGCGGGAGGGGAGCGAGCCGCTCTGGCAGGTCTGGAGGAGGGGGCTTTTTTTAAAAAGCGCCCTCCCCCGGTCTCCTAACCTATCTCAATAACTACTCCGGCAAATCCTGATCGGGCATCTTTTCGATGTTGACCATGAAGGCCTTGGATTCCGGTATGGCGGAGTTGGGGTCGCCCACGGCTGCGGTGAGGAGGTTCGCGCTGTCGCCTCCGCGCTTGGGCACCAGCCAGCCGAAGTGCCACGGAAGGCCGATCATGTGCACGGTTTTGCCGTTGGCGTTCATGGGCTGGAAGCGGTTGGTCACGATGGCCTTGGCGAGCAGGTTGCCGCGCGCGCTGCTGACGCGCACCACGTCGCCGTTGCCGATGCCGCGTTCCTTGGCGAGATCGGGATCAAGCTCCGCGAAGACCTGCGGCTCGGCTTCCACGAGCCACGAGCAGCGGCGGGTCATGAGGCCCGTCTGCCAATGCTCGGTGACGCGGTAGGTCGTGCCGATGAACGGGAAACGCTCGTCCGCCACGGCCAGCACTTCGCCGATGGCCTTGAACGCCACGGGGTTGCTGCGCTGCGCCGAGAAGGCGTGCTTCTCGAAGGGGGACTCCATCGGTTCGTAGAATTCGGGGAGCGGCCCGTCTTCGCGGCCCGGCCCGAAGAGCGCGCCTTGGCCGTCCTTCTGCATGATGAAGGGGTATTTGGTGCCGGGATCGCCGCCGCCGTCCACCACGTCGCCGACCCACTTGCCGTCGCGCCACTGGATGACCGGCTTGTCCGGGTTCCACGGGCGGCCCTGCTTGTCCACGGAGGCGCGGTTATAGATGATGCGGCGGTTCATGGGCCACGCGTAGGACCAGTTCGGGAACAGGCCGATCTTTTCCTGCTCCGGCGTCTGCGTCTTGTCGCGGCGGGCCATCATATTGCCCTCGTCCGTCCACGATCCCGTGTGCAGCCAGTTGCCGCTGGCGGTGGAGCCGTCGGCCTGCAGCATGGCGAAGGCGGGAACCTGATGCCCGGCCTTGTACTGCTTGCCGCCGATGGTCACGTCGCGCAGGAAGTAGCCGTTCATGACCTTGGCGGTGTTGGCGGGCGAGAACTCATGCCCTTCCATCCACTTGTCGATGCCGAGGTTGAGAACGGGCTCGGGGAACGCGCCGCCCTGCTCCTTGTAGAGCTTGCGGACGGCGAGCATCATTTCGACCATGATGTCGCCGTCGGGCTTGGTTTCGCCGTAGCGATCCGGCCCGGCATAGCGCCACTGCATCCAGCGGCCCGAGTTGGCGATGGAGCCCTCCTTTTCAATGGACGTGGAGCAGGGCAGGAAGAAGACTTCCGTGGCGATCTGGGCCGGGTTCTTGCCGGGGCCGCGCCAGAACGAACCGGTTTCGTTATCGAACAGGTTGACGTTCACCAGCCACTTGAGCTTTTCCATCGCCCCGCGGCTCTTGTTGGCGTTGGGGCCGGAGCAGGCGGGGTTCATGCCCCAGGCGAACAGGCCGTCGAGCTTGCCTTCGACCATGCGGTCGAAGATGGTCATCCACATGTAGTCCGTCCGCTTCTTGTCGGCGTCGAGGCGCGGGACGTAGCTGTAGGCCACCTCGGGCGTCACGCCGGGGTAGAGCGACATGAGGAAGCTCGCCGTGTACTTGGGGCGGTTGCTCCACCAGTTCACGCTCTTGGCATCGTTGGTCTTGGGCGTGGTGGCGTTGTAGTCCGCGAGGGTCGTCAGCTTGGAGGTCGGCACGGGCAGGTAGCCGGGCCAGACGTCCGCGAGGAGCGCCTGATCAGTGGAGCCCTGCACGTTGGATTCGCCGCGCAGCGCGTTGACGCCGCCGCCCGCCACGCCGATGTTGCCGAGCAGGAGCTGGATGATGGACATGGCCCGGATGTTCTGCACGCCCACGCTCTTTTGAGTCCAGCCCATCGCGTACATGATGGTCCCGGCCTTGTCGGGCACGCCGGTGGCCGCGAAGGCTTCATAGACCTGAAGGAGGTCTTCCTTGGGCGTGCCGGTGGTTTCCGACACCTTGTCGAGCGTATAGCGGCCGTAGTGCTTCTTGAGGAGCTGGAAAACGCAGCGCGGGTGCGTGAGCGTTTCGTCGCGCACGGGGACGCCGTTGGCATCCATGTCGAACGCCCACGCCTTTTTGTTGTAGCTCTTCTTGTCGGCGTTGAAGCCGGAGAAGAGGCCGTCGCTGAACCCGAACTGCTCGCCGACGACCGTGGGGCCGTTGGTGCTGTCGATGACGTATTGCTTGAAGTACTTATCGTTGCTCAGGATATAGTTGATCATCCCGCCGAGGAAGGCGATGTCCGTGCCCACGCGGAGCTGGGCATAGATGTCGGCCTTGCTCGAAGAGTGGGTGAAGCGCGGGTCGACGCTGACCACCTTCGCGCCCCTGTCTTGAGCCTTGAGCACCCACTTGAAGGAGATGGGGTGGTTTTCGGCAGGGTTGCTGCCCATGATGAGGATACAGTCACTGTTCGCCAAATCGTTCCAGTGATTCGTCATTGCACCGCGTCCGAACGACTCTGCCAGAGCCGTAACAGTGGCGCTGTGTCAGAGACGCGCCTGGTGTTCGATATACACCAGGCCGAGGCTGCGGAGGATGGACTGATACGCCCAGCACTCCTCGTTGTCCATGGCGGCGGATCCGAACGAAGCCATGGCTTCGGTGCGGTTGACGAGCTCGCCCTTGTCGTTCTTTTCCATGAACGACTTGTCGCGGCTTTCCTTCACGCGCTTGGCGATCTCGTCCATCGCCCATTCCCACTCCACTTCTTTCCATTCGGTGGCGTAGGGGGCACGGTAGAGGGGCTTCTTGGGGCGCTGATCGTTGACGGTAAGCTGCCACGTGGACGCGCCCTTGGGGCACAGGGAGCCTTCGTTGATCGGGTGATCCGGATCGCCTTCGACGTTGATGGCGCGGCCCTTGCCGAGCGGGTTGTCGGAGGTGCTGGTGCTGACGATGAGCCCGCAGCCCACGGCACAGTAGCAGCAGATGGACGTGGTCTGCTTCGTCCACTTGAGTTTGAATTCCTTGGCCTGCGCGAAGGCGGGGCGCAAGTCGAATCCGAGCCCGGAAACGGCGCCCGCAAGCGCGGCCCCAAGCCCGAACTTCAGAAAGCCTCGGCGTGATACGCTCATGGTGATCCTCCCTATACTGGGCGGAAGCGATGGTTCCGCCGCAGGAATGCCGATATATGCTTTGTTGAGCATATATAGTTTAAATCATTGCAGGATCTGATTACAGATACCCTACTGCTATTCCAGCGCAGGCTCTGTGTCAATCCTGTTCCGGAAAAAAAGGAGCTTGTGGAAATATTCCTTTGGAGAGAGGGAAATAAGGGGAGGGAAAAGCATTTTTTCCCTGTTAAATGGGCTGTTGGAGGAAGTGCGGTTCTGGCGTGCGGGGGAGTGACGGATGCGGAAGCGGCGGGGGAGGAGACGGCCATGCCGGGTATTGTTGAGGAATAGGGGAAGAGAAGGCTGGGGAAAGTTTTCCTTTGGCCGGAAAACGGAGAAGGGCCCTGTCCGGAGGCGTGGCGGAGTTTACAGCGGCGGAAGTGGCGGGCAATATGGCGTCAAGGATGATGCGGAAGGCAATCGGCGGATATTGTTCAGGTTGCGCGGTGGTGGGGAATGGCATAGACAGATTGGCGGCGGAATCACGCGGTGCCCGTGCCCAGAGCCGGGACGTTTTCCGCATGGACGCGGGGCAATCCCGCATCTCTGCAGAGGAGGTGGACGGGTTGCTTTTTTGCACGGGCGCAGGGGCCATGCTGACGGATAATCCGTGAGAGTGCCTGCCCGATTTGCCCCGAGGATGAGGTGTCCCCCTGAAGGGTTTTCTTTGGTGAGGTTTTTCCGCTACCCGTGCGTCCCCCATACGCGTACGCGGCGATCGGCGGGATGACCGTATCGTCTGCTTGACGCGGAACGAGCCCCATAGGCGTACGCGGTGACCGGCTGGTGCGTGGGCCGTACTGCTTGTCCGACGCGTATGCCCCATATGCGGCGATGTCCGGGGATCGGCTTGCCGGGAATGCTGGAAGCGGCTTGAAGGCGCGCGTATGGGGCACTCCCGGGTGGAAGATGCCCCACCGATGAGGAAAGGAAGGTTGACGGATGAATCCATTTGAAAACATGTTGAGCGCCGTGCGGCACAACAAGCCGTTGGTGCACTTTATTACCAACTACGTCACGGTCAACGACTGCGCCAACATGACGCTGGCGGCAGGGGGCTCGCCCATTATGGCCGACGATCTGCGGGAAGCCGGGCAGATCACGCGGCTCTGTTCCGCGCTGGTGTTGAACATGGGCACGCTCAACGAGCGGACGGTCCTGTCCATGCTGGCGGCGGGGAAGGAGGCCAACAGGCTGGGGCTTCCCGTGGTTTTTGATCCCGTGGGTGCGGGCGCTTCGGACTTCCGCAACGAAACCGCCGCGACGCTGCTCCGGGAGATCCGTTTTGCCGCCATCAAGGGCAATATTTCGGAAGTCAGCTACTTGGCGAACGGGATGGGCACGACCAAGGGCGTGGACGCAAGCCTTGAAGCCTTGAGCACGGAAGGCAACCTGAGCGGGCATGTCGGGCTTGCCCGGGATCTCAGCGCACGGACCGGCGCGGTCATCGTGATCAGCGGCCCCATCGATATCGTGGCCGACAGCCGCGAGGCGTGGGCCGTCCGCAACGGGCACCCCATGATGGCCAGCATTACGGGCACGGGCTGCATGTCGGCGGGGGTCATCGGCTGCTATGCGGGGGCCAATCCGCAGGAAATATTGCCGTCCTGCGTCTGCGCCATGTCCGCAATGGGCGTTTGCGGGGAACTGGCCTATGAGAAGCTCTTGTCCGTGGACGGGGGGACAGGCTCCTACCGGGTTTTGCTGATGGACGCCATGAGCAGGCTGGACGGCGCAATGCTGTCCCGCAGGATCAAGGCGGAACTTCTGAAGAGCTAAAGGATGGACCTCGGCAACCGCGTAGGCTTCGACTCGGGGCGTTCCTCCGTGCAAAGAGAGAACGCCCGAGGGGGGCAGGGCATGACGCGGTGCTGTCCGGCGGCGGAGCCTGTTGGGCAAACAAGATCGGGGGAACCTGTGCGCATGGCGGGCAATCCTCATGGGTTTCGGGTTGGCGCGGAAATTTTTCAAGTGTTCCTTGAAGAATAAAGAGCGGTGAGTCTGGGAGGCGCGGGGAGGTTGCCCGCTGCGCGCCTGCGCCGATACTCCCAGAGCATGGTTTATCTGCGGGTGCTATGAGTTGCCTCTTGTGAGCCCCCTTCGCCCGTAAGAGGCATTCCGCTTTTCCCGCATGGGGACGCCGCCTTTTTTCAGGCGGGCGGGGCGCTTTTCAGGAAGGCGGGGCGCTGGCCTCGCCTGTCCTCGCAGCCTCAAGCAAGGCCGGCCTTTTCAGCCTTTGAATGAAGGGTGGCTTGAAAACGTCTTGCGCTGGCGGCGTAGGGCCGCTATGGATGAAGCTGCGCGGCCAGCGGCAGGCACTCTGCGGAATGGCCATCGCGCGTTTTTTGCGATCCATTGAGGCGTCGGCTCAGCGCCTGCGCACAGGAGGATATGGAATGGAAGCGTCAAAGAAGAGATTCGAGAAGAAGTTCGCCGCCCTTGAGGATAAGGCATGGTTTCCGCAGGAACTCTTGGAGCTGGTGAAAGCCGTGTGCCGCCTGCAGGGGGAGGCGAAGGCCTCGTTGACGGTTTCCGTCGATCAGGCGCTGGTCTGCGGCGACTTGGAGCACCGGCAGGGGGCGCCGCTGCTGGCCCGCGATCAATTCCCCGTCGATGTGGCGGGGGCCGAAAAGCTTTTCCACGGCCTCTTGGAAGTGGCGGAATCCCTGCCGCAGCTCCGCACGACCGCGCAGCTCATCCGGGACAAGCTCGTCCGGGGCGACGTCCGCCCGGCGGAACTGTTCCGCGCCTATGCGCTGGAGAACGCCGAACCCTTCGAAGCGTGGGCCAAGGAAGCGCCCGACGCGCCCAACCTGCTGCCGTTTCTCGTATACAACAGCATGGAGCCGTGGCTCGAAGCGGCGGGCGAGGCGCTTTCCGCCGCTTATCCGCAGAATGACGTTTGGCAGCACGGGCACTGTCCGGTATGCGGGAGCCCGGCGTTCATCGGGCACCTGAGCGGCCCCGAGCCGTCGCGCAACGAGGGCCGGGACATCAACAAGGGCGGAAAGCGGATGCATACCTGCTCCTACTGCCGGACGACATTCCGGGCCAAGCGTATCCAGTGCCCCTTCTGCCTTGAGGAAGATGCCAAGAAATTGGATTATTTCACGGCGGAAAACGAGCCGGGCTATCAGGTCCACGTCTGCCGCTCGTGCAAGAGCTACATCAAGATAGCCGACTTCCGCGAGTTCTCCGGTCGGGAAAGCATCCCCGCGCTGGACGATCTCGAATCCCTCCCGCTCGATATGGCCGCCCAGAACGAGGATTTCCACCGCGTTGCGCCTTCGGAGTGGGGCTTGTAGCTTTTTCCGTTTCGCCGCACGTAATGTGGGCCGTCCCATGCCGAAAGGCGGGGACGGCTTTTTGCGTTTGGCTCTGTCATAGAATCCGATGAATAATGCTATCACATCATGAATAGTCAGTTTTTTTAGATGGCTCTGTCACAGTATTTGATTGATATACGAACATAACATATTGAATTTACAATATTTTTTTGTTAATGAACTCTATACAAAGGAAGTTCCTTTTTGTATCTATATGAAATCTTATGAAATAGAATATCAATCATTTACTGTGACAGAGCCTTTCAGATCAGCTTTGTCGACGCTCTCTGCGGGTTCGCGAACTTCTTGAGTATCCCGCTCAAGGCATATGGGAACGGTTCCGCCACAATAAACGATTGATACTTTATTTCATAAGGTTTCAGCTAGATACTAAAAATTTCCTTTGTTGTGGAGTTTGCCAATAAGAACATATTGAAATTCAACACACTATGGATGCGTATCAATCAAATGCTACGACAGAGCTATGAGAAAATATCAATCATGAGCTATGACAGGCTATTGCACTTCAATGGGGTGGCGCATGAAACGGCGTGGGACGTCCACCGCATTTGTTCGGGGGCTGGTTCGCGTTGGCCCGTAGCGGGGCCGTGCGGTAACGTTTCCGGCAGTATGCTCTTTGTGAGCGGTTCCAAGGCGTGGAATACTCTGACGCTGAGGGGCTTTCCAATGCGCCGTGGAGGATGCGGAGGCAGCCGGGAGCCGCGTCCTTTTCTTGGGAGACATCTTTGGGGGGCGTTTGTTCCGGAGCGAATCCGTTCTTCGGGATAGGAGGGCCCCCCCGGATCCGTTTTACGCATTGCCTTGTGAAAAAAGGAGGTTGAGTACGCTGTAAGGGGGATACCTTCGGGTGATCGTACTAGGATAATGTACGCTACGGAAACAAACAGGCCCCTTTTTAGAAAAAAGATGATACAGTTCCACATGGTTATCTGTTTAGGGGAGAGCACTGTGTTCTTTTTCACTTGACAGTCTTATATAAGACATATTACAAAAGATTTACAGTGAGAGGGACAATACGCGCCGAACCGAGCGCCTCAGCCTCGAAAGGGCTGAAACGCTTGGCTCGAAGGAGCTGACCGCAATCCCCGGGGAAACCGCATTTCTCCCGGGAACGGCGTTTTTGAAACGGATGCCGCTTCAAAAGCGATCAGCTCAGGGAACGGCGCGTTGTCATACAGCGTCAGGAGTGTTGTATCACCGACAATCAAGGAGAGCCTCTATGAAACTGTTGTCCTGTTTACGTACGGCGTTGTGTCTGCTCGGATTGCTGGCCATGCCCGCGGCGGCGGCCTATCCCGAAAAACCCATTAACATGATCATCGCCTTCACTGCGGGCGGGTCGAGCGACGTGCAGGCCCGGATCATGCAGAAGTACTGGAACAAGTACGCGCCTCAGCCGTGGGTGTTCGTGTACAAGCCCGGCGCGGGAGGCATTATCGGGTTCACGGAAATCTCCAAATCCCGCCCTGACGGATACACCATCGGCGGCCTGAACGTCCCCCACATCATCCTCCAGCCGCTGGCGCAGAACGCCCAGTTCACGCCCGACAGCTTCAAGTACATCTGTCAGGTCGTGAACGACCCCCAGTGCATCGCCGTCCGGAAGGACAGCCCCTACAAGTCGACCACCGAAATCATCGCCGCGGCCCGCAAAAACCCCGGCAAGATCCGCGTCGGCCTTGTCGGCCCCCTGTCGGGCCACCATCTGATGTTCCTCGACTACGGCAAGAAGTACCCCGATGCCAAGCTGACCAGCGTATTTTACAAAGGTGCCGCAGATCAGAACGCGGCGCTGCTCGGCGGTGAGATCGACATGATTTTTGGCAACATCAACGACGTAATGCGCTCCATTGACGAGTTCCGGGTGCTTAATGTCGCCGCCGAAAAGCGTAACGGCTTCCTGCCCGACGTCCCGACGCTGCGCGAAGCGGGCATCGACATGGTGTCCGACATCCGCCGTTGTTTCGCCGCGCCCAAGGCCATCAAGCCCGCCGAGCTTGAAACTTTGCGGGCGCTCTTCAAGAAGATTTGCGACGATCCGGAGTATCTGGCCGATATGAAGAAGGCCGGGCAGCCCGCCGAATATATGGACGGCGAAGCGTTCGCGGCCTACATCGCCGGACAGCAGGCTCATGCTCAAGAGGCCCTTTCCGCAGCCGGGCTGCTCAAGAAATAGCGTTTCCGATCCCCTCGCGGGAGCGGAGGGCTACACCGCTTCGAAAGGACGTTTCGCATGACAGAATTTATTTTGCCGGCCATGCTCCACCTGTTCGAGCCGTTGAACATCATCCTGATGCTCGCGGGCCTCACTGGCGGGATCATCATAGGGGCGCTTCCGGGGCTCTCCGCCACCATGGGGGTGGCGCTCATGGTCCCGGCTACGTTCGCCATGAACCCGACCAGCGGCCTGATCATGCTCGGCGCGATATACGCTGGGGCCATCTACGGCGGCGCGAACTCGGCCATCCTCATCTGCACGCCGGGCACGCCGTCCTCCGTGGCGACCACGTTCGACGGCTGGCCCCTGTGCCAAAAGGGGAGGGCGGATCTCGGGCTGTATACGTCGCTTCTGTCCTCGGCCTTCGGGGGCATTGTGGGCACGCTGTTCCTGCTCTGCCTTGGCGGTTCGCTGGCGCGGTTCGCGCTCCAGTTCGGCGGGCCGGAAAGCTTCTGGCTGTGCCTGTTCGGGCTCTCCACCATCGCGGTGATGACCCCGGACAACATGGGCAAAGGCATTGTTTCCGGCGCGGTGGGCATCCTCGTGTCCACCATCGGGCTCGACCCCAACACCGGCGCGCCGCGCTTCACCTTCGGGACCTACGATCTCTTGCAGGGCGTGTCCGTGATACCCTGCATGATCGGCCTGTTCTCGTTCTCCCAAGTGTTGTACCTCATCGGTACGGACAAGAGCTTCATCGCGGAGTACCGCCCGCACAAAGGCGCGTTCGGCAAGGTGTTTCGGTATCTTGCCGCCCATTGCAAAACGCTCCTCGTCCGGTCCTCCGTACTTGGGACGTGGATCGGGATGCTCCCCGGCGCGGGAGGCGAGATCGCCTCGATCATCTCCTACAACGAGTCCAAGCGGTGGGACAAAGACCCTTCCCGCTATGGCAAGGGGAGCCTTGAGGGCGTCGCCGCCTCCGAAAGCGCGAACAACGCCGTCATCGGCGGTTCGCTTATCCCCATGCTGACCCTCGGCATCCCCGGCAGCGCGGTGGCGGCGGTTATCCTCGGTGCGCTCATGGCCCACGGCATCCAGCCGGGATTCAAGATATTCACCGCATCCGGTGATCTGGCCTACACGTTCATCATGTCCCAGTTCGCGGTGAACCTGTTGATGATCCCCGTCGGCTTCGTGCTGTGCCAATGTATGGCCCGACTCCTGAGCATCCGGCTTACGCTGGTCGCCATCGGCATCGTGGTGCTGGCCTTTATCGGGGCCTACGCCATCAGCAACAGTCTGGTGGACATATGGGTGGTGCTGGCCTTCGGGCTCGTCGGGTTCTTCGGCGGCAAGGTGGGCATGGACACCGGCGCGATGGCCCTTGGCGTCATCCTTGGGCCGATGATCGAGGAGAACCTCGGAAAGAGCGTGGACTTGTCCCGCTCGGTGGACGGCGGCCTGACGGCCGTCATGTTCGAAGGCTCGATCAATAAGGTGCTCATCGCCGCGCTGCTCTTGTCGCTGCTGACGCCGTTCCTGCTCAAGCTGCGCAACCGCAAGCACGCCGCGCTGCTCCCTGAAGGCCCCCGCCCCGGTTGGAAGGTGGATCTGTTCGCGGGGCTCGGCTTCCTCGCCATCTCCGCAGCCTTCCTTGTCCAATACGAAGGGCTGGAAGGTGTCAGCCGCGTCTTCCCCGAAGTGCTGACCAAACTGATCGGTGCGGGCGGTGCGTATTTCGTCGGCAAGGGATTGTGGCGGCGCTCCCGTGAGGCCGCCGGATCCGGAGGCGGCGAGGCCGTGGCGTGGGGCAAGATCGGCATCATCTGCGCCACCTCCCTGTGCTATGCCGTGCTTATCCCGGTGCTCGGCTTCCTCGTCACCACGATGGCGTTCATCGCGGGCTCCACGCTCATCCTCGGCGATCACAGCCGTGGCCTGCCGCGCCTTGCGCAGACGGCGATCGTGTTCGGGGTCGGCTTCAGCCTGCTGGTGTGGGCGGGCTTCACGCTGCTGCTCAATGTGCCGGTACCCGAGGGGATGTTCCTCTAGGCTGCCGTGTCCGTTGCCCGTTTCCGTGAAACATTCGTAACCCCTCATCAACCCCTCGCCCGGCGCTCTTTAGAAGTATAGTTTTATCTATATCGAAGCGTTCGTCCGGTAAGGGCAGGTTCTTCACTTGACAGTCTTATATAAGACATAATACAGAAGAGCTGCATTTGAACCAAACCTTAGGAGGCAACCATGTCCGTGCAATTTCTGGTTCATGAAGACGGCGACAGCGTCGGCGTCATCACCGTGGAAGGCGTGAAGGCCGGTCAGGAACTGACTGGCTGGATCATGAAAGAGGACAAAACCGTACAGTTCAAGGTGCTCGACGACATCCCGATCGGGCATAAGGTCGCTCTCAAGGATTTGAATGTCGGCGATACCGTCTTCAAGTACGGCACCGATATCGGGAAGGTTGTCAAACCCATCCGTCAGGGCGAACATCTTCATGTCCACAACGTCAAGACCAAAAGGTGGTAGGTCACATGCAAAAGTCATTCTTCGGTTATCGCCGCGATAACGGCCGCGTGGGCATTCGTAATCATGTGCTGATTTTGCCCCTGGACGACCTTTCCCAGCCCGCTTGTGACGCCGTTGCCAATAACATCGGCGGCACCGTTGCCATCCAGCATCCTTACGGCCGCCTGCAGTTCGGCGCTGACCTTGACCTCCACTTCCGCACCTTGATCGGCGCCGGCAGCAACCCGAACGTTGCCGCCGTCATCGTTATCGGCATCGAAGAAAAGTGGACCCAGGACGTGGTGGACGGCATTGCCAAGACCGGCAAGCCCGTTGCCGGCTTCGGCATCGAACAGCACGGCCAGATCGACACCATCGCCCGCGCTTCCCGCAAGGCGAAGGAATTCGTGCAGTACGCTTCCGCCCTCCAGAAAGTGGAATGCCCCATCTCCGACCTGTGGGTTTCCTGCAAATGCGGCGAATCCGACACCACCTCCGGCTTGGCCTCCTGCCCGACCGTTGGTAACGCGTTCGACAAGCTGTATGAAGAAGGCTGCACGCTGGTGTTCGGTGAAACCACCGAACTCACCGGTGGCGAACACCTGGTGAAGGCCCGTTGCGCCAATGACCGGGTCCGCAGCGAATTCACCGCGTTCTTTGACCGTTACGCCAAGGTTATTGACGATCACAAGACCTCCGACCTTTCCGACTCTCAGCCGACCAAGGGGAACATCGAAGGCGGCTTGACCACCATCGAAGAAAAGGCCCTCGGCAACATTCAGAAGATCGGTACGAAGGCGCCTGTTATCGGTACGCTGGACAAGGCTGTGACGCCTACCGGCCCCGGCCTGTGGTTCATGGACTCCTCCTCCGCCGCTGCTGAAATGATCACCCTCGTGGCCGCCGCCGGCTACGTGGTGCACTTCTTCCCCACCGGCCAGGGCAACATCATCGGCAACCCGATCGTGCCCGTTATCAAACTGTCCGCCAATCCGCGCACCATCCGTACCATGTCTGAACACATGGACGTGGACGTGTCCGGTATGTTGCGTCGCGAAATGAATCTCGACCAGGCTGGTGACAAGCTGCTCGACATGATGTTCCAGACCATCGCCGGCCGTATGACCGCCGCTGAAGCTCTGAAGCAGAACCAGTTTGTTATGACCCGTCTGTACGAAAGCGCGTAATCCCGCCGGAATTCCTAATAAAAAAGAAGGCGGGAGGGAAACCTCCTGCCTTCAATTATCAGTCTGAAGAATCTCCGGAAGCCCGCTTCGGGGGCTCAGGGACGGACGGGGCGCGCTCAGCGCAGGTCGGCGCGGTACACGTTGTTGGCCGTGTTGATCCGGCTGATGCGGAACTCCACAGGCCGTTCCTGAAGGTCGAAGGATGTGCGGGTGACCAGCAGCAGCGGATGGTTCCGGTCGACGTTGAGCCGTTTGAGGTCCCCGCTGTCGGGCATGGTGACTTCGATTTGCTCCGTGGCGTGGGCCACGGTGATGCCGAAGTGGAGTTGATAGTGCTCGTAGAGCGTGTTCGGCACTTTGTCGAACTCGAAGCTGAAATGGGGAAAACGGGCGGTCGAGAGCGTGACCCGCTCGTTGATGACCGGGAAATCGTTGAGCATGCGCACGCGGTCGATGTGGATGACTTTGGCGTCCGGGGCGAGCTCGAGGGCCGCCCGTTCGGCGTCCGACGGCGGAGCGAGCCGCACGCCGTAGATTTGGGAAAGCGGGTAGACGCGCTTTCCGCTCCTGTCGCTGAGAAGGAAGAACGGGAACAGGGAGCTGTCCTCGTCGAGCACGGCCACGGCGGTTCCCTTGCCCTGATAGCGGACCAGCCGCTTTTCGCGGGTAAGCGCATTGAGGGCCTTGCGAAGCGTCCCTTGGCTGACTCCGTATTCTTTGGCGAGCGCGATTTCACTGGGCAGGAAGCTTCCCGGCCCCCACTCTCCGGCGATGATGCGGTTGAGAATGGCCTTTTTCACCTGTTCGTACAGCGGGGCGAATGTGAGTTTCGATGATGGGGTCATGGTTCCTCCGGAGAATCTTTCAGCACCTTTTATCTTATATAATATAGAAGATCAAATGGCTTGAACGCTTTTTCCCCGAAAGGCGGACGGGCCGGGAGTACGACATGGCAGAAATCGTTATTTCAGAGTTCATGGATGAGGCCGCCGTCGCCGATCTGAGGGCGTCGTTCGATGTCCTTTATGACAAAACCCTCGTGGACAGGCCAGAGGAGCTGGCCTCCGCCGTGGCCGGGTGCCGGGCGCTTATCGTCCGCAACCGGACGCAGGTGCGCGGCGGGCTGCTTGACGGTGCGCGGCTGCGCGTGGTGGGGCGCCTTGGCGTGGGCCTTGACAACATTGACTGCGAAACCTGCCGGGCGCGGGGCATCGCGGTCATCCCGGCCACAGGCGCGAACAACGTGGCCGTAGCCGAATATGTGCTTGCCGGGCTGCTCATGCTCGCGCGCGGCTGCTATGGCGGGACCACCTCCGTAGCCGCCGGGACGTGGCCCCGCGAGCGTATGGTGGGCGGCGAGATCGCCGGGAAGACGCTCGGCCTCGTCGGGTTCGGCGGCATAGCCCGGGACGTGGCGGCCCGCGCCCGCGCTTGCGGCATGCGGGTCATGGCGCACGATCCTTTTCTTCCTCCGGATGCCCCGGACTGGGGGCGTCTCGGTGCGGAACCGGCGGATCTGGATTCTCTGCTCGCGGCGGCGGACGCCGTAAGCCTGCACGTGCCGCTTACGGCGGACACGCGGCATCTTTTCGACGCGGGGCGTCTGGCCTGCATGAAGCCGGGAGCCGTGCTGATCAACACGTCGCGGGGCGGCGTCGTGGACGAGGCGGCCCTTGCGGAGGCCCTCGGTTCGGGCAGGCTCGCCGGGGCCCTGATCGATGTTTTCGAAAAGGAGCCGCTTCCGGCGGGTTCCCCTTTGGCAGAGGCCCCCAACTGCATCTTGACGCCGCACATTGCCGGAGTGACCCGCGAATCCAACGTCCGCGTCAGCGCGGTCGTGGCCCGGAAGGTCGCCGGATGCCTGCGAGGTGAAGCATGATCCTGACCCCGGAACAGCTTTCGGAACTGGGCATGGCCGTATTCGCGGGAGCGGGCGTGCCCGAAGGTGCCGCTGCGTGCGTCGTTGAGGCACTGGTGCAGGCCGAGCTGGACGGGCTTGCGTCGCACGGGTTCTCCCGCATCCCGTTTTACGCGGATCAGGCCCTGTCAGGCAAGGTGGCCGCGCAGGCACGCCCGGCCATAAGCCAGCCCGCCCCCGCGTCCGTGCTTGCGGATGCCGGGAACGGGTTCGCCTTCCCCGCCATCCGGGACGGGCTGGAACGGGCCGTCCCGCTGGCGCGGCGCTATGGCCTGTCGGTGCTCGGCGTCACCCGGTCGCATCATTGCGGCGTGGTCGGCCTGTATGCGGAACGCATCGCCGAAGCCGGGCTGGTGTCGCTGATTTTTTCCAACACGCCCGCCGCAATGGCTCCGTGGAACGGTTCAAAGGCGTCTTTCGGGACAAACCCGCTGGCCTTCGGCTGTCCGCGTGAGGGGCACCATCCGCTGGTGATCGACATGTCCCTGAGCAAGGTGGCCCGGGGCAAGATCATGGCCGCGAAGCAGCGTGGCGAAGCCATCCCGGAAGGCTGGGCGCTGGACGCCGGGGGCCGGGCGACCACGGACCCCGTGGCCGCGCTCGGCGGGACCATGATCCCCGTCGGGGACGCCAAGGGCGCGGCGCTCGCCCTGATGGTGGAAATCCTTTCCGCTACGCTCACGGGCGCCAACTACGCCTACGAGGCCAGCTCGTTCTTTGAGCCTTCGGGGAATGCGCCCGGCATCGGGCAGACGTTCATCCTGCTGGACCCGAAGCCGCTGAATCCCGATTTTTCGGCACGGCTTGAGGCCTTGTGCGGGCACCTGCTCGGGCAGGAAGGGGTGCGCCTGCCCGGGGAACGGCGCTTCGCGTTGCGGGAACGGAACCGGATCGCGGGCGTGGCCCTGCCGGAGGCGCTGTACGCCGATCTCCGCAAGCGGGCGGGGTTTGCCGGGTGAAATGCCACGTGCCCGTATTGGCGTGAAGGATACGCGGCCTCTCGGTTTTCGCTGTGTGCACCTGCCGTTGGTGACGCCCCCTTGTGTGTTTGGAGGGGATCTGTGCCGTTCGACGTGACGCCATGTTCAGCCCTCATTGAAACGCCGCCAGCGGAAAGCTGCCTTTTTCAAGAGGCGGAACGTAAAGGAAAAACCACGCGGAGTTGTACCGAACATGCCGCAAAGCCAAAATGTCCTTTGCAAGGCCGCCGGATGGGGAAAGGCGTTTTCGGGACGGTGGGCTAATGGGGGCTGGGACGGACGGATGCGGGCATACTACCGTTCAACGTCGCCGTTCCCCCAAGAAACCGTGTTTTGGGGCAGGGCCCACGCTTACGTTGCGGCGATTTCGTGCCCAGCGAACGGTGTCATCTCAAAAGGTGCCCGGGCAGGCTGTCGTCCCAGTGGACACTGTCAAGATTTGCCGGGATGACGAAAAAGGGAGGGCCGGCGCGCACCCGTCTTCCTTTTGCAGGGAAATGCGGCGCGTTGCCCCGCCAGTGGGGCGGTACGGCTTGATCGCGTCTCCAGAGCGGCCTTTTCAAAGGCAAAAAGTTCTGACCAGCTTTTCCCCCTGTCTCCCGGCGGGCCGCGCCGTTCTTTCCCCCGGAACGGTGCGGCCTTTCCGTCGTTATCCGCAACCGGAAACGCTGTTTCCGCTTTTCGAGGTTTCCTATGCCGACAGGTTTTCGTATTTTTACCCGGCGTCCGCTGCCCGATCCCGAATTGGTCAGAGCGTACGGGGCGTTTGCAACGGCCCCGGTCGCGGACGCCATGCACAGGATGTGTGCCATGACGCCGGATGCCCGTTTGCTTTCGGAACCGGATGGAACCATGTCGGGCGTGGCCCTGACCGTGAAGGCCCGCCCCGGCGACAGCCTCATGATCCACAAGGCCCTCAACATGGCGGAGGAGGGCGACGTGCTCGTCGTATCCGGCGGGGAGCCAAACGGGCGTTCCGGAAGGTCCCTTATGGGGGAACTCATGTTCCGTTATGCCGCTTCCAAGAAACTGGCCGGGATCGTGGTCGACGGCGCGATCCGGGATGCGGATTGCCTGCGTGGCTTCCCCCTGCCCGTGTATGCTTCCGGGTTTACGCCGGGCGGGCCATACAGGGAAGGCCCGGGGGAAATCAATGTGCCGGTCGTGTGCTGTGGCCAGTGCGTGGAGCCCGGGGATATCATCCTCGGCGACCGCGACGGCGTCATCGTCATCCCGTCGGGCGACGCTGCCGGCCTGTATGATGCTGCGCGGCAATCCCATGAGCGGGATCTGGCGAAAACGGAAAACGCCCGCTGCGGCCTTTTTGATCGCGGTTGGGTGGATGGCGCGCTGGAGCGGAAAGGGTGCGAGATCATCGACGGTTTGTGGCGGTAGCCGTTGGGGGCGGATAACCTTTTTCTTGACTCCGCCCGTACCTCTCGTATCTTTCTGCAAGAGCGCCCGCGCCGTTTCGGAACAGGCGGGGGGGAGGGCGTCCTTCGCAGACCTTTTTCGTTTTTCAAAGGAGCTTTCATGAATATCGCGCTTGTGGCGCACGACAACTGCAAAAAGGATTTGGTCCGGTGGGCGCGGGAACATGTCAACGAACTGAAAGGCCATCGCCTGACCTGCACGGGGACTACCGGGCGCCTCGTGGATGCGGCGTTGCGCGAACTGCTCGGCGACGAGAGCCCGTCCACGCCTGTGGAGTGCCTGAAATCCGGCCCGCTCGGCGGCGATCAGCAGATGGGATCGCGCATTGCGGAGGAGAAAATCGACGCCCTGATTTTCTTTTGGGACCCTATGCTGGCCCAGCCGCATGACGTGGACGTCAAGGCCCTGCTGCGCATTTCCAATCTGTACAACATCCCCACGGCTTGTAATGTCGCTACGGCAAACTGCCTTGTC